>DATCXP010000238.1:0-5971 GCA_036565765.1 Terrimesophilobacter sp.
GACGCCGGCATCGCGCCCATCCTGTGCCTGACGAAGACCGACCTGGCAGACCCGGCCGAGTTCCTAGCGAATTTCGCCGGACTCGACCTCACGGTCGTGACGAGCGAGCACGAGGACTTCCCGCTCGATCGCCTGCGCACTCTGCTCAGCAAACACACGACGGTGGCAGTCGGGCACTCCGGGGTCGGCAAGTCGACGCTCGTGAACGCCCTCGTCCCGGATGCCCACCGCGCGATCGGCCGCGTCAACACGGTGACCGGTCGTGGCCGGCACACCTCGTCGTCGAGCATCTCGTACCGGGTGGGCGACGGCTGGATCATCGACACCCCCGGCGTGCGCTCGTTCGGTCTCGGGCACGTGAACCCTGACAACATCCTCAGGTCGTTCACCGACCTGGCCGAGATCGCGAAGGACTGCCCGCGAGGTTGCACTCACCTTCCCTCCGCGCCGGATTGCGCGATCAACGAGCGCGTCGCCGCCGGGGAGCTCGGCGAGACCGGCAAACTCCGCCTCGACTCGCTGCAGCGCTTGCTTGCGACCCTGGCCTGAGAATCTCGGGGGCGCGCCCACCGTGCGGCTATCCGCGGCGCGGCGTCAACTGAGTTTCCGTCCACCACTCGCGGGCCTTGCGGGGTAACCACCTGCACGGCCACACGAGAAGCGAAAGGGACAACGCCAGCAGGATCCATCCGAGGAGAAGCAGCCACGGACTCGGTGCGAACACGGGGTACGTGTTGTTCTCGAACCGAACCTGTTCCCACACCCCGAATGGCACATAGGAGACGATGAGAAGGACAGCCCCGGCGACCACTCCGGCAATCGTCACTTCTCCGTTGCCGAGCCAGGCTCGTCGCAGCGAAGGAATCAACCTGACGGGCAGTCCGAGAAGCCCAACGAGCAGGCCTGTCACCGCGAAGACGATGAGAGCCCCGACGATCTCGGCGACGCCAGTGAAGGCCACGCTCACCGAAAAGGTCAGGATGTCGTCGAACTCCCCAAGGATGGCACCTGGCACCAGCGTCAGCTGCACCACCAAAACGACGCTGAGAACACCAATTACCAGCGCCGTGATCACGAGCTGACACGCAAACAGCGCCCACGGCACCCAGCGAGCGCGGTGCTGCAACCTTGAGGATGTCAACCGACCCTCACATGGTTCCTATCGCAGAGATTGCCAATCTGGTCAACCGGACCAAGCTCCTTCAGGTTGGAACGCGTGGTGCTTTCGCGAATGCTACTCCGTCGCGAGAAACCCTCGCTACCAGGAGAACGAACGAATTCGACGGAGAAGGACCCACATCATCCGCAGAATCGCACCGATTCGTCCATACTCGCGCTGATCTCCGTCGTTTTCGTTCAGAGGCTCGGCGATAGCCTTGGGGGGTGACCGATCCGACCCTCGCCTCCGATCTCGATTTCGCCCTGCAGCTGGCGGATTCCGCCGACGCCATCTCCCGCGAGCGATTCCGCGCGAACGACCTCGTCGTGACGATGAAGCCCGACATGACGCACGTGACGGATGCCGACAAGGCCGTCGAGACCGCCATCCGCGCGCGCGTTGCCGCGAGCCGTCCCGCAGACTCCATATACGGCGAGGAGTACGGGACGGTGGGCGAATCGCGTCGCCAGTGGATCATCGACCCGATCGACGGCACCGCGAACTACCTGCGCGGCGTACCCGTGTGGGCCACGTTGATCGCCCTCGCCGTCGACGGCGTTCCGATGCTCGGCGTCGTGAGTGCTCCCGCACTCGGCCGACGCTGGTGGGGTGCGAACGGGCTCGGAGCGTTCACGAGGGAGCTCGACGGGGCAGAGCACGGCATCCGGGTCTCCCAGGTAGCCGACCTCGAGCACGCCTCGATCGCCTGCAGCGGCCTCGACCGCTTCGAGGAGGCCGGGCGCCTGACGCAGTACCTCGACCTCATGCGCGCCACCTGGCGCAACCGCGACTATGGCGACGCCTGGCCGTACATGATGGTCGCCGAGGGTCTCGTGGATGTCGCGGGCGAGTTCGGCCTGCAGCCCTACGACATGGCCGCCCTGTTCCCCATCGTGCAGGAGGCCGGCGGAACGTTCACCTCGATGGACGGAGAAGCCGGGCCATGGCATGGCTCAGCGCTCGCGACCAACGGGCGGTTACATGAGGCGGTACGTACGACACTCAGTCGCTGAACCGTCAGTCGCTGAACCGCACCGGCGTGTCCGGACGGTCGACCACGACGATGCCGTGCGGGGTCGTCCACTCCAGCACACCAGGGCTCACTTGGCGCAGCCCCCACCCCGAGAGGTGCTTGATGGTGTGGTGGCCCTGGCAGAGGACTTCGAGATTGCCCACCTCGGTGGGACCACCCTCGGAGAACGGGATCGTGTGGTCGATGTCGCTTCGCCAGGCCGCACGATTGCAGGAGGGACAGCGACATCGACCGTCCCGCATCCGCAGATGTCGTCGCAGTCGTTCGCTCGGGCGATAGTTGTCGGTCGCCAGGACCAGATCGGTCACCGGGTCGGTGATCACCCGGAGGAACGACGGCGCCTCCGCGGTCAGTTGCAGCGCGTCATCGAGGCCGATCGGTCCGCCGCCGAGGATCGTCGCGGGCTCGTCGCCCTTGCCGAGCAGTGTCAGCGCGGGGATGACGATGGCGACTTCGGCGCGGATGCCGGTGACCCCGGAGTGGACGTCGCCCGTGGCCTCGCCCGTGAGCTGGAGCTCGCAGAAGAGATCTGCGCGGAGCTGATCCAGCGTGCGAGGGTCATCCGGATTGGCCAGCCTCACCGCATTGGCCATCGCCGTGAGACGGTCCATGATGCCTGCCGCGAGCACCGTCGGGACTGTTGCGACGACCTCGGACATCCCGTCCACGGTCTCGAAGCTGCGGACCGATCGGCCCTCTTTCGCCTTCGCATGGCGCTCGGCGAAGCCGACCCCCGCGACCTTCTCGGCGGCGAGTTGAGCGAGCCGACGTAGCCGGCCGGGAGTGACAGATGCCGCCCGCGCGATGACCGAGGATTCGTAGTCGGCCCGGCGCGCCGGGTCAGAGATCGACGAGCCTGCGGTCATCACGACGCGCGCGTGGGCGATCGAGAGCTCTGCGCACTGCAGTGCGTGAAGGGTGAGTGGGAAGTCGTCGACGAGGGTCAGCGCCTCGGAGAGCCTGGCCTGCATCGTGCGATCCGAAACCCGGGCGGCGATCGCGAGTTCGGCCGTCAGCGAGCGGAACGCCAGCTCGAATGACGCTCCCGGACCCTGTTCCGCGAGATTCTGCGCGATGAGCCCCGCGTAGATGAGGGAGCGCTCCGCGAACCGCCGGGCCTCCTCGCGATCGAGCCCGGCCAGACGCTCGACGGCATCCAGAAACGGGTTGGAACTCTCGAGCCGGGCCACGAGGCAGTCGAACACGGCGTCAATATCGCCGGCATCAGGATCTGCCGGATAATCGATGCTTTGTTCGGGTAACATGATGCTCTGATTCTACCACATTAGTAGAGATTTTCGTACCATGATCTTTGCAATTTACCCACGGTTCGCCGATTCAAATTGTGCATATTTGCAATCTGTGCAAATATGCTGTAATGCCTTCTGACGCTTCACCGACCGTCACATCCCGACGGAGCCCCATTCGCCGTTCCCACGAAACCAAGCGCGGTCTGATCCTGCTCTTCGTCGGGCTCATGCTCGCCATGCTGCTCGCCTCGCTGAGCCAGACAGTGCTGAGCGCGGCCATGCCGACCATGGTCGGCGAGCTGAACGGTGTGGACCTCATGCTCTGGGTGATGACGGCGTACATCCTCGCCTCGACCATCATGATGCCGATCTACGGCAAGGTCGGCGACCTTATCGGCCGCAAGGGCCTGCTCCTGTTCGCCATCACCGCGTTCATGGTCGGCTCGGTGCTCGGCGGCCTCGCCGGCGACATGAACATGCTCATCGTTGCCAGAGTCGTCCAGGGCATCGGCGGCGGTGGCCTGATGATCCTCTCGCAGGCGATCATCGCGGATGTCGTTCCCGCCCGCGAGCGCGGCAAGTACATGGGCGTCATGGGCGCGGTCTTCGCGGTGTCCTCCGTCGCCGGCCCGCTGCTCGGCGGCTGGTTCACCGAGGGCATCGGCTGGCGCTGGACGTTCTGGATCAACATCCCGCTCGGCATCCTCGCCCTCGCCGCCGCCGTCGCCTTCCTGCACCTCCCGAAGCACGACACCACCGTGCGACCGCGCATCGACGTCTTCGGCATGGCGCTGCTCGCCGCCGCGACGACGTGCCTCGTGCTCATCGCGAGTTGGGGAGGCAGCGTCTACGATTGGGATTCACTGCAGATCCTCCTGCTCGCCGCCGGAACGATCGTCACCGGCATCCTCTTCGTCGTCGTCGAGCTGCACACACCGGAGCCGATCATCCCGATGCACCTGTTCCGCGAGCGCAACTTCGTGCTCACGACGAGCGCAGGCCTTCTCACCGGCGTCGCGATGTTCGGCGTCATCGGGTACCTGCCCACCTACCTGCAGATGACGTTCGGCCAGGACGCGACGACTGCGGGCCTGCTCATGATCCCGATGATGGGGGCACTGCTCGTGACCTCCGTCGTCACCGGCTGGCTCGTGAGTCGGTACGGCCGGTACAAGTGGATGCCGATGGCCGGTTCCCTGTTCGTCGCCGCGGGTCTCGCCCTTCTCAGCAGCATGACGCCCCAGACCCCGCTGTGGGTGTTCTGCGGCTACCTCGCCGTCATGGGCATGGGGCTCGGAACGAGCATGCAGATCCTCGTGCTCATCGTGCAGAACACCTTCCACGTGCGCATGGTGGGAACGGCGACTGCCGCGAACAACTACTTCCGCCAGATCGGTGCGACGCTCGGCAGCGCCTTCGTCGGCAGCCTGTTCGCGACCCGACTGTTCGACCTGCTGGCCGAACGGATGCCGGTGAGCGCCGCGCTCGGCGACGGCGGCGCCCACTCCCTCACTCCTGATGCCGTGAAGCACCTGCCGGACGCCATCCGCACGGTCATCGACCAGGCCTACAATGACGCGCTCACGCCGCTGTTCCTCTGGATGGTCCCGCTCGCGCTCGGCGCGTTCGTGCTGCTCTGCTTCGTCAAGGAGGTGCCGCTCGCGACGACGATCGACCGGGACGTGATGCCGGAGTCGCTCTCCGAGGGAGAACTGCTGATCACATCCGCTGATGACGCGGAGGGTAGCCCTCTCGTGATCGCGAACGAGTCCTAGCGGCCGCACCGGCGGGCCGAGGGCTTCGGAACACGAATAGGCTAGCGGCATGACCGACCCGGCCCAGCTCATCGCCTCCGTGCCGCTGGGCACGCGGATGACCGTGCGCCGGCGCATAGACGGCGGCTTCACGGATGCTCTCGGGTACCTGCGCGAGCGCGGCGAGGCCGAATGCGTCGTGGAGACCCGAAGGGGTCTCGTGGCGATTCCGCTCTCGGAGGTCACCGCAGTCAGACTCGTGCCGCCTCCCCCGCCGCCGCGCGCGCCGCGCCATCCCTTGGTCTGAACTCACTGGTGCCGGGAAGGAGAGCCATGCAGGCGGTACTGTTCCACGAATTCGGCGCTCTGCCGGAGGTAATCGACACTCCCGCGCCGGAGTGCCCACCTGCCGGCGCCGTCATCCGGGTGCGCGCGACCGGCCTGTGCCGCAGCGACTGGCACGGCTGGATGGGGCACGATGACAGCATCCGTCTTCCGCACGTTCCCGGCCACGAGCTCGCCGGGGTGATCGAGGAGGTTGGTTCCGAGGTCACGCTCTGGAGTGCCGGCGACCGGGTGACCGTGCCGTTCGTGTGCGCCTGCGGGCGCTGCGAGCAGTGCCTTCTCGGGAATCAGCAGGTGTGCGACAACCAGATGCAGCCGGGGTTCACGCAGTGGGGATCCTTCGCCGAGCTCGTCGCGATCGCCGAGGCCGACACGAACCTCGTGGCGATCCCGCCCGGGCTCGACTTCGCCGCTGCCGCCGCACTCGGCT
>DATCXP010000250.1:0-6756 GCA_036565765.1 Terrimesophilobacter sp.
CGCTTCGACGGGGCTCAGCGCGAGCGCTTCGACAGAGCTCAGCGCGAGCGCTGCTTCTCCGGTCGAGCCTGTCGAGACCGCGCAGGCGGTGATGTCTCCGGTCGAGCCTGTCGAGACCCCCGCGTCCGGCTACCTCGCCACCTGGCGCACCGACTCCACGAACGTTCTCGACCGGTATCTTCTCGCGAAGACCCGCAGGCTCGTCGTCGAGGTGACCGATGACCTCGAAGCGCTCGACTCGCCGATGGCCTCCGCGAAACTGCGCGACTTCGCCGACGTGCTCACGAACTGGTACGTCCGGCGCAGCAGGGACCGGTTCTGGATCGGCGACGACCCGGACTGCTTCGACACGCTCTACACGGTCCTGGAGACCGTGACGCGGGTCGCAGCCCCGCTCATCCCGCTCGTCGGCGAGACCATCTGGAAGGGCCTGACCGGCGGGCGCAGCGTGCACCTCGAGGACTGGCCAGATGCGAATCTGTTCCCCGAGGACCACGCCCTCGTCGGTGCGATGGACCGCGTGCGCGAGATCGCCTCCGCGGGGCTCGCACTGCGCAAGTCGACCGGACTGCGGGTGAGGCTCCCGCTCGCGGGGCTCACTGTCGTCGGCGACAGCAGCGGCCTCGAGGAGTTCGGCGACATCCTGAAGGATGAGCTGAACATCAAGTCGCTGGGATTTGCCCCGCTGTCCGAGGGCAGCCTCGCCGAATTCGGTGTCACCCGCAGGCTCTCGGTCAACGCGAGGGCGCTCGGCCCACGCATCGGCAAGGATGTGCAAGGTGTCATCCAGGCGGCGAAGTCGGGTGACTGGAGTCAATCCGGCCAGACCGTGGTCGTCGGCGGCACCGAGCTGGTCGACGGTGAATACGAGCTCGTCCTGGAGGCGAGCGACCCGGCGAACGCGGTCGCATTCCTGGACGGCGGCGGATTCGTCCTGCTCGACACCCGAACCACCCCCGAGCTCGAGGCCGAGGGGCTCGCGAGGGACCTCATCCGGGCCGTGCAGGACACCAGAAGGGCGGCGGGCCTCGACGTCACCGACCGGATCGACCTGAGGCTCTACTTCGATTCGGCCGCGGAGGCGGCGAGCGTCGGGGCTTTCACCGACATGATCGCCGAGGAGACACTCGCCATGCGGATCGAGGTACGCTCGGCTGAGTCCTTCGGCGGCACCTTCGGGGACCTCGAGGAGCTCGCCGCGGTGCACGGAACGGGCGATGCCTACCGTTCGATCGTGGCGGCAGGGCAGTACGCGAATACTCAGGCGGCGCTCGTCGAGCTCCACCGCCACGGCAAGGGGACAGATGTCTAAGAAGCGCGAATCAGAAGACCCCGAGATCGGCAACAACGCGCTGTTCCAGACGCAGGCCGACCGGGTGTACGCCGAACTGCTCGCGCGGGTCGGCGAGGCGAATCCGCAGCCGCGGCTGGGACCCACGCGTCGCGTCGCCGCGCTCCTCGGCGACCCCCAGCGGTCGTACCCGATCATCCATGTCACGGGGACGAACGGCAAGACCAGTACGAGCCGCATCGCGGAGAGCATCCTGCGCGCCTACGGGCTGCGCACGGGCCTTCTCACGAGCCCGCACCTCGTGCGCATGAACGAGCGCATCGTGATCGACGGCGAGCCGATCGGCAACGAGGCGCTCGCCGCGAACTGGGATGACATCCAGCCCTACCTAGCAATGGTCGACGCGGAACTGATCGAGGCGGGCGAGCTGCCGCTGACGTTCTTCGAAGCGCTCACGGTTCTCGCGTTCGCGTGCTTCGCGGATGCGCCGGTCGACGTCGTCGTGCTCGAAGTCGGCATGGGCGGGGAGTGGGACTCCACGAACGTAGCGGACGGGCAGGTAGCCGTGTTCGCACCGATCGCGCTCGACCACACACAGCGGCTCGGCAGCACGATCGCCGAGATCGCGACAACGAAGGCGGGCATCATCAAGCCGGCTGCGAAGATCGTCTCCGCGCGGCAGGTCCCCGATGCTCTCGCAGCCATCCAGCGCGCCGCGGGCCTCACCGAGTCGAGCCTGGCCGTCGAGGGGGAGCAGTTCGCGCTCGAGTCGACGACGATCGCGGTCGGCGGACAGGTGATCACCGTCCGCGGGATCGCGGGCCGCTATGCGGATCTCTTCCTTCCGCTCTTCGGCGACCATCAGGCGGCGAACGCCACGCTCGCGATCGCGGCCGTCGAGTCGTTCCTCGGCGGCGGGGAGCAGCCGCTCGATCACGACATCCTCGCCGAAGGGCTGGCGACGGCGACCTCGCCCGGCAGGCTGCAGATCCTCGGCACGGAGCCGACCGTGATCATCGATGCGGCCCACAATCCGCACGGCGCGACGGCGCTCGCGCTCGCGATCCCCGCGTACTTCAACTTCAAGGAGCTCGTTCTCGTCGTCGGGATTCTTGCCGACAAGGATGCCCACGGGATCGTCGACGCCCTCGCGCCGCTTGCCGCGCGCATCCATGTCACGCAGTCGAAATCCGACCGGGCGATCCCGGCGGAGGAGCTCAGCGACCAGGTGGCGCAGTGGACCCACGATGCGACGCGCCTCGAGTTCGGCACTCTCGAGGGCGCGTTGTCCGAGGCGCGCGAGTGGGCGGATGCGGGGCCAGGTCGCGCAGTGCTCGTCACGGGGTCGATTACCCTGATCGGTGAGGCGATCGAGATCGCCACCGAACAAGGATGGAAGAGATGACGGAAGCATCCGGAGGGGCGAAGCCCCGACGCACCCGTACCGTCTCGGAGTCGCTTCTGTCGATCGCGCTCGGGCTCGAGGCGGCCCTCATGTTCTTCGTGACGGTCACGGCGTTCGGGCTGAGAGTCATCCCGCCCGCTGCGGCGTTCGGCGGCGGCGCCGCCCTGTTCGTCCTGCTCATCCTCGCGGCCTGGCTGCTGCGCTTCGGCTGGGGAGTCTGGGTCGGCTGGGTTCTCCAGGCGGTGGTTGTCGCAACGGGCTTCCTCCTGCCGCTCATGTTCTTCGTCGGCGCCGGTTTCGTCGCGATCTGGATCTACTGCTTCATTACAGGACGTCGCCTCGACGCACGCAACCGGCATCTCGCCTCAGAATCAACCAAGGAGAACCCATGAACGCCCCGGTCGAAGAAACCCTCGTGCTCGTGAAGCCGGATGGCGTCGCCCGCAGTCTCACCGGTGAGATCCTGCGCCGCATCGAGGCGAAGGGATACCAGCTGGTGGACATCCGGTTCGTGCAGGCCGACCGTGACCTGCTCGCGAGGCACTACGAGGAGCACCTGGGCAAGCCGTTCTATGAGCCGCTCGTCGAGTTCATGGAAAGCGGGCCGGTCGTGGCGATCCGTGTCGCGGGAAACCGGGTGATCGAGGGGTTCCGGGCCCTCGCCGGGACGACGGACCCGACAACGGCGGCGCCGGGGACCATCCGCGGCGACCTCGGGCGAGACTGGGGGCTCGCGGTGCAGCAGAACCTCGTGCACGGTTCCGACTCGCCGGAATCGGCCGCTCGGGAGCTTGCGCTCTGGTTCAGCTGACCGACGCCAGGGAAGGTCGTCGGTATCAGCCCAGTTCCGCCTGACTGGGGTCCAATCGGACGAGACCGAATGCCTCGGCACCCTCAGTCGTCCGGATGACCATCACTCGGCGAGTCAGAACAGATTGTCGATGAGGTCGAGGCGGAACTGCGCGAGTCCGGCGACGACGAGGTAGCTCAGCAGTGCGATGAGTGGCAGCCAGCCGTACGCGGTCGCGAAGAACCTGCGCGCACGGCCTCCCACGGCCCAGTTGCCCGCCTTCAGGTTGTAGAGCGTGACCGCCCAGAACAGCGGGATCGTCACGGTCCACACGACCATGCACCACGGGCACAGCGTTCCGAGCGCGAAGATGCTCTGGTAGATGAGCCAGCACACGAACGCGAACGCGCCTGCGACGCCGAGGTTGAACAGCATCCAGAACCAGCGCGCGAAGCGGGCTCCCGCGAGGACGCCCACCCCGACGGCGATCGGTGCGACGAACCCGGCAAGGCCGATCAGCGGGTTAGGGAACCCGAAGACGGATCCCTGCCACGACTCGAGATTCCTGCCGCACTGCACGAGGACACTGAAGTCGCAGCCGAGATTCGTATCCGGATGCAGCAGCGTCTCGAACTTCGCGATCGTCAGCTCCCAGGAGGCGTATAGCCCCACAGCGCCGGCGATCACGAGGAAGAGGGCGAGGACGATCGGTCGCCCGTTCGGCTGGGTCTGACTCACCCTCGCGATTATTGCACGCGCCAAAAGCAGGAAAGCTGTAAAGGCGTGCGATAATTACTGCAGTCGTCCGAGCCGCGCTCGGATCGGCGAAGAAGGCTTCCCGGTCAGTGAACCGGAGAACCGCGGAACCCAAGGACGTTTCGCGGTAGCAAGCGTGATGACGCAAAGGATTAGCG
Source organism: Terrimesophilobacter sp. (assembly GCA_036565765.1). Classification (GTDB taxonomy): domain Bacteria; phylum Actinomycetota; class Actinomycetes; order Actinomycetales; family Microbacteriaceae; genus Terrimesophilobacter. Next base: position 4,401 of record DATCXP010000250.1, read on the forward strand.
GCGCTCCGCCAGTGGTGGAGAGTCGCACTGAGGATGATTCCCGGATGGGTGGCGCGGTTCCCCGCTCCGGGCTAGGAGTGCACCAGCAATGGTGGAGACAAACGAAAACGATAAGAAGAGAACTCGGATCTTTGGCGGACGGAAGTCCAGGGCGGCGAGTGCTCCGGCATCCGAGCCTGCCTCGGAGGTTCGCGTCGACGCACCGGTACCGGAGGCGGCCGCTCCGACCGATGCCGCGCCGGTAAAGAAGGCTCAAGCCCGCAGCGCGTCGGCGAAGAAGGCTATCCCGCCGAAATCCGCAGCGAAGGCTGCGGCCGACAAGCTGGACTCCGCGGCGCGCGCAGGGGATGCCGCGGCAGGGGCGCCCGCAGCCGAGAACCGCAGCGCGGAGAAGCCGGCACCCGACGCCCCCGTCGAGGAGAAGCCGGCGAGGAAGATCCCGACCCTCGCCCCGCTGTTCCAGGCCCCTGACCTCCCGCCGCTTCCACAACGCCATGACACGCGCGGGGGATACGACGACGACGGCGACGAGCCGAGCACGCTCCGCCGTCGGACACGTCGCCGCTCCGGCGAAGAGGGCGACGCAGAGGCCCAGCAGCCCAACACCGTCGTCAAGGTCCGTCAGCCGCGTCAGCAGCCGGCACCGAGCAATGAGCCGCAACGGGTCAAGGGTTCGACCAGGCTCGAGGCGAAGAAGCAGCGTCGCCGCGACGGCCGGGATGCCGGCCGCCGGCGCCCCGTCGTCACCGAGGCCGAGTTCCTTGCGCGGCGCGAGAGCGTCGACCGGGTCATGGTGGTCCGCTCGAAGCACGAGCGTATCCAGATCGGCGTGCTCGAGGATGGCGTGCTCGTCGAGCATTACGTCGCGAAGACGCAGGATGCCTCGCTCATCGGCAACGTCTACCTCGGCCGCGTGCAGAATGTGCTTCCGAGCATGGAGGCCGCCTTCGTGGACATCGGTCGCGGCCGCAACGCGGTGCTGTACTCCGGCGAGGTCGACTGGGATGCCGCAGCCGAGAACGCCACGGACGGCAAGCAGCAGGCCCGCCGCATCGAGCTCGCGCTCAAGCCCGGCGACAAGGTGCTGGTGCAGGTCACGAAGGATCCGGTCGGGCACAAGGGCGCCCGCCTGACCAGCCAGGTCTCCCTCCCCGGCCGCTATCTCGTCTACGTCCCGAACGGCTCGATGAACGGGATCTCCCGCAAGCTTCCGGATACCGAGCGCGCACGCCTCAAGAAGATCCTCAAGGAGGTTCTCCCCGAGAACGTCGGCGTCATCGTGCGAACGGCGGCGGAGGGTGCGACCGAGGAGCAGCTCACGCTCGACGTGAACCGTCTCACCGCCCAGTGGGCAGAGATCAGCGAGGCTGTCGAGAGGGTGCAGGCGCCCGCGCTCCTGCACAGCGAGCCCGACCTGCTCGTGAAGATCGTGCGTGACGTCTTCAACGAGGACTTCCAGAAGCTCGTGATCGAGGGGGAGGATGCCGAGAGGACGATCTCGACCTACCTCGGCCAGGTGGCGCCGGACCTCATGGACCGGCTGCAGCGCTTCGACGGCACGGTGGACTCGTTCGACGAGTACCGCATCTCGGAGCAGATCGAGAAGGCGCTCGACCGCAAGGTCTGGCTGCCCTCCGGCGGCTCGCTCGTGATCGACCGCACCGAGGCTATGACCGTCGTCGATGTGAACACCGGCAAGTTCGTCGGCTCCGGCGGCAACCTCGAGGAGACCGTCACGAAGAACAACCTCGAGGCCGCCGAGGAGATCGTCCGCCAGCTGAGGCTGCGCGACATCGGCGGGATCATCGTCGTCGACTTCATCGACATGGTGCTCGAGTCGAACCGCGATCTCGTTCTCCGTCGGCTCGTCGAGTGCCTCAGCCGGGATCGCACGAAGCACCAGGTGGCCGAGGTCACCTCGCTCGGGCTCGTGCAGATGACGCGCAAGAAGCTCGGCCTCGGGCTTCTCGAGTCGTTCAGCGAGCCCTGTGAGGTCTGTTCCGGTCGCGGGATCATCGTGCATCACGATCCGGTGACGAAGCACCGCCAGTCGCCCCAGCCGGAGCCCAAGCGCCGGGGGAAGGGGAACCAGCAGTCTTCTCCGAAGGGCGGCAGCGGCAACGGCGGAACCCACGCGATCACCGAGGACGTGAAGAACGCTCTCGCCAAGATCGCCGCGAGCACGATCGCGCCCGTGGTCGAGCACCAGGAGCCGGTCGCGGAGCAGCAGGCTCCGTCTGCCGAAGCGAGTGTGCCGGTCGCCGGCGATGCGACGGCGCCGGCCGAGCCTCAGGCTCCGGCCGAGGTGCAGGCCCCAGCAGAGCCGAAGGCCCCGGTCGAGTCTCGGGAGCCGGCC
>DATCXP010000256.1:0-4998 GCA_036565765.1 Terrimesophilobacter sp.
ACCCACACAACTTTTCGAGAGTTGCACCTTCGGCCACTCGGACACGGTACCGGGAGAGAGTTTAGTACACACGAGCGTTGGACTCCGAGCCCGGTGATGTCGGCATGCAAGCACCGCGGGGAACTAGGATTCTCGGGTGCATCCGGCCATCAGCATCGCGATCCTGGCGATCGTGCTTGCCGCCGGCATCGGGCTGTGGATCCGCCTGCTCCTCCGACGGAAGCGCCACGGGGCTGAGCGCATCGCGAACACCCTCCACCTCAACGCCAAGTGGTGGCGCGAGCAGGGAGCCAAGCCGGGCGAGCTGCTGTATCTCGCCCTCGGCGACTCCGCCGCGCAGGGTGTCGGAGCGAGCCGGCCGCACCGCGGCTACGTCGGCACGATCGCGGCGCACCTCCGCCAGACCACGGGCCGGTCGGTGCGCGTCGTGAACCTGAGCGTGTCCGGCGCGCGGCTGCGTGAAGCGCTCGCGACGCAGCTTCCGCAACTGGTCGGCCTGCACCCGGATGTCGTGACCGTCGCGATCGGCGCCAACGACATCCCGACCTTCAATCGCGCCCGGTTCGGCAAGGAACTCCGCGAACTCCTCGCCGCGCTGCCTGCCGGCACGATCGTCGGGGAGGTGCCGTGCTTCTTCTTCGGTGCGGCCGAGAGGAACGCACGGATCGCGAACGCGATCATCCACCGGGCCGCCCGCGAACGCGACTTCCCCGTCGCACCGCTCCACGCGGCGACGAAACGCCAGGGAGCGGCGCGGGTCGCCTTCAACCAGGCCTCGGCGGACTTCTTCCACCCGAACGACCGCGGCTACCGGGTGTGGGCGAGCGCGTTCCTCCCGCTCGTGGATCGGGCTGTGCACAAGCACGGCAGTGACGGCGGTCTCGCTTAAGCTGGCACAATGGCCCGCCCCACGACCGACTTCCGATGCACCGAGTGCGGCTGGACCTCCATCAGATGGGTCGGGCGGTGCGGCGAGTGCCAGGCCTGGGGAACCGTCGTCGACGCGGCCGAGGCGACCGGGGTCATCCGCTCCATGAAGGCCGTGCGGGTCACCGACGAGCGCGCCGCGCGGCCGATCACCGAGATCGGGGCCGAGGATGTCGCCCACTGGCCGAGCGGGATCGGCGAGTTCGACCGCGTGCTCGGCGGCGGCATCGTTCCCGGCGCGACGATCCTGCTGAGCGGCGAGCCGGGAGTCGGCAAGTCGACGCTGCTGCTCGAGGTCGCCTCACGCGCCGCCCAGGGCGGCCAGCGCGTGCTGTACATCACCGCGGAGGAGTCGGCGAGCCAGGTTCGCCTGCGCGCCCAGCGCACCGGCGCGCTTCAGGAGAACCTGTACCTTGCCGCCGAGACCGACCTCGCTACCGTGCTCGGCCAGATCGACCAGGTGCAGCCGCAGCTGCTCATCGTCGACTCGGTGCAGACCGTCTCCAGTTCGCTGAGCGAGGGGCTCGCCGGCGGGCCGTCGCAGGTGCGCGAGGTCGCGGCAACGCTCATCCGGGTCTCGAAGGACCGCAATCTTCCCGTGCTGCTCGTCGGTCACGTCACGAAGGACGGCTCGATCGCCGGCCCCCGCCTTCTCGAACACCTCGTGGATGTGGTGTGCCACTTCGAAGGCGACCGCCAGACGGCGCTGCGCTTCATCCGCGCCCAGAAGAACCGGTTCGGGCCGACGGATGAGGTCGGCTGTTTCGAGATGACCGGAGACGGCATCGCGGAGGTCGCCGACCCGAGCGGCCTGTTCCTCAGTCGCAACCGCCAGGCCGTGAGCGGAACCTGCGTCATGGTCGCGGTCGAGGGGCGCCGGTCGCTGCCGGTCGAGGTGCAGGCGCTCATCGTCCCGACTCAGGCTCCCCAGCCGAGGAGAGTCGTGAACGGTGTCGACTCCTCGCGCGTGGCCATGCTGCTCGCCGTGCTCGAGCGGCGCGTGCAGCTCGAGTTCGGCAAGTTCGACGTGTACGTGTCGACAGTCGGCGGCATCCGCGTGACGGAACCGGGAGCAGACTTCGCGATCGCGCTCGCGCTCGTGAGCGCGCACAAGGAGCGGGCCCTCCCGGGAAATCTCGCCGCGGTCGGCGAGATCAGCCTGGCCGGCGAGATCCGCCCGGTGTCCAACGCGAAGCAGCGCATCGCGGAGGCGAAACGGCTCGGTTTCGACACCGTGCTCGACGCCGGGGCGGGTCAGCTTGCGGATGCCGTGAACCTCACGTTCCCGAAGCCGGCGAAGCCAGAGGCAGACGCTCCCGGGTTCTGAGCTAACCGCTCCCTGCGAGCGAAGCGAGCCTCGAAGGGGGGCTTCGCTCGGGGTCTCGACAGGCTCTACCTGAGACAGGGTGCGGGGTCTCGACATAACCGCTCCCTGAGGTGCGAGCAAAGCGAGCCTCGAAGGGGGCCGCCGAAGCCCGCACGACTGCGCCTAGTTCAGCTGGAACTGCTTCGTCGACTCCGACTCGATGTCGCCGACTTTCACACTGAGGTGGTAGCTCGCCCCGCCCGCCGGCACCTTCGGCCGGTCACCCTCGCATGTCGACGCCGAGGATCGCGTGCGATCCCACGCGATCGGAGTCGACGACTGCGGCACGTTCGGCTCGAGGATGATCGGCGCGTCGACCGCACCGGACTGGCAGTCCTTCGAGTCCCAGTACTTCTCGCTCCCGCTCGTAATGATCAGCTCCTGCACCGTGGAGCCGGCGTTGATCGTGCAGGGGCTCGATCCGGTGTTCGTGATGGTCAGGCTGATCATCGGATTCTCGCCAGCCGCGTATGCGATCTTGTCCGTCACGGCGTCGAGCTTGATGCTCGCGGGAGCGCAGGCGGCGCTGGGGTCTGCGGGCGGCGTGGATGCCGCGCTCGTCTGCTTGACATCCGTCGCCTTCGGTGTCGGCTCACCGCCGCGTGGCTGGATGAAGATCAGGATGATGATCACGATGACCGCGAGCGCGGCGAGGCCGACGATGACTCGGCGGCGCCAGTACACGTTGCTCGGCTGGGGGCCGACAGGATTGCGGAACGTCGACATGCCACAAGGGTAAACGGCGGTGCCCCGGAACTCGCGCCCGGCGACGGCGTGCCGTTCTACCGGTCACTACGCTCCCGAGGTGCGACCGCGCGCTCCGTTCCCCAAGGTGCGACCGCGCGCTCCGCCCCCTGAGGTGCGAGCGTAGCGAGCCTCGAAGGGATCGGGGCCCGCCGCTTCAGAGGTATTTGATCATCCGGGTGTTGCCGAGGGTATTCGGCTTCACCCGGGCGAGGTCGAGGAACTCGGCGACGCCCTCATCCGGGGAGCGCACCAGCTCGGCGTAGACCTCCGGGGCGATCTCCTCCTCGGCCATCGGCTCGAACCCGTTCCGCTCGAAGAAGTCCACCTCGAAGGTGAGGCAGAACAGCCGGCTCAGGCCGAGTGCCCGCGCGTCCTGCTCGAGCTGCGCCATGAGCGCGCGCCCGACACCCTTGTGCAGCCAGTCCGGTGCGACCGCGAGCGTGCGCACCTCGGCGAGATCCTCCCACATGACGTGCAAGGCCCCGCATCCGATCGGGTTGCCCTCGGCATCCTCGGCGACCCGGAATTCCTGGATCGCCTCGAAGAACACGACCGTGTCCTTGCCGAGAAGGATGCGGCGCTGCACGAGCGGTTCGACCAGTTCACGGATGAACCGGACGTCGCTCGTGCGCGCCGGGCGCACGGAGAAGGTCACGTCTCGATCATAGGGTGACTACTTGGCGACCTCCGCCGCCTCGAGCTCGTCGATCTTCTCGCGGCCGAGCTGGCGGCTCGTGGTGAATACGAACTCACTGTCGACGAAGTCGACGTGGACGTGGTCGCCCGCGACGAGTTCACCCTGCAGGATGCGCTCGCTCAGCCGGTCCTCGATCTCGCGCTGCATGGCGCGACGCAGCGGCCGCGCGCCGAGCGCCGGGTCGAACCCGACGTCGATGAGGCGCTCCTTCGCGGCGACCGTGAGGTCGACGGTCAGGTCGCGGTCCAGCATCCGCTCGCTCAGGCGCTTCGTGAACAGGTCCACGATCTGCAGGAGCTCGGGCTTGCTGAGCTGCGGGAACACGATCGTCTCGTCGACGCGGTTCAGGAACTCGGGCTTGAAGTGCTTCTTGAGCTCCTCGACGACCTTGCCGCGCATGCGGTCGTAGCTCGTCGCCGTGTCGCCCTCCACCTGGAAGCCGACCGGGCCTCCGGTGATGTCCTTCGTGCCGAGGTTCGTGGTCATGATGATCACGGTGTTCTTGAAGTCGACGACGCGGCCCTGGCCATCCGTCAACCGGCCCTCCTCCAGGATCTGGAGGAGCGAGTTGAAGATGTCCGGGTGGGCCTTCTCGATCTCGTCGAACAGCACGACGGAGAACGGCTTGCGGCGCACCTTCTCGGTGAGCTGGCCGCCCTCCTCGAACCCCACGAACCCGGGAGGGGCACCGAACAGGCGTGAGACGGTGTGCTTCTCGCCGTACTCGCTCATGTCGAGGGAGATCAGCGCGTTCTCGTCATCGAACAGGAACTCCGCGAGCGCCTTGGCCAGCTCGGTCTTCCCAACGCCGGTCGGGCCGGCGAAGATGAACGAACCGGATGGCCGCTTCGGGTCCTTGAGGCCGGCCCGCGTGCGGCGGATCGTCTTCGCCAGAACCGCGACGGCCTCTTCCTGGCCGATGATGCGCTGGTGCAGCGCCTTCTCCATGAAGACGAGACGCGCGGTCTCCTCCTCGGTGAGCTTGAACACCGGGATGCCGGTCGCAGCGGCCAGGACCTCCGCGATGATGCCCTCATCGACGATCCCGGTCGTTCCGGCCTCGCCGTTCTTCCACTGCTTCTCGAGGCGCAGCCGCTCGCCGAGCAGCTTCTTCTCCTCGTCGCGCAGTGAGGCGGCCTTCTCGAAGTCCTGCTCCTCGATCGCGGACTCCTTCTGGCCGCGCACTCCGGCGATCCGGTCGTCGAATTCGCGCAACTCCGGCGGGGCGGAGAGGATCGACAGCCGCAGGCGGGCGCCGGCC
>DATCXP010000257.1:0-12680 GCA_036565765.1 Terrimesophilobacter sp.
GGCCGATCCGGGGTATCAACAACCGCTGTTTCATGAACGCGAGTCCTTTGTCACTCGTCACGGCTTCGTAGTCGAAGAAATCGGTGGCAATGGGGCCGGGTGCGACACAGTTGACGCGGATGTTGGCACCGGCAAGCTCGACCGCGAGCGCCTTCGTGAGCATTGGGACGCCGCCCTTGCTCGCGTTGTAGTGGGGCTGCGCCGTCGTGCCGCTCGTCACGACGACCAGGGCCTCGACGGTGGAGAGGTTCACGATCGCGCCGCCGCCCGACTCGGTGATGAGCTTCGACACCTCCTGCGCGACGAGGAACTGGCCCTTGAGGTTGACGTCAAGCACGAGGTCCCAGGCCTCCTCCGTGAGGTCGGCAAGCGAGTGCTTGGTCACGAGTCCAGCGTTGTTGACGAGGAGATGGAGGCTTCCCCACGCCTCCTTCGCGAGGGCAGCCGCCGCCTGGATCTCCCCCCGGTCCCGCACGTCTACACGTGCTGCGAGCGCGGTGCCCCCCTCCGCTTCGATGAGCCGAACGGTCTCCTCCGCGGATTCGAGGTTGACATCGGTCACCATCACTGCCGCACCCTCGCGGGAGAGCCGCAGGGCGGTCTCCCGCCCGATTCCCGATCCGGCCCCCGTGATGAAGGCCTTCTTGTTCTCGTGTCTCATGCTTTCCTCTCCCGTCGACTGCTCATGACTACCTCGCTCTGCTCCACGAGCCACCCGAAGACCGGGTCCCCCCCGAAGCACTCGGGGTGCCATTGCAGCCCGATCACCGGAAACCCGGCCAGTTCATACGACTCGATGACCCCGTCGGATGCCCGCCCGGTCACGACGACACCTTCGCCCGGGCGATCGACCGCCTGATGGTGGAATGAGTTGACTCTCACACTGCCTCCGTAGAGCCCGTGGGCGATCGACCCAGGCTCGAGGGTGACCTCGTGGCCGCGGTGCGCACGCGGGTAGGCGAGCGAAGAGTGCGACTCGCCCACGCCGATCTCGAGGTGCTGCACAAGGGTGCCACCCCGTGCCACATTGATCAGCTGTGAGCCGCGGCAGATGCCCAAAACAGGGATGCCCTTGGCCATCGCGGTCTCGAACAGTGCGAGCTCGAGATTGTCCCGTTCGGGGGAGAACGGCCCCGTGCGCGGCCCGGGAGCTTGCCCATAGCGGCGGGAGTCGACATCCTCACCACCACTGAGCACGAGTGCGTCCAGCCGATCGACGATCTCCGTGGCATCCGCGTCGAGGCTGAGATGCACCGGTAATCCGCCAGCATCGAGCACAGACCGGGCGTACTCGCTCATATAGATATCGAGTGGGCTATCGCTGAATCCGGGAGGGGCCCCGAGCATCTGACCGATGCCGCGTCGCCCGGTCAATCCGACGAGCGGCTTCATCGTGTGACCGCCGGACCGGAACGAAAAGCACGTGCCATAGTATGGCGAGCCCTCTCGGAGGCTTTGCCAACGGTGGCGGTTCTGTTCAGGGAGCAATCAATCCACGGTGAGTGACACATTGGTACACTATATAGCCCATTACTCGATCGGCGCTAGCTGTGGTCGGCTAACAGTCCGGATCCTTCGCCGGAACCTTGTCGTCGATGAAGTAGTTGTCGACCGCGTCGTTCACACAGGAGTTCGACTTGTTGTAGGCGGTGTGCCCCTCGCCGTTGTAGGTCACGAGGTGGCCGTTCTGAAGCTCGCCGGCCAGATTCTTCGCCCACTGGTACGGGGTCGCCGGATCGTTCGTGGTTCCGACGACCAGGATCGGCGCAGACCCCGCCGCCGCGATCGGCCCGCGGACGCGTTTGCCCGGGAACGGCCACTGGGCGCAGCTCGTGCCGCCGTACGACATCTGCGGGCCGAATGTCGGGGCGATCCCTGCCAGCTCCGCCGCCTCCGAGCGGAGAGTGGCCCGCGTGCTCGTGGACATATAGTCGAGGCAGTTGATCGCGATGAACGCCTCCGTCGAGTTGTCCTGATAGGTGCCGTCAGCACTCCTGCCGTAGTAGGAGTCGGCGAGCTGGAACGCGTAGTCCGCATTGCCCTGCAGGACATCCGTGAACAGGTCGCTCAGGTACCTCCAGTTGCTCGGGCTGTAGAGCGGCAGGATGATCGCGTTGAACATGGCCGCGCTTCCCAGCATCCGCCCGTCGGAGGCCCGCAGCGGACTCGCGTCCAGTCGCTGGAGCAGGGAGCGGATGCGGGCCATCGCCTCATCGGCCGTGCCGCGGAACGGGCAGGACTTGCTCGTGAAGCAATCGGCCAGATAGGCGCGCGCGGCGCTCTCGAAACCCTTCGCCTGAGTCGCCGTGACATCGAAATCGCTCGTCGCCGGGTCGATCGCGCCGTCGAGCACGAGGTGACCGGTCTTCCCCGGGTAGAGCTCTGCGTAGGTCGCGCCGAGAAAGGTGCCGTAGGAGTAGCCGAGGTAGTTGAGCTTCTTGTCTCCGAGGATCGCGCGAAGCAGATCGAGATCTCTCGCTGCGCTCTCGGTGTCGACATAGCCGAGGAGTTCACCGGTGTTCTTGAGGCAGGCCTGCCCGAAGGCCGCATTGGACTTCTCCATGTCGTCGATCCAGGCGTCGGAGCCGACCGGGTTCGGCGACAGCCCGTAGAGGTAGTCATCCATCTCGGCGGGGTCGGTGTAACAGGAGACCGCCGAGGACTTGTTCACGCCGCGCGGGTCGAACCCCACGACGTCGTAGTGTTCGGACAGCCGGGCGGAGACCGCGTAGCTCAGGCTGTCCCTGATGAAGTCGTAACCGGATCCACCAGGACCGCCGGGATTCACGAGCAGCGATCCGATCCTGCTGCCGGTCGCAACCGAGCGGATGAGGGCGAGATGGATCGAGTCTCGCGCCGGATCGCTCCAGTCCAGCGGCGCCTTCGCGGTCGCGCACTGGAATGTTCCCTCGCACTTCGACCACACGAGCACTTGCTCGTAGAACGGCTCGAGCTCCTTCGCGACCGTCTCCCCGGTCGGCGTCGATGTGCGCTCCGGCTCCGGCGGGAGGAACAGCGTGACGCAGCCGGTGAGCGGGACGACGAGGGCGAGACAGGCGGCGATCAGTCCGGTCCGAAGTGCGGTGCGGCGGTTCACGGTTCTCGTATCCTTCTCGCGGAGATCAGCATCGCCTCCAGGGTGAGGGCGGGAGAGACATTGCTGTCGATGCGGCGGCGGGCGGTGGCGATCGCGTCGAGTGTTGCGAGCGTCTGCGCCGGGGTCGCCGCCCGTGCGGCCGCGGCCAGCTGGCCCTCGATCTCCAGGTTGATCGGCTCGACATCCGAGCCCAGCTGCACGAGCAGGATGTCGCGATAGAGCGAGAGCAGGTCGACCATGATCCGGTCGAGTCCATCCCGCAGGCTCCGCGTCGCACGGCGCTTCTGGTCGTCCTCGAGCGCCTTGAGCTGGGAGCGCAGGGCGGGCGGGATGGTTCCGCCCGGTTCGACCCCCAGGGAGCGCAGCGCGCTGTCCCGCTCCTCGGCATCGCGTTCCTCGGTGATCGACTTCGCATCGTCTGCGGCGACCTCGAGCAGTTTCGTCGCCGCGATCACGGCGTCGGAGACGGTACGGATGCCGAGCGCGGTCTGCAGGGTCTGCTCGCGACGGGAACGGGCCTGCTCGTTCGTCGCGAGCCGGTGCGCCATGCCGATGTGGCTCTGCGCCTCCCTCGCCGCGCGCGTCGCCACGGCGAGATCGACGCCATCCCGTCGGGAGATCAGCTCGGCGACTTCGGAAATCGCCGGAACCCTCAGCCTCACGCTGCGCACGCGCGAGCGGACGGTGGGGATCAGGTCGGCTTCGCTCGGCGCGCACAGGATCCAGACGGTGCGCGGCGGGGGCTCCTCGAGCGCCTTGAGAAGCACATTGGAGGTGCGCTCGGTCATCCGGTCGGCGTCCTCGATGACCATGACACGGTAGCGGCCGACCGATGGGGAGAACTGCGAGCTCGTGACGAGGGCACGCACCTCGTCGATCGAGATGATCACGCGTTCGGTGCTGAGCACTCCGAGGTCCGGATGCGTGCGCGCGGCGACCTGCCGCCTCACGGTCTCGTCGCCATCCGGGTCACCCGGGCTCAGCAGCGCCGTCGCGAACGCGAACGCGAGGTTCGAGCGACCGGAGCCGGGTGGTCCTGTGATGAGCCAGGAATGCGTCATCACGGAGTCCGAACCGCCTCCGGCCGGCGCCGGGCTCGCCGCGGCCCTGAAGACGTCGATCGCCTCCGACTGGCCGGTCAGCTCATCCCAGATGGTCATGTGCGCAATTGTAGGCACCGCTCAGCTGAGCAGAGTCCGAACCCGATCCCGGATGGCTGTGGCGATCGTCTCGACTTCCTCGGTCGCGTCGAGCACGAGGAAACGCTCCGGCTCGGCTGCGGCGAGTTCGAGGTAGGCCGCACGAACCCGTGCATGGAACTCGTGCCGCTCGGCCTCGAGCCGGTCGTACTTGGTGCGGGCGGCGGTCAGCCGATCGCGCCCGAGGGACTCGTCGAGGTCGAGCAGGATGGTGAGGTCGGGAAGCAGCCCCTCCGTGGCCCAGAGGGACACATTGCGGACCTCGACGGCGCCGAGGCCCCGGCCGACGCCCTGATAGGCCACCGAGGAGTCGAGATAGCGATCCTGGACGACGATCTCCCCACGCTCGAGCGCCGGACGCACCTTGGTGGCCACGTGGTGGGCGCGGTCCGCAGCGTAGATGAGGGCCTCCGCGCGCGGCGCGATCTCCCCGCGGCGATGCAGCACGATCTCCCGCAACTCGATCCCGAGCTCCGTTCCACCGGGCTCCCGAGTCGTGACGACCGTACGGCCCTCGCTCTCGAGCCACTCGACGAGCAGCCGGGACTGCGTCGACTTCCCGGAGCCGTCACCGCCCTCGAACGTGATGAACCTGCCGCCCATGGTTACTTCTTCGCCGGCGCTTTCTTCACTGTTGCCTTCTTCGCAGGAGCCTTCTTCGCGGCCGGCTTGCGCTTCGCCGCCGTCTTCGGCTTCGCCGGTCCCTTCGCACGCTTGTCGGCGAGCAACTGGACCGCGCGCTCGAAGTCGATCTCCTCGACGCTCTCACCGCGCGGGATCGTCGCGTTCGTGACGCCGTCGGTGACGTACGGACCGAACCTGCCGTCCTTCACCCGGATCGGCTTCCCGCTCTCCGGGTCCGCTTCGAACTCCTTGAGCGCGCTCGATGGGCGCCGCGCCCCGTACTTCGGCTGGGCGAAGATCTCGAGCGCACCGGGCAGGTCGATCTCGAAGATCTCGTCCTCGGTCGTGAGGGAACGCGAGTCCGTGCCCTTCTTGAGGTACGGCCCGTACTTGCCGTTCTGAGCCGTGATGTCCTCGCCGGTCTCCGGGTCCTGCCCGACCACGCGGGGCAGGTTCAGCAGGCGGAGTGCAGTCTCGAGGTCGATCGCCCCGAGGTCCATGGTCTTGAAAATGGATGCCGTGCGCGGCTTGGGCGCGGTGGCCTTCTTCTTCGCCTTCTTCTTCGGCTGCTCGGTCACTTCGCCTGTTGCGGCATCGACGAGGCTCCCTTCGAGACGGGCTTCGCCCTCCTCAGGGAGCGGTTCCACCGGGTCGAGTTCCGTCACGTACGGCCCGAATCGGCCGTCCTTCGCGACGATCTCCTTGCCGTTCTCGGGATTCACTCCGATCACGCGATCCACAACGACGGGAGCGTCGATGAGCTCGTGAGCCTTCTCGACGGTGAGCTCATCCGGCGCAAGCTCGTCCGGGATGTTCACACGGCGCGGAGTCGCACCCTCTGCGGCGGACGGGTCGACGACCTCGAGGTACGGGCCGTACTTCCCGATGCGCAGGGTGATCTGATCGTCGAGCGTGATCGAGTTGATCGATCTCGCGTCGATCTCACCGAGATTATCGATGACGTTGCGAAGTCCCTTGTAGTTCGGGCCGCCGAAGTAGAAACTGTTGAGCCAGCTGACCCGGTCCTCCTGGCCTCCCGCGATGCGGTCGAGGTCGTCCTCCATGCCCGCGGTGAAGTCGTACTGCACCAGCTCGGTGAAGTAGTCCTCGAGCAGCCTCACGACCGAGAATGCGATCCAGTTCGGAACGAGCGCCGTGCCGCGCGGGGTGACGTAACCGCGGTCGATGATCGTGGAGATGATCGAGGTGAACGTCGACGGACGCCCGATGCCGAGCTCCTCGAGCGTCTTGATCAGGCTCGCCTCCGTGTACCGGGGCGGCGGGGAGGTCTCGTGACCTTTGGCCTCGACATCCCGGAGCGCGAGCGACTGGCCTTCGGTCAGCTGCGGCAGCTTCGCCTCGGACGGCTCAGCGATCTCGTTGCGCTCCTCATCGCGGCTCTCCTCGTAGGCGGCGAGGAATCCGCGGAACGTGATGACGGTTCCGCTCGCGACGAAGTCGGCACTGTCCGCTGCGGTCTTCGCGGTGATCGTGACGGTCGCGGTCGAGCCCTTGGCATCCGCCATCTGGGATGCGACCGTGCGCTTCCAGATCAGGTCGTAAAGTTTCCACTCGTTGCCGCGCAGGGTCCCCTCGAGCTGGCCAGGGGTGCGGAAGGTGTCGCCGGATGGCCGGATCGCCTCGTGCGCCTCCTGTGCGTTCTTGGACTTCCCCGAGTACACCCGCGGCTTCTCCGGGACGCTTTCCGCGCCGTAGAGTGTGCGTGCCTGCGCTCGCGCCGCATCCGTCGCCTGCTGGGACAGCGCAGGAGAGTCGGTTCGCATGTAGGTGATGTAGCCGTTCTCGTACAGTCCCTGCGCAACGCTCATGGTCTGGCGCGCGGAGAACCGCAGCTTGCGCGCGGCCTCCTGCTGAAGGGTCGAGGTCGTGAACGGGGCCGCGGGCCGACGCGTGTACGGCTTCGACTCGACCGAGCTGACAACAAGGGAAGCACTCGGTTGGCGGAGCGCGTCGGCGAGCGCCTCAGCCGCACGCTCGTCGAGCGCCACGACGCTCGCCTTGAGCTTTCCGGTGTCGTCGAAGTCGCGTCCGGTCGCGATGCGCGAGCCGTTCAGGCGGACGAGACGCGACTCGAAGCTCTCGGTGGAATCCTCAGGGCCCAAAGTCGCCGCGAGATCCCAGTAGCTCGCGCTCACGAACGCGAGACGCTCACGCTCCCGGTCGACGACGAGTCTCGTCGCCGCGGACTGCACGCGGCCCGCGGAGAGGCCGGGGCCGATCTTGCGCCACAGCACGGGCGAGACCTCGTAGCCGTACAGCCGGTCGAGGATGCGGCGGGTCTCCTGCGCGTCGACGAGTGCGGTATCGATGTCGCGGGTGTTGTCGCGGGCGTGCTCGATGGCCTCCTTGGTGATCTCGTGGAACACCATCCGCTTCACCGGGACCTTGGGATTCAGCACCTGGAGCAGATGCCAGGCAATGGCCTCCCCCTCGCGGTCCTCATCAGTCGCGAGGTAGAGCTCATCGGCGTTCTTGAGCGCCCTCTTGAGGTCGGCGACGGTCTTGCGCTTCTGCTCGGAGACGACGTAGTACGGCTCGAAGCCGTTCTCGACGTCGACGGAGAACTTGCCGAGCGAGCCTTTCTTGAGTTCAGGCGGGAGGTTCTTCGGCTCGATGAGGTCACGGATGTGGCCAACGGATGCCTGCACCTCATAGCCATCGCCCAGGTACTGTGCGATGGTCTTGGCCTTCGCCGGGGACTCGACGATGACCAGTTTCTTCGTGCCGGGCACGCGACTCCTTGACGGTTCTGGTGATACGGGGCGGACAGATCGATGTTGCCACAGCGGGTTCGGCAACGAACTCCGCGGTAACAACAGGGGACACCATACACACAGATTCGGCGCAGAACGTTATTGCGGCGCTGCGCCGGGCGGGCCTGCCGTCGCCGCAGACCGCACCGGAAAACCGAGAATGGTGGTGCTGACCCCTACCGTCACAATAACCCCATCGGCGTGACACTCTGTCAACGTCGCCCCATTCGCCTCGGCCACGGCGGCTGCAACGGCACACGGAACGCCCGGTACGATGCCGATCGCGACGTCCGCTGCGGCAAGCGCCGCGGCGTCCGCAGCCCCCTCGACGCGAACTCGGGCGGCCAGCACTGTATAGAGAGGTACGAGCAGGAGACTCATCGCGAGAACAGCGCCGATGACGGCCACGGCGAGAAGCGAGCCGGCGCCGGCGTCACCTCTCAGCTGCATCACGCGGCGACGCATTCACCGGCCGTTCGCCAGCGCGCACCCGCTCGCCGTGAGCCTCACGGTGCCGAAGAGCCCGGCCAGGCCACGTCCAGGAGCGCTCACCCGTACGCAGACCAGGTTCCCGCGCCATTCGGTCGTCGCCGTCGCGCCGCTCAGGAGCCCGGAAACGGGCACGCTCTCCCCGCGAGCCACGCTTCTCACCCACACCGCGGCGGCGGCCTGGACGCGCAACTGCTGGGTGGAGAGCTGCAGTCCGCTGAGGCAGCAGGCCAGCACCAGGATGACGGCGGGCACCACTGCGGCGAACTCCGCCGTCACGGCGCCCGCCTCGCCTGAGTCAGCCGCTGAACGTGAGCGCACGTTGCACGAGGTCCATGAGGATGCCGCGCACCTCGGGGCTGCGCAGGATGACGACGAGCAGTCCGGCGAACGCCACCGCGGCCATCGTGACAATCACGTATTCTGCCGTCGCGGCACCGGCCTGGTCCGCCATCCGGCGCTGAATCCATCTGACCATGAGTGTTCTCCTTAGGGGTAGTTCGGCCCAGTGTCCGCCTCCCGCGGAGCCGCGCGGCCCGAAGACCTCGAAACTGGGGGCTCGCTCAGAATGAGAGCGCTGTTGACGAGATGACGGCGATCATGAGCGGCGCAACACCCAGCAGCATGAACGCGGGGAGGACGCACAGCCCGAGCGGGAGCATCAGCGTCACGGTGAGCGTTGCGGCCTTCTCCTCCGCGTCACTCCTCGCGGCGCGCCTGGTCTGCTCCGCCTCGCTGCGCAGCAGAGCGGCCGCGGGGACGCCGGCCCGCCGCGACAGGTCGAGGACTTCGTCAACGGCTGTTCCATCATCGCTGTCGGGAAGATCGCAGTGCTCGCGTGCCTCGGCGACGGCCTGCCGGGCTCGATCGATCGAGGCACCGCCGGATACGGCGATCGCGAGCAACTCGAGGTGAAGCCCGGGAGTGAGGTCACCGGGGGCCGCCGCGCGCAGCAGCCGGCGGTTCCAGGAGCGCGCGGCGAGCATGAGCGCTACACCGAGGACAAGGCAGATGCCGCCAGGAACGGTCGTGAACAGCACACCGAGGGTGTCGAAGCCGAGGGCGAGACCGAATAGCACACCGACGAGCGGCAGCACCATGACCATCTTCGCGGTCGCGGCCGGACCGGCGAGTGCGACACCGAGCTCGCGCTGCGTCCTCGCGAGATCGCGGAGCGATTCGGCGAAGTCGCGCAGGCTGGGGGCGAGCGAGGCACCCGCATCCGTCGCAACGAGCCAGGCCGCGGCGAGGCCGCGCCAGGCCGTAGTGTCGGATGCCGGCGCGGACCGATGCGCCCGGGAGTCCTTCGGTGCGGGCAGCTCGGAGAGGATCGCCTCGGCGATCGGGCCGCCGGCCGAACGGGCGGCGATGGCCGAGAGGCGCTGCCCGATCGGCCCGGACTGGCTTTCAGCGAGATAACCCCACGCCGACCCGGGCGCGACCCCGGCCGAGAGGAGAACCGCGAGCCGTTGCACGATCGAGGCGACCGGTTCGAGCGGCGGCGTCTTCCTAGCCATGCTGAGAATCGCCGGCACCCTGTTGCACCGTCCGCAGGCGTCCGAGATCGTCGAGAGCGAACCTCCCCCACTGCACCAGCCGGCGGACACCGCCGCGCCGTTCCACGTGCAGGACGGCGTCGATCGCACTCACGGCCTGCCGCGCGATCGCCGTCGCGCTCAGACCGGCGAGAGCACCGAGCGCCTCCATGCGTGCGGGAACATCCTCGAGGGAGTTCGCGTGCAGGGTTCCCGCGCCGCCATCGTGACCGGTGTTGAGTGCGGCGAGCAGTTCGCGAACCTCTGCTCCGCGGCACTCCCCGAGCACGAGGCGATCCGGCCGCATCCGCAGGGCCTCCCGCACGAGCCGGGTGAGACCGATCTCCCCCGCGCCCTCCAGGTTCGGCTGCCGTGCTTCGAGTGAGACGAAGTGCGGGTGCTCGACCTGCAGCTCCGCGACATCCTCGATCGCCACGATGCGGTCGGTCGGCTCCGTGCTCGCGAGCAGCGCGGACAGCAGGGTCGTCTTCCCGCTGCCGCCCGCGCCGGTCACCAGGATGTTCGATCGGGAGGCGACCAGCTCGAGCACGGGCTCGACCGGCACGCGCTCGAAGAATCCTGCGGACGCGAGATCGTCGACGGTGAACCTCCGCACCCTCGGCAGCCGGATCGACAGGAGAGTGCCACTGGGCGAGATCGGGGGCAGGACGGCATGCACCCGGATGCCGTCGTGCAGTCGGACGTCGACGCACGGCGTCGCCTCGTCGATGTGTCGTCCGCCGAGCGCGATGAGCCGGACCGCGAGGTCCCGAAGCCGGGGTTCTTCAAGAGGCAGGGCCGGCTGGCGCACGAGGCCATCACCGCGATCGAGCCACAACTGCCCTGGACCGTTGACGAAGACATCCGTGACGGACGGCTCGGCAAGCAGCGGGGCGAGCTCCGCGAACTCCGGCAGGTATCGGCCAGCGGGCTGGGCCGGCGGCGCCCCTGGCCGGCTGGCGACGAACGGCGTGAGCGGCGGCATGCGCACACGCTACGCGCGTCCGTGGCACGTAACAGTCCGTCACGATCGGACGGTGAGTACTGCCGCATTCGGCAGACTGGGGAGGACAGGCCCGTTCAAGGCGCCCCGATAGGCTCCGCCACCTCACGAAGCGGCCATCAAGCAAGCCCGCTTGAAGCGCCTGGACAATCTCAGCCACCTCGAAAAAGCGGCCATTAAGCAGAGAGGGGCGGCGCCGGTTGGGGGGAACTGGCGCCGCCACGGCAACGAGCTGATTGGGGGGAATCGTTGCTCGCTGCAGGTCAAACTCTCGTTCGACGTGTCAAGTGTAACTCAGCCCCCTGCGTTTTCAAGGGGTGACTTAGGGTGACTTTCCCAAAACGAGTAATGTCGATTCGGTGTGGCCAGATCTGCCGCAGGAGACGCAAAGAAGCGCAGGAGAATCATGAGTGAGAAAATCGACAGCCTGCTCCGCGAGGAGCGACGGTTCCCACCCTCAGCCGAGTTCGCCGCCCAGGCGGTCGCGAAGCCGGACCTGTACGAGCGCGCGTCAGCGGACCGCCTCGGCTTCTGGGCCGAACAGGCACGTGAACTCCTGCACTGGGACAAGCCGTTCACCCAGGTGCTCGACTGGAACAACGCACCGTTCGCCCGTTGGTTCGCCGATGGGCAGCTCAATGTCGCCTACAACTGCCTCGACCGGCACGTTCTGGCCGGCAACGGCGATCGCGTGGCGATCCACTGGGAGGGCGAGCCGGGCGACAGCCGCAGCATCAGCTACGCGGAGCTGACCGCGGAGGTGAAGAAGGCGGCGAACGTGCTGATCTCCCTCGGCATCCGTCACGGCGACCGCGTGGCCATCTACCTGCCGATGATCCCGGAGGCGGTCATCGCGATGCTCGCCGTCGCGCGGATCGGAGCGATCCACTCCGTCGTGTTCGGGGGCTTCAGCGCGGAGTCGCTGCGTTCCCGCATCGAGGACGCCGATGCGAAGCTCGTGATCACGGCCGACGGAGGCTGGCGCAAGGGAAAGGTCTTCCCGCTCAAGACGGCGGTGGATGCCGCCCTCGACGCGGGCGGGGCGACCGTCGAGCACGTGCTCGTCGTCAAGCGCGGGGGCAACGACGTCGAGTGGAAGGAAGGCCGCGACCTGTGGTGGCACGACCAGGTCGACGCGGCAGAGCCCGAGCACGAGGCCGAGGCCTTCGAGGCGGAGAACCCGCTGTTCATCCTCTACACCTCCGGGACGACGGGAAAGCCGAAGGGCATCCTGCATACCTCCGGCGGCTACCTCACGCAGTGCGCGTTCACCCACAAGAGCGTGTTCGACCTGCACCCGGAGTCCGATGTCTTCTGGTGCACGGCGGATGTCGGATGGGTGACCGGCCACAGCTACGTCGTGTACGGTCCGCTGGCCAACGGCGCGACCCAGCTCATGTACGAGGGCACCCCCGACTCCCCGCATCCCGGCCGCTGGTGGGAGCTCGTGGAGAAGTACAAAGTGACGATTCTCTACACGGCGCCGACCGCCATCCGGGCGTTCATGAAGACCGGTCGGGAGTACCCGCAGAAGTTCGACCTCGGTTCGCTGCGCGTGCTCGGGTCGGTGGGCGAGCCGATCAACCCGGAAGCCTGGATCTGGTACCGCGACATCATCGGCGGCGGGAAGACTCCTGTGGTCGACACCTGGTGGCAGACCGAGACGGGAGCGATCATGGTGTCCGCCCTCCCTGGCATCACGACCGCGAAGCCGGGGTCGGCGCAGATCCCCCTCCCCGGCATCAGCGTCGACGTTCTGGACGAGAACGGCCAGCGGGTCGGCAACGGCCAAGGCGGCTACCTCGTGCTCACCTCCCCCTGGCCGGCGATGCTGCGCACGATCTGGGGCGACGACGACCGCTATCGCGACACCTACTGGTCGAAGTATGAGAAGCAGGGCTGGTACTTCGCCGGCGACGGCGCCAAGCGGGACGACGACGGCGACGTCTGGCTGCTCGG
>DATCXP010000259.1:0-4073 GCA_036565765.1 Terrimesophilobacter sp.
GACGATCGTCGAGCTGTTCGAGCTGCGACGCGTGCTCGAGGCCGAGGCGGCGAGGCTCGCCGCGATGCGGCGCACCGTAGGCGTATTCGCCGAACTGCGGGACGAGTTCTCCGTTGCCCACCTCCTCCTGGAGGACGAGGCGGGTCTCCGCGCCTACTACCAGCTCGTCGAGCGCCTCGACACGGCCATGGATGCCGCAGTGCAGAGCCGATTCCTGGTGTCCGCGATTCGCCAGTTGCGCCCGCACCTCATCCGAGTGCGCCGCCTCGCGCGGGACAACCCGGAGCGACTGCGACAGGCGGCGAACGAGCACCTCATGATCGTCGAGGCGATCGTCGAAGGCGACGCTGAGCTCGCCGCCAGCACCACCAGCATCCACCTGAAGCGGAGCCTGAAGAACATCCTGGCGGTCATCGACTCCCCAGAAAAAGCCCCAGAAGACGCCGCAAAAACAGTAATCTCGGCAGTACCGAAACCACCGACAGGTAAGGAAAATCATGGATCAGCATGAGGTAAGAGTCCACCGCAGTGATGAAAACCTGGC
Organism: Terrimesophilobacter sp.; assembly: GCA_036565765.1. Lineage (GTDB taxonomy): Bacteria > Actinomycetota > Actinomycetes > Actinomycetales > Microbacteriaceae > Terrimesophilobacter. The sequence continues at coordinate 545 of DATCXP010000259.1, forward strand.
GCGGGAAGACCAGCTCGCCTGGAAGATCGCCGAGGTGGCTGTCGACCGGGTCGAAGTGACGCCTGAGGCCAGCGACATGGTCATCAACCGCATGATCGACAATGCGGCCGTTGCGACAGCCTCGCTCATGCGGGAGCCCGTCGCGGCGGCGCGTGCTCAGGCCTCGGCGCATCCGGTGTCGGTCGGGGGAACCGGGTCAACGATCTTCGGCAAGACGCTGGAACGCCGGTTCAGCCCGGAGTGGGCGGCCTGGGCGAATGGGGTGGCGGTGCGCGAACTCGACTATCACGACACGTTCCTTGCCGCGGAGTACTCTCACCCGGGCGACAACATCCCGCCGATCGTCGCCGTCGCCCAGCATGCCGGGCGAACGGGCGCCGATCTCGTCAGGGGCATCGTGACCGGGTATGAGATCCAGATCGACCTCGCGAAGGCGATCAGCCTCCATGCGCACAAGATCGACCACGTCGCCCACCTCGGTCCCAGCGCTGCGGCCGGTCTCGGAACGCTGCTCGGACTCGACACGGAAACGATCTTCCAGGCCATCGGCCAGGCCCTGCACACGACGACGGCGACGCGCCAGTCCCGCAAGGGGGAGATCTCGAGCTGGAAGGCCTACGCCCCGGCCTTCGCGGGAAAGATGGCCGTCGAAGCGGTCGATCGCGCCATGCGCGGCCAAACCAGCCCGACTCCGATCTACGAGGGTGAGGATGGCGTGATCGCCTGGCTGCTGGACGGCCCGGATGCGCGCTACCAGGTGTCACTCCCGTCGAAGGGTGAGGCGAAGTCGGCGATCCTCGACAGCTACACGAAGGAGCATTCGGCCGAGTACCAGGCGCAAGCGCTCATCGACCTCGCCCGCAAGCTGCACGGTGCGCATCCTGAACTCCTGGGAGCAGAGGGCGCCGAGGCGATCGAGGGCATCGTGATCCACACGAGCCACCACACGCACTTCGTCATCGGCTCCGGGGCGAACGATCCGCAGAAGTACGACCCTTCGGCGAGCCGCGAGACGCTCGACCACTCCATTCCGTACATCTTCGCCGTCGCACTTCAGGACGGCGAATGGCATCACGAGCGCTCCTACGCTCCAGAGCGTGCGAACCGGCCCGACACGGTCGAGCTGTGGAAGAAGGTCACGACCGAGGAGGATGCCGAATGGACCCGCCGGTACCACTCGCTCGACCCGGCCGAGCAGGCATTCGGTGGCCGCGTGGAGATCACCCTGAAGGACGGGACGAGAATCGTCGACGAGATCGCCGTCGCCGACGCGCACCCGCTCGGGGCGAGGCCGTTCGCGCGCGAGCAGTACATCGCGAAGTTCCGCACCCTCGCCGAGCGCGTTCTCGAGGAGGACGAGATCGAACGGTTCCTCGAGCTCGTCCAGCGCCTGCCAGAGCTCAGCGCCGAGGAGGTCGGCGGTCTCACGGTCGTTGCCCGGCCCGGACTCCTGGTGTCCGCCCCCGCCCCGGACGGATTGTTCTAGAACGGTCTCGGATCGCATCCCGAGGCCCATCCTCGGATCGAAACCCCGGATTCTCGGATCGGGCATGTCGAGATCCCCTGAAAGGAAGTCCCTGAAATGTTGTACTCCACCGTGACCCCGGCCACGAAGCGCCAGATCCTGCGGGAGCGCCTCGCGAGCGGCGAGCTTCAGCGCTTCCCAGGCGCGTTCAACCCGCTGAGCGCGAAGCTGATCCAGGACAAGGGCTTCAACGGGGTCTACATCTCCGGCGCCGTGCTCTCCGCCGACCTCGGGCTGCCGGATATCGGCCTGACGACGCTCACCGAGGTCGCCATGCGCGCCCAGCAGATCGCGAGGATGACGGACCTGCCCGCGATCGTCGACGCCGACACCGGATTCGGCGAACCGATGAACGTCGCGCGAACGGTGCAGACGCTCGAGGATGCCGGAGTGGCCGGCCTCCACATCGAGGATCAGGTGAACCCGAAGCGCTGCGGGCACCTCGACGGAAAGGCTGTTGTCGATTCGGACACCGCGGTCAAGCGCATCCGCGCGGCGGCGACGGCACGTCGGGACCCGAACCTGCTCATCATCGCGCGCACCGACATCCGCGCCGTCGATGGGCTCCAGGCAGCGATCGACCGGGCGAAGGAACTCGTGGACGCCGGCGCCGACGCGATCTTCCCAGAGGCGATGAAGGACCTCAGCGAATTCGAGGCGGTTCGGGGGGCCGTCGACGTTCCCGTCCTGGCCAACATGACCGAGTTCGGCAAGAGCGAGCTGTTCAGCCGCGAGCAGCTCGCCGGGGTGGGGATCAACATCGTCATCTACCCGGTCACGCTGCTGCGCAGCGCGATGGGGGCGGCCGAGCGCACCCTCGACGCCATCCGGACCGAGGGAAGCCAGGCATCCGTGGTGGGGCAGATGCAGACCAGGGCCCGGCTGTACGAATTGCTCGACTATCCGGCGTACAACACGTTCGATTCCTCGGTCTACAACTTCAGCCTTGGACAATGATTGAGTAAACCAACTGACAACAGAGGAGTCGCAGTGGCCGAGCCAGAAGTCAAGAAGGGCCTCGACGGCGTCGTCGTCGACACGACGGCCATTTCGAAGGTGAACCCGGAGACCAACTCGCTGCTCTACCGGGGCTACCCGGTGCAGGAGTTGGCCGAGAAGTGCACCTTCGAGGAGGTCGCCTACCTGCTCTGGCACGGCGAACTGCCCCGTCCGGACCAACTGGCCGAATTCGAGATCCTCGAGCGATCGCTACGCCCGCTCGACCCCCGCACCAAGCGGGTGATCGACGAGTTGCCGCTCACCGCGCATCCGATGGATGTGGTGCGCACCGCCGTCAGTGTGATCGGCGCCACCGACGCCACCCTGAACCAGCCGGATGGCATCACCGATCGGGCCCTCAACGAGGGGCGCGCCATCTACCTGTTGGCCCAGTTGCCGTCCATCGTCGCCTACGACCAGCGCCGCCGCCGCGGCGAGGAGCTGGTCGAACCGCGCGACGACCTGTCCTTTTCGGCGAACTTTTTGCACATGACCTTCGGCGAAGTGCCGGACCTGGTCGTCGTGAACGCGTTCGACGTGTCGATGATCCTCTACGCCGAACACTCCTTCAACGCCTCGACCTTCACCTCCCGGGTCATCACCAGCACCCTGTCCGACCTATACTCGGCGGTCACCGGGGCGATCGGCGCGCTCAAGGGGCCGCTGCACGGCGGCGCCAACGAGGCGGTCATGCACGTCTTCGATGAAATCGGGTCGGCGGACAAGGCCGAGGCCTGGTTGGATGCTGCGCTCGGCGCGAAACGCAAGATCATGGGCTTCGGCCACCGGGTCTACAAGCACGGGGATTCGCGAGTTCCGACGATGAAGGCGGCGCTCGACACCCTGGTCGACGAGTTCAACGCCAGGCCGATCGCCGAACTCTACGACGCGCTCGAATCCGCCATGGGCGAGCGCAAGGGGATCAAGCCGAACCTGGACTACCCGTCCGGCCCGGCCTATCACCTGATGGGCTTCGACACCGCGACCTTCACCCCGCTGTTCGTC
>DATCXP010000261.1:0-9679 GCA_036565765.1 Terrimesophilobacter sp.
TTCGCCCGGCGAGACACTCCCCCAGGCCCGCGAGCGACATTCAGCCAGCTCCTGCCGTTCATCTTCGAGCACCGCCCGGTGCTGATCTGGGTCGCGATCCTCAGCATCATCGGGGCGCTCGCGAGCCTCGCCCAGCCGCTCCTCGTGGCCCAGGTCATCGACATCGTCGAAGCGGGCCAGCCGCTCGGATGGATCGTCTGGGGGCTCATCGCCCTCGTCATGATCAGCGGCATCATCTCGGGATATCAGCACTACCTGTTGCAGCGAACGGGCGAGGGGGTCGTGCTGTCGAGCCGCAAGCGCCTCGTCGCGAAGCTCCTGCACCTGCCCATCGCCGAGTTCGACACGCGCCGCACCGGCGACCTCGTCTCGCGCGTGGGCAGCGACACGACGCTGCTGCGTGCCGTGCTCACGCAGGGACTCGTCGAGGCCGTCGGCGGCGCGGTCACGTTCGTCGGGGCGCTGATCGCGATGCTCATCATCGACCCGGTGCTCCTCGGGCTCACGGTGCTCGTCGTGGCGATCGCGATCACCACGGTCACGCTGCTCTCCCGTCGCGTGCGCGACGCCTCGCACGCGGCGCAGCAGAAGGTCGGCGACGTCGCGGCATCCGTCGAGCGCGCCATCAGCGCGGTACGCACGATCCGGGCGGCCGGTGCGACCGACCGCGAGGTCCGCAGCGTCGAGGCCGAGGCCGAGGGCGCATGGGAGGCGGGCGTGAAGGTGGCGAAGATCTCGGCGCTCATCGTGCCGATCGCCGGCATCGCGATGCAGGTGTCGTTCCTCGTCGTGCTCGGCGTGGGCGGGTTCCGCGTCGCCTCGGGCGCGATCACCGTCGCGAACCTCGTCGCGTTCATCCTCTTCCTCTTCATGATGATCCTGCCGCTCGGGCAGGCGTTCGGGGCGCTCACCTCGGTGAACCAGGCGCTCGGCGCGCTCGGGCGGATCCAGGAGATCCTCGACCTGCCCGATGAGGACGCGCACGACCGCGAACTCGCGCCGCGCGCGATCATGATGGGCGAGGCCAACGCGACGGTCATGCCCGATGCCCCGGCGATCGAGTTCGACGGCGTGCACTTCGCCTACGCCGCCACGCGCCAGGACCCGGCCGACCCGGGGAACGACTCGCCCGACGAGCACCTGCCCGAACCCGACGTGACGGATCGACAGCCCGTGCTGAGGGGCGTCTCGTTCGAGGTGCCGCGGGGGCGGCGGATCGCGCTCGTGGGGCCGTCGGGTGCCGGCAAGTCCACGATCCTCGCGCTCATCGAGCGCTTCTACGATCCCTCGGTCGGCGCGGTGCGCATGGGCGGGCTCGACCTCCGCACGCTCGACCGGGCCGACCTCCGTGCGCAGATCGGCTACGTCGAGCAGGATGCGCCCGTGCTGGCAGGATCGCTCCGCGACAACCTCAAGCTGGGCAGCCCCGACGCGAGCGACGCCGAATGCGAGCACGTGCTGCGCGCCGTCAACCTCGGCGGGGTGCTCGACCGCGATCCCGCCGGCCTCGGCGCCGCGGTCGGCGAGGACGGCATCATGCTCTCGGGCGGCGAGCGCCAGCGCCTCGCGATCGCGCGGGCGCTGCTCGCGGCACCGCCCATCCTGCTGCTGGACGAGTCGACGTCGAGCCTCGACGGGCTCAACGAGCAGCTGCTGCGCGAGGCGATCGACGCGGTGGCCGAGAACCGCACACTCATTGTGATCGCCCACCGGCTGTCGACCGTCGTCGACTCGGACCAGATCGTGGTGCTCGACCACGGCCGCGTCGTCGGCGTCGGCACGCACTCGGAGCTCGTCGCCTCCACCCCGCTCTACAAGAAGCTCGCGAAGCACCAGCTGCTGGTCTGAACGAAAACGACGGAGATCCGGTCGCGCGGGATGCATTCCGGCACATTCGGGCATACCGGCCGCGGATCTCCGTCGTTTTCGTTCGACCCGGCACAAGCGGGACGGTCAGGCGGTCAGCCGGCGAGGGCGAACATCGCGACGGCGGCCGCCGCGGCGACATTGAGCGAGTCGATGTCGTGCCGCATCGGGATCCGCACGACCGTGTCGGCGGCGGCGAGCGCCTCAGCGGTCAGCCCGTCGCCCTCGGTGCCGAGCACGAGCGCGACCCGCTCCGGGGCATGCTCGGCGAACTCGCGCAGGCTGACCGCGCCAGCCGCGAGTGCGAGCGCGGCGATGTGGAAACCGCTCGCCGCGAGCAGCTCGCGCGTCGACGGCCAGTCCCCCACGCGGGTCCAGGGCACCTGAAGCACCGTGCCCATGCTCACCCGGATCGCACGACGGTAGAACGGGTCGGAGCAGTGCGGCGTGACCAGCACGGCATCCGCACCGATCGCCGCGACCGAGCGGAAGATCGCTCCGACGTTCGTCGGATCGACGACATTCTCAAGGATGACGACATGGCGAGCACCGGCCAGCACTGCCTCCGGTGATGGCAGCGGCGGGCGCTCCAGCGACGCGACGAGCCCGCGGTGCAGGGCGTAGCCGGTCAGCTCCGCGAGCAGCTCGCCCGGCCCGGAGAACACGGGGACGTCGGGCCCGACGAGAGCGACCGCCTCATCCACCGTGTCGCCGAGCGCGAGCACGGCGCGCGGGCGATGCCCGGCCCGCAGGGCGCGCTCCAGCACGAGAGCAGACTCGGCGATGTACAGCCCGTGCGGGCCGCGTCCGTTCTTGAGCAGGACATCCGTCGCGTGCCCAAAATCAGCCAACACGGTGTCGGCCAGCCGCGGATCGCTCAGCTCGGTGATCTCGATGACGGGCATCAGCTACTTGGGCTGCATCCGGATCGCGCCGTCGAGGCGGATCGTCTCGCCGTTGAGCATCGGGTTCTCCACGATGTGCTTCACGAGCGCGGCGTATTCCTCCGGTCTGCCGAGGCGAGACGGATGCGGCACCTGCGCGCCGAGGGAGTCGCGCGCCGCCTGGGGCAGCCCCGCCATCATCGGGGTGTCGAAGATGCCCGGCGCGATCGTCATCACCCGGATGAGCCGCGGCGCGAGTTCGCGCGCGATCGGCAGGGTCATCGCCGCGATGCCGCCCTTCGACGCGGAGTAGGCGGCCTGTCCGATCTGCCCGTCGAACGCCGCGACCGATGCCGTGTTCACGATCACGCCGCGCTCGGCCTCGCCCTGAGCGCCGCCGCCCACCGGCTCGGTCGCCGCCATCGCCTCTGACGCGAGCCGGATGACGTTGAACGTCCCGATCAGATTCACGCGGATCACCCGCTCGAAGTTCTCGAGCGGCAGCGGGCCGTCGCGGCCGAGGGTGCGCTCCGCCGTCGCGATTCCCGCGCAGTTCACGACGATCCGCAGTGGCCGCGTCGCCAGGGCGATCGCCGCGCGCACCTGCTCCTCGTTCGTGACATCCGCCGGCGCGAACAGCACGTCCGGTACCGAAGCACCGCCTGAGCTCGGAAGGTCGACGATGACCACCTCGGCCCCGGCCGCCGCGAGCACGCGGGCGGTAGCGAGGCCGAGACCGCTGGCTCCCCCGGTGACGAGTGCTGAACATCCTGAAATCTGCATCAGAGCCTTTCGATGATCGTCGCGTTGGCCATCCCGCCGCCCTCGCACATGGTCTGCAGCCCCCAACGACCGCCGGTCACCTCGAGCTGGTTCACGAGGGTGGTGAGCAGGCGGGTTCCGGATGAGCCGAGCGCGTGGCCGAGCGCGATCGCCCCGCCGCGCGGGTTGAGCTTGTCCGGGTCGGTGTGCAACTCCTGCTGCCAGGCCAGCGGTACCGACGCGAACGCCTCGTTCACCTCATACCAGTCGAGATCGTCGATCGTGAGGCCGGCGCGCTCGAGCACCTTCCTGGTCGCCGGGATGATGCCGGTGAGCATGTAGAGCGGGTCGCTCCCGGTCACCGAGAACGCGTGGAACCGGGCGCGGGGTTTGAGGCCGAGGCTCGCCGCGCGCTCGGCGCTCATGATGAGGGCGGCGGATGCGCCATCCGTGAGCGGGCTCGAGTTGCCCGGCGTCACGCGCCAATCGAGATCGGGAAAGCGCTCCGCGAGCTCGTCAGTGCGGAACGAGGGGTTCAGGCCTGCCAGACCCTCCACCGTCGTCGACTCGCGAATCGTCTCGTCCGCGGCCAGCCCGTCGATGCCGAGACCGTCGACCGGAACCAACTCCGTGGCGAAGACGTCGCGCGCGGCAACAGCGAGCCGATGGGAGCGTGCCGAGAACTCGTCGAGCGTGTCGCGGCTGAGCCCCCACTTCTGCGCAATCAACTCGGCGGAGACGCCCTGGTTCACCAGCCCGTCGGGGTAACGTTCGCGCATCCGGGTGCCGTACGGGTTCTGTCCGGCGACCGACGAGCCGAGCGGAACCCGGCTCATCGACTCGACGCCGCAGGCGATCACGACATCGTATTGTCCGGTCATGACGCCCTGGGCGGCGAACATCGCTGCCTGCTGGCTCGACCCGCACTGCCGGTCGATCGTTGTGCCCGGCACCGAGTCCGGGAAGCCCGCAGCGAGCAGCGCGTTGCGCGTGACGTTGTAGCTCTGCTCGCCGATCTGGGACACGCACCCGCCGATCACATCCTCGACGAGGCCGGGGTCGAGGTCGCTGCGCTGGACGAGCGTTTCGAGCACCCCGGCGAGCAGGTCGACGGGGTGGATGCCGGAGAGTTGCCCTCCCGGCTTGCCCCGTCCGGACGGTGTGCGGATGACGTCTACGATCACAGCTTCGTGCATGGTCCCAGCCTAGAGTTCGAGTCGATGCTGTGCTGAGCCGACTTGTGCGACAGATCTCGGATGGAGCCTGCCGGAATCCGGTCTCGACAGGCTCGACCGGAGAAGGCAGGCGCGCTGCTACACCGACCGACGCCCGGGACGGGCGTCGGCGCTGGCACGGCTTCGCCTGCGGCGGAGACCAGAAATGGTCTCCGCTCTATGCTCCAGCGCGCGGCGTCGGCGCTGGCACCGGCGGCGAAGGCGAGAAATCGCCTTCGCTTCTAGCCGGAGTGCGCGGGCGTCAGCGTGTACTTCGTGGAGAGGTACTCGTGGATGCCCTCGAACCCGCCCTCACGACCGAGGCCGGACTGCTTCACGCCGCCGAACGGCGCCGCGGCATTCGAGGCGACCCCGACATTGAGGCCCATCATGCCCGTGTCGATCGCGTCGATCATCCGCTGGCCGCGGGCGAGGTCGCGCGTGTAGACGTAGGCGATCAGGCCGTACTCGGTCGCGTTGGCGAGCCGAACGGCATCCGCCTCGTCCGTGAACGGGGTGATCGACAGCACCGGCCCGAAGATCTCCTCGCTGAGGATGTCGCTTCCCGGCTTCACATCGCTGATGACGGTCGGTTCGAAGAAGGTCCCGTCGCCGGCGATCGCGGAGCCTCCGGTGTGCACCTTCGCACCACGCTTGACGGCATCCGCAACGAGCGCCCCGACCTTCGTCACGGCCTTTGCGTCGATGAGGGGTCCGATCGTGACGCCGTCTTCGGTGCCGCGGCCGACCTTGAAGGCCTTCACGCGCTCGGTCACGCGCTTCGCGAACTCGTCGGCGACCGACTCGTGCACGATGAACCGGTTGCCCGCCGTGCAGGCCTGGCCGATGTTGCGGAACTTCGCGATCATCGCACCGTCGACCGCCTTGTCCAGGTCGGCATCCTCGAACACGACGAACGGGGCGTTGCCGCCGAGCTCCATCGAGGTGCGCAGCACGCCGTCGGCGGCCTGCTTGAGCAGCGCGACACCGACCGGCGTCGAACCGGTGAAGCTCAGTTTGCGCAGGCGCGGGTCGGCGAAGATGGGCTTGGACACGGCGCTCGATGACGAGGTCGTGAGCACGTTCACGACACCGGCCGGCAGACCTGCCTCCTCGAGAAGCTTCACGAACGCGAGCGTCGTGAGCGGTGTCAGAGCGGCAGGCTTCACAATCACGGTGCAGCCCGCGGCGAGCGCGGGGGCGATCTTGCGGGTCGCCATCGCGAGCGGGAAATTCCACGGCGTGATGAGGTAGCACGGCCCGACCGGGCGCTGCGTCACGATCATCGTGCCGGTGCCCTCGGGGTTCGATCCGTAACGGCCCTGGATGCGCACGGCTTCCTCGCTGAACCAGCGCAGGAACTCGCCGCCGTACTTGACCTCGCCGCGCGACTCCGCGAGCGGCTTGCCCATCTCGAGCGTCATGAGCAGGGCGAAGTCCTCCGCGCGCTCCTGCAGCAGGTCGAATGCGCGTCGCAGCAGGTCGCTGCGCTCGCGGGGGGCGGTCGCCGCCCAGCCCGCCTGGGCCTCGGCGGCGGCATCCATCGCAGCCTGCGCGTCCTCGGGCGTCGCGTCGGCGATGCTCCGGATGACCGCGCCGGTGGAGGGGTCCTGCACGTCGAGCGTCTCACCGCCGGATGCCGCCACCCACTTCCCGCCGATGAACAGCTTGTCGGGGACGGAAGCCAGCAGTTCGGCCTCGCGCGCATCAGTCATGAGAGCACTCCTTATTGGTCTGCTCCCAGCGTAGCGATTTCGGACGATCCGGATGTGCCGCTCAGCCCTCGCGAGCGTATGCCCGTCCGTCACCCGTCAAGCCAGGCTCCGCCCTCAGTCCTCGCGCGCCAGGAAGTCCCTGATGCGCTTCTGCAGCGGCGCCTTGTCGTAGCTGTTCACGAGCGCGCCGGCCATCCGCACCGGATCGCCGAAGAAGTAGTACTCGTAGAGCGCCTGCCGCGAGGAGAAGCCGGAGATCGACGCGTCGTAGGCGAGTTTGAAGAGCTTCACCCGCTCCGGCCCGGTGAGCGACTTGCCCTGCAGGTACATCTCGATGTCCGGCAGCGCATCGCTCGCAAGATCTGCCTCGCCAGGCAGTGCCATGAGCCCGCTCGCGCAGAACGTCCTGATGATCTGCGGGAACCGCTGTGAGATCTTGGGGTACCAGTTGCGGGCCGCGTTGAGCGTCGGCCAGTTCGGGGTCATCATGCCCCACTGATTGAGCTTCGCGTCGACCTCCGCGGCACGCATGAGCGCCTTGCCGATCTCGACGTCCACGACGAGCTCGGCGAGCGCCTCCTGGATGTGCAGGAAGCCGTCGATGCCGATCGCCTCGGCGATCTCGGTCGCGAGCCCGAGGAAGAACTCGCTCTTGGCGATCGTGCGCGTCACGACCTGCTGGGTCATGAGTGCGGTCGCGCCGGTCTCCGTGTAGAACTGGTTGCACAACTCAGGATGCCCGAGCATGAAGACTCGCTCATTCGGCACGAACACGTTGTCGAACACCACGACCGCGTCCATCTCCTCGAAGCGGCTCGCGAGCGGCTCGTCGAAGTGCGAGCCTCCGTTGTGCAGCGAGGTGCGGCACAGGTACCGCAGCCCGGGGGCATCGTTCTGAATCGCGAACGCATAGGAGTACGGCGCGTCCTCCGGGGTCCCGCGCAGCACGGTGGACGGGAACACCAGTAGTTCATCCGCGATCGGCGCGACCGTCGCGAGCATCCGCGCACCGTGGATGACGATGCCGTCCGGGCGCTCCTCGACGATGCGCGCGGAGAGCTGGCCGCCGAGCTGCTCGCTTCCGGACACCGAGCGGTTCACCTGCGGCGGGATCAGCGTGTGGGTCGCGAGAAGGTCGTTCTCACGCGCCATCTCGTAATAGGCCTCGATGCGCTCGCCGTACACCGGGTCGGCCTGCTCGAACCACTTCTTCGCCGCGGCGAGCGCCGTGAGCGAGGAGTTCATGTAGTCGCCGGTGCGCCCGAGGAAGCCGTTCGAGTACTCGGCCCAGACCTGGATGCCGGCTCGCCGCTTCTCGAGATCCTCGATCGTCTTGGGGATCAGGAACGACACGTTCACCGGGTCGCCGGTCGTCGGGGACGGGTAAGTGAGCTTGTCCTGGTACTCCGGGTCGTGCTGCAGGTCGAAGAGCTTCGCGTAGGTCTGCGCGACGTTCCTGAACGCCGGATGCTCGGTCAGGTTCTCGCTCACGACCTCGCCGTCGATCGTCAGGTGCGGTCGCATCGAGTTCAGCTTGTCGAGGTACTGCTTGCCGGTTCTGGCTCCCATGGTGACTCCTTCGTCTTGACGCTCCCTGAGGCTCTCAAAGGGGGCTGGATCGGTTCGGTTCCCCTCGAGAGCGCTTCGAGTGCCTCAGTGCAAGCTCAGGGAATGCGGTGCTACAGCAGGGCCTCGTAGCCCGGCAGGTATTCGGGGATGACGGTGAAGCGCCCGCTCACGAAACCGAGCGCGTCGCCGCGACGGTAGTCGTAGTCCTGCACTTCGCCGACGTACAGGGTGTGATCGCCGCCCGCGTAGGCAGCCCACGGCGTGCAGGAGAACCAGGAGAGCACCCCGCTCAACCGCGGTGCCGTGTCACCCTCGACCCACACCGGCTCCGCGTTCGGCGAGCCCGCGAAGTGCAGCGCGAGCGCTTCCTGCTCCGCGCCGAGCACATTGACCGTGAACGGCCTGCCGGCGAGTTCGTCGTGCGCATGGGTCGTCTTCCCGATGCTCACGAGCACGAGCGGCGGCTCCATGGAGACCGAGGTGAACGAATTGACGGTGATGCCGTGGCGACCGGCCGGGGTGTCCATGGTCACGACGGCGACGCCGGTGGCGAAGCGGCCGAAGCTTCCGCGCAGGAAGTGCTGCGGGGGTCGGTACAGTCGCGAGCCGGGCTCGAAGCCCTTGCGCGAATTCGCGATCATCGTTGACACTCTCTCCGGCAGTGTTCTAATATCGAACACTGAGTTCTTTCAGAGAACGATAACCCGCATCCCGTGAGGAAGGCAAGGCATGGAGCGCGAATCGCCGCACTCCCAGACGCTCTCCCGCGGCATCCGGATGCTCGAGGCGCTCTCCGAGGCCGCGGCACCGCTCTCGATCGCCGAACTCGCCGCCGCGCTCCAGGTCCACCGCTCGATCGCGTACCGCATCCTGCGTACGCTCGAAGACCACGGTCTTGTCGCACGGGATCCCGCCGGTCGAGTGCAACTCGCCCCGCGGCTGGCCGCTCTCGCGCGCGGCGTCTCCCGAGACCTTCAGGCTGCGGCGCTTCCGGAACTGACCGCGGTTGCCAATGACCTGGGGATGACTGCATTCCTCGCCGTTCTCGACCACTCTGAGGTCGTGACGCTCACGAGCGTCGAACCCCGCCACGCTCACGCGAGCGTCGCCCAGCGTCCCGGAACGCGGCATCCGCTCGCCGTCGGGGCGCCCGGCATCGCGATCCAGTCGGTGCTCACCGCGGCGCAGTGGCGCACGCTCGGACCGGATGCTCCCCGACCGGAGGCCGCACGGCCGGAGGTCGCCGAGGCTGCGGAGCGCGGGTTCGCCACGAGCCACGACGAGGTCATCCGCGGATTGTCGTCCGTCGCCGTCCCCCTCGTGCTCCCGAGCCAGCCGAGCTCCGCGATCGCCGTCGTGTACGTCGCGTCGGGCACTCCGGTCGCCGAGCTTGCCGCACGCCTGACCTCCGCCGCCCGCGCCATCGCGGCGGAGCTCTAGCACCAGAACCATGAGGCTGTTTGTACCGTAGGAGCACGAACGTTCGCCGCCATGTGGCACAAACGCCCTCATGGTTCTCGCCTCAGTCCTTCCCCCTTGACCACGGTGTCACGATGTGGTGAGATCGTATATCATTTCGTACACCTAAGGGGCTGTCGTATGAACGCGGTCGAGGAGCTTCTCGGCGGCCGGCCAGGCAAGGTCATCGCCGTCCACCTCAACTATCCGA
>DATCXP010000125.1:0-8956 GCA_036565765.1 Terrimesophilobacter sp.
TCCGGTCGCCGCGCCTCCGCTCGTGGCGTTCGACGAGGTGACGAACGGGTAGGTGCCGTGGTCGACATCCAGCATCGTGGCCTGGCCGCCCTCGAACAGCACGATCCTGCCGGCGTCGAGCGCCCGGTTCAGCTCGAGTGAGGTGTCGCACACCATCGGCCGAAGGCGCTCGGCGTACTGCAGCAGCTCACCGACGACCTCGTCGACCGTGATCGCCCTGCGGTTGTAGATCTTCGCGAGGATCTGGTTCTTCTGGAACAGCGCGCCCTCGACCTTCTGGCGCAGGATGTTCTCGTCGAACAGATCCTGGATCCGGATGCCGACCCGGTTGATCTTGTCGGCGTACGCCGGCCCGATCCCGCGCCCGGTCGTGCCGATCTGGCGCTTGCCGAGGAAGCGCTCCGTCACCTTGTCGAGCGTGCGGTGGTAACTCGTGATGACGTGGGCGTTCGCGCTCACCCGCAGCTTCGAGACGTCGACGCCGCGCACGGCGAGCGCGTCGAGCTCCTCGAACAGTACGGCGATGTCGATGACGACGCCGTTCGCGATGACCGGAATGACACCGTCGGTGAGGATTCCGGAGGGCAGCAGGTGCAGCGCGTACTTCTCTGAGCCGATGACCACCGTGTGACCGGCATTGTTCCCACCGTTGAACTTCACGACGTAGTCGATGCGGCTGCTGAGCAGGTCGGTGGCCTTGCCCTTGCCTTCATCGCCCCATTGGGCGCCGATCAGGACGATTGCGGGCATGGCGGAGATCCCTTCGATTGGGTGGGGGATTGCACCCCAGTCTATCGCGAGCGCTTCTCGTCGCCGTCAACCGCCCTCGCCGAAAGGTACGTGCTGCAGCACCCAGGAGTGCATGGCGACCGCAGCAGCGGCGGCGGCATTGATCGAGCGTGTTGAGCCGAACTGGCTGATCTCGACCACCGCATCCGCTGCCGCGAGCGCCTCGCGCGAGAGGCCGGGGCCTTCCTGTCCGAACAGCAGCACACAGCGCTCGGGGAAGCGGTACGTCTCGATGATGACACTGCCTGGCACGTTGTCGATCGCGATGATCGGCAGTGACTCTTCGCTGGCCCAGTCGACGAATGCCGCAACATCCGGATGATGAAGAACGTGCTGGTAGCGGTCGGTCACCATCGCGCCGCGCTTGTTCCAGCGCTTGCGTCCGACGATGTGCACCGTGTCGGCGGCGAATGCGTTGGCGCTGCGCACGATCGATCCGATGTTCATGTCGTGCTGCCAGTTCTCGATCGCCACGTGGAACGGGTGCCGCTTCTCGTCGAGGTCGGCGACGATGGCCTCCATGGTCCAGTACCGGTACCGGTCGATGACGTTGCGGGAATCGCCGAGCCGCAACAGCTCCTGGTCGTACTGGAGCCCCTCGGGAGGATCGCCCTTCCACGGCCCGAGACCGTGCGTCGTCCGCTCCACACTCACATCAGGCTGATCTACTGGCACGTTTCAAGGCTAGTCTCCGCCAGTCGCGAGCCACTGCGCACGTACGCCCGGCTATTCCCGATAGATCGCGATTTTCTCGGCGCTGTCGAGGCGTCGCGTACGGGAGCCGGTGGTGGGTCGCCAGCTCCGCGAGTTGTCGAGCCAGCGGGGCGCTCGCACCTGGGGTGCTCCGCGGATCATGCGGAACTCCCACCCGGAGGATTCGAGCGTTCGGTGGTGGAACCAGCACAGGAGCAGTCCGTTATCAGTATGAGTAGGTCCGTCGTTCTCGGCCGGGTCGACGTGGTGGATCTCGCACCAGGCGGCGGGGATGTGGCATCCGGGGACACAGCATTCCCCATCGCGCAGGCCGATCGCCCGCCGCTGCTGCGGCGTGAAGCAGCGCTGGGGCGACCCCAGCTGGATGATGCGCCCGTCGTCGGTGAGGACGACCCTCTGGGTTCCTCCGTTGCAGGTGTACTGTTTCACGGTTCGCAGCGAGACCGGAGTCTCCAGCCCGTCGATGAAGCCGACACCGCGGCCGGACTCCAGGTCCGTCTGGCGGACGCTGACCATGACGACCGGGGCGGCCCCGCCCATGCTGGGCGTTTCGGCGGCGCGGGCGGCGGTGTCGAGGATGCCGGCGAAGATATCGTGGCGCTGCTGATCCCGGGTGCGCGGGTCATGCTCCAGATTGTGGGCCGCGAGTTCCTCCTCACCGAGGAATGCCGGCGCGGTGCGCGGGGACATGTAGGCATCGACCAGCGCCGTGAACTTCGCCGCCACATCCGGGATCAGGGCTCCCCGCACCCACACCAGCCCATCCCGCTCCCGCCCCAGGCGGAAGCTGCGCATCCGCAGGGCGCGCTCCTCGATCGGCACCCGCCCGTCCTGGTCCAGGCGCACCTTCCACACCTCGGTCTGCACCCTGGTGTCATCAGCAGTGCAGGGGAAGGGTGACTCCGGGCTGGTACCGGTCGCCGCGCTGACGAGCTCGAATTCCGCCGCCTCGATGGAGCAGGCCGGAACAACACCGGTGACGGCGCCCAGGCCGCGCACGATCAGATGTGAACCGTCGGGGCCGATCGCGCCCGTGCGCAACGCTTCGGCCACATGCGGGAACGCGGGCGGTAGCACCTCCCCCAGCATCGACATTCGGGAGCGAGTGCCACGACCGACCTTCAGCCGCTTCGCGATGCTCTCACCCGAGGCCAGCGTCACCCGCTCCAGAAGTTCCGTGGCGTTGCGGCAGCCCTTCTTCGCCGCCAGACCTTCAGAGCCGAGCTCATGACGGGAACGCTCATCCACCTCGGCAGCCACCGCGACCTGCCGGGAATTCACCCACCGCCCGATCTTCTCCAGCGCACCGGTGGTCTGCAACAGGGCCTCATCGGCCAGCCCCGACAACCCATCGAAGCCGAGCACACCGGACAGTTCGCCGGTGATCGCCTCCAGGGCCGCAGCGGGATTTTCCATAACTCATTATCCCACGGAGCACAAGCCACAATAGAAACTTTGTTCAAACTGTGGATAAGTTCTTCGATGAATCCCATCAAAGCGCTTCTCAGTCGAGGAAGACAGATTGCGTCGACTGTAGGCCTAGTTTCGTACCTTTATGCGAACGCCCTCGATCACTGCAGGGGTCTCCCCGTCGCCGGAGCGCGCAAGCGATCCGAAACGTCTAGAGCGGCAAGGCGGCGATCCGCGGGTCCGGGAACCCGTGGCGCAGTGCTCTCACAGTGATCGACTGCTCGCGCAGGAACGGGAGCAACTCGAGCCGTCCGCTCGTCGTGACGGGCCCGGCATGCACCGCGATGCCCGGCCGTCCGTGGAGCACACGGGCGAGCACCCGCGCGTCGCCGCCGATCAGCCGGATGCGCGTCGTGGCCACACCGCCCGCCTGCACTCTCGCGTGCCAGCGGACATCCGATTCGACCAGAACCTCGGCCACTCCTACCGGCGGGTTCAGGTCGCCGAAAATCGTGATGAGATCGGCGTGGATCGGGACGGCCGAACTGATCGCGACGACGGCACCGGACCGCGCCGCGGCAGTGAGAACCCGCACGAGCTGTGATGGAGCGGCGCCCTCCGCGAGACGGATCGTCACCGGAACCGGACGGTAACGGAACAGGTTGCGCTCCACGCCGAGGCCGGCAACATCACGGGCCGCCGCGAACTCACCGCGCCAGGCGCGCTCGTCACTGCGTGCGCCGGCGCGAACCCGGTCGAACTCGAGGAAGCTCATACTCGGCTGGGCGGCCTCGATCAGTGCCGCGACCGGCGTACTGATTCCGTCCAGCGTGACGGAGCTTTCCGGGTCGGCGAACACCGGCTCCCATCCGCCGAGCGCGACGAGCTCATTCGGCCCGCCGGCTTTCCAGCCGGCCCCGATCTGCGATCGGCCCCAGCCTCCGAACGGCAGACGGGAGCGCGGCGCCGGAACGACCGGGCGGTTGGCGAACAGCATTCCCGCCTCGACGCTCTCGAACCACTCACGCAGCTCTGCGGCGTCGAGCGACTGGATGCCGGCGGTGAGCCCGAAGCCTCTCCCGTTCTGCAGGCTGATCGCCTCAGCCAGCGTATCGGCCTGCATGATGCCGAGCACGGGGGCGCGACCCTCCCGCCGGTGGAATGCCGAGTCCGGCCCCACGCCATCCCGAAGGCCCGGCGACCACAGCCTTCCGCTCTCGTCCAGGGGCTTCGGCCTGACCAGCCAGTTCTCACCGTCCTCGAGGGTCTCAAGCGAGGCGAGAACGCGGCCACTGGCGGGCCTGGCGAGGGCGGAGAGCCTCGTGGCGGCAGCTCTCGGATCTCCCGTCTGGAGCGAGGCGACGGCATCGGTCAACCGTCCGCGGAACCGGCTGTCCTCCGCGACGGAGCCGACGAGGATGACGATGCTGGTCGCACCGGGGGCCTGCCCGGCATGGTCGAACGCGCCGGCGACGACATCGTGGACGGCCGTCTCCAGATCCGCGCTCGGTGTGACGATGACACAGTTGCGCCCTCCCGTCGACGCGAGGAGGTTCAGCTCCGCCCGCCAGGAGTGGAACAGCTTCGCGGTGTGCCTGCTGCCGGACAACACGACGCGATCGACGCTCGGATGACTCACCAGGCGTGCCGCGAGCTCCCCCTCGTCGTCGAGGAGGCCAAGAAGCTCGGGAGGAACCCCACCGGCACGAAGCAGTTCGATCAGCACCGCGGCGCTCCGCCTCGTCTCCGGCGATGTCTTCAGGATGACAGCACTGCCCGCAGCGAGTGCCGCGAGAATCGCACCGGCCGGGCTGGCGATCGGGCCGGATCGGGGCGATGCGACCACGACGAGACGGGAGGGAACGAACTTCGCGCTCTCGACGCCATCGAGTTCCTTCGCCCCTTCCGCCGCGCGCCCTGCGAGGTTGATCGCGGCGGCAACCTCGCGATCCGCCTCGAGGATGGTCAGCCCGCTCTCGCTCACGGCGGCCTCCACGAGCAGTCCACGCCACTCCGCGATCGCCTCCGCGGCACTGGCGAGCACCTTCGACCGAGTAGAGCCCCGTCGCTGACCCCACTCCTCGCCGGCACGGGCCATGGCAACCACGAGCTGATCGAGCTGTTCGGCACTCTGCAGGCGCGAGCGTGCGAGCAGGTCCTCCCCGGCCGCGGAATCCGCCGCCCTCAGGAGCACCGCCTTCGCCCAGTCGCGATTCGCCGGGATCGTGAAATCGGTCTCCTCTGCGCGAACCGGGTCCTGGCGCCGGTAGGTGGTCGGCGGCGTCTCGTACGCGTGCTCGAGGGAGGCGAGGAATCGCTCCTCCTCACGGCGAAGGAGATTCTCGTCGGTCGCCACTCTCGCGATCGAGAGGAAGTCGTCCGTGTCCGTCAGGTCGTGCAGGCGGCGGATGAGGTAGGGCACCGCGAGCGCGAGCTGGCCGTGCTGCACGACGGGCGTGTACAGGCGGATGCCGCCGACATCGCGCTTCACAGCGGACACCTGGTCGCTCGCGATGCCGAGCATGAACTCGTGCTCGACACCCCGCTCGACTCCCCGCAACCGGGCGAGACGCCAGGCGAACGCGGCATCGAACAGGTTGTGGGTCGCAACGATCACGTGCACGGCGGCGCACCGCTCCGGGGTGAGCGCGTAGTCCAGCATCCGCTTGTATTGGGCGTCGGTCTCCGTTCGCGTCGCGAAAGCGGCGGACGGCCAGCCGTGGAGCATCGCCTCTTCCCGCTCCTCCCCCAGCTGGTCTCCCTTGACGAGCCTGACGAAGACGCGCGCGCCCCCCTCGGAATGCCGCTTCCCCGCCCACTCCTCGATCTGCTGAAGCGCCGCGAGGGAGTCCGGAAGGTATGCCGGGAGCGTTACGCCGGCCTCGAGTCCCGGGTACAGCTCGCACAGCCCCCTGAACACCTGAACGGTCAGTTCGAGCTCATGGAATCGTCGGATGTCGAGATTGATGAACTTGTCGCCCGAGGAGGTCGCCGCGAGTTCGTAGAGCGGCGCGAGCCGGTTGACGGCCTCCCGGACCTCGGCATCGAGGTCCAGAGGGTTCTGTCGCCCGACGACCTCTGCGAGCGAGATCGATATGGCGTCGACATCGGGACGCGACAGCAACTCCCTGGCGTCGGCAAGTTGCCGGTCGGCCTCGCGGTGGCCACTCGCCATCGCACCGATCGGCGCGATCATCGGCCGGATGCCGCCACCCGCGAGCAGGTCGGCGAACTGCCGCTCGACGGCATGCCCGCCGAGCTGCAGCAGGAGATGGCCGACGGTGCGCAGGAAGCCGTCCCGCGCGACGGGGACGATCGGCGCGGGCAGGATGGGGGCGAACCCCCCGGCGAGCTGAGTCCCCACCTCGGCGTGCCAGCGGATGCTCGCGGGCATCCGCCGGGACAGCCGCTCCAGATTGCGGGCCGCCACCTTCAGGTCGGAGGGGCGCAGCACGCCGTCAACGAACCCGAGTGCGAATTCGGGGCCATCCGGATCGCTCAGGAGTCTGCCGAGCCTGGCCTCGCCGGGGGGGACGGAATCACCGGTCGCGGCAGCCAGCCAGCGGTGCACGGTCGCGATCGTCTCTTCTGCAAGTGCGTGCACGGGCAAGGCGGGATCGCGCAAGCTCATAACACGAGACTACTTCGCCAGCCTGAGTCTTCGACAGGAGGCCCCGAGGACAGTGGTTAGGCTCACAGTATGGGAAACAGCAGCGACATCGTCATCGTCGGCGGGGGCCACAACGGGCTGGTTGCGGCCGCATATCTCGCCCAGGCCGGCCGGACCGTGACCGTGCTGGAACGCCTCGAGCAGGTCGGCGGAGCTGCGGTCTCGGCCGAGTCGTTCAGCGGCGTAGACGCACGGCTCTCGCGGTACTCCTACCTCGTGAGTCTGCTGCCGAAACGCGTGATTCGCGAGCTCGGCCTCGACATCCAGTTGAAGCGGCGGCGCTACTCCTCATTCACTCCGGAACCGGGCAGCGACCGAGGCCTGCTCGTGGACAACGGCGACGCTGCGGCGACCGCAGCATCCTTCGCCTCGATCGGGGCGGCGCGCGACGCGACTGCGTGGGGAGAGTTCTACGGCGGAACGGCGAAGCTCGCGCGGGCCCTGTTCCCGACCGTGTGCGACCCGCTGCTCACCCGCTCGGAAGCCCGTATGACCATCGGGGACGACCGGCTCTGGAACGCGATCATCGAGCGCCCGATCGGCGAGAGGATCGAGGAGTCGTTCGACAGCGACCTCGTTCGCGGCGTCGTGCTGACCGACGCGCTCATCGGCACCTTCGCTCCCGCGCACGACACGACGCTCGCCGCCAACCGCTGCTTCCTGTACCACGTGATCGGCAACGAGACCGGCGACTGGGATCTGCCGGTCGGCGGGATGGGCGCCGTGACGATGGAGCTCGCGAACGCCGCCCTGCGCGCAGGAGCGACGCTCGTGACGGGCGCCGAGGTCACCTCGATCACGCCCGATGGCGAGGTGCGCTACCGCGTGGGCGACGACGAACGGATGATCGGCGCGGGCACGGTCCTCTCGAACGTCGCGCCGTACGTGCTCGAGCGCCTGGTCTCAGGCGGGGTCTCGACAAGCTCGACCGGAGACGGGACAAGCTCGACCGGAGACGGGACAGGCTCGACCGGAGACAGTTTGCATTCTTCTCAGGTCGAGCTTGTCGAGACCGCACCCGCGGCGTCCCAGGCCAAGCCGGAAGGCGCCCAGGTCAAGGTCAACCTCATGCTCAGCCGCCTGCCGCGCCTGCGCGACTCCTCGATCGATCCGGCCGCGGCGTTCGGCGGGACCTTCCACATCAACGAGCTGTACAGCCAGCTGCAGACCGCGTTCGACACCGCGAGCGCCGGCCGGATCCCCGATCCGATTCCTGCGGAGATCTACTGCCACTCGCTCAGCGACCCGAGCATCCTCTCGCCCGAACTCCAGGCGAGCGGCGCGCACACCCTCACCGTGTTCGCGCTGCACACCCCGAACCGACTGCTCACGCCGGAGGCGAACGACGCCATGCGGGTACGGCTGCAGCAGTCGGTGCTCGACTCGCTCGACTCCGTGCTCGCCGAACCGATCGAGGACGCTCTCTTAACGGATGCCGCGGGCGCCCCGTGCGTCGAAACCAAGACGACCCTCGACATCGAAGCCGCACTGGGGATGCCCGGCGGGAACATCTTCCACGGGCCGCTGGCCTGGCCGTTCGTCGAGGACGACGCCCCGCTGACGACGCCGGCCGAGCGCTGGGGCGTCGCGACCGCCTGGCCCCGCATCCTGCTGTGCGGCTCCGGCGCGCAGCGCGGAGGTGCGGTGAGCGGTCTCGGCGGCCATAACGCGGCGATGGCCGTGCTCGAGGCGAGCTGAATCCACTCGCTCGGACCGCCACGGGTCTACGCTCAGAATGTGAATACCCGAGATTCTCTTAGCGAACTGCGCGCCCGTGTCAGCGGACCGGTCCTCACCCCCGAAGACGTCGGCTTCTCCGGTGAAGTGAGCGGCTTCAACGTCGCGAACACATATCACCCGTCCGTCGCCGTCGGCGTCACGAGCGAGGCCGACGTCGTCGAGGCGGTCCGCTTCGCCGCCTCCCACCAGCTGCCCATCAGGGTGCTGGCCACCGGCCACGGGCCGATCAATCCCGTTGCGGGCGGAATGCTCATCGTCACCAAGCGACTGAACGCGGTGTCGATCGACCGGGACACCCGCATCGCAACGGTCGGCGCAGGAGTCAAGTGGGAGGCGGTGCAGGTTGTCGCCGCCCCGCTCGGCCTGACCGCGATCACCGGCTCGAGTCCGGACGTCGGCGCGGTCGGCCTCACCCTCGGTGGCGGACTCGGCCCGCTCGCTCGCAGCCACGGCTTCACATCCGACTACGTGCGATCGTTCCGCGTCGTCACCGGCGACGGCGAGGCGGTCACCGCGAGCGCCGACGAGAACCCCGAGCTGTTCTGGGCCCTCCGCGGGGGGAAGGGCGGCCTAGGAGTCGTTACCAGGATGCGCATCGAACTCGTCCCGCTGCCAACGATCTACGCGGGGGCG
>DATCXP010000050.1:0-10822 GCA_036565765.1 Terrimesophilobacter sp.
CCATCATCGATCAGGCCTGGGCGAACGACTGGGTGCAGCCGCATCCGCCGGAGCGCCTCACCGGCAAGACCGTCGCCGTGGTCGGCTCCGGACCTGCCGGGCTCGCCGCGGCGCAGCAGCTCACGAGGGCGGGCCACACGGTCGCCGTGTTCGAACGCGACGACCGGATCGGCGGGCTCCTGCGGTACGGGATCCCGGACTTCAAGCTCGAGAAGAAGCACATCGAGAACCGGCTGAGGCAGATGCAGGCGGAGGGAACGCGCTTTCGCGCCGGCGTCGACATCGGCGTCGACATCAGCTGGAGTGCCCTGCGGTCCCGCTACGACGCCGTGATCGTTGCCACCGGCGCACTCGCCCCCAGGGATCTTCCGATCCCCGGTCGCGATCTCGCCGGTGTGCACTTCGCCATGGACTACCTCGTGCAGCAGAACCGGGTCGGCGCGGGAGACACCGTGCGGAACCAGGTCACGGCCGAGGGGCGTCACGTCGTCATCCTCGGCGGCGGCGACACCGGGGCCGACTGCCTCGGCACCGCGCACCGGCAGGGTGCGTTGTCGGTGACGACCCTCGCGATCGGAACCCAGCCGCCCGCAGAGCGTGCCGCGCACCAGCCGTGGCCGACGCATCCGCTCCTGTTCGAGGTCTCCAGCGCTCACGAGGAGGGCGGGGAGCGCGTGTTCCTCGCCTCGACCGTCGAGTTCCTCGGGAACGAGGCTGGAGAGGTCCGTGCGATCCGGGTCGCCGAGACGGAGTACCTCGATGGCCGCCGCGTGCCGAGGTCCGGAACCGAGCGGGTACTCCCGGCCGACCTCGTGCTCCTGGCCCTCGGGTTCACCGGAACCGAGAGCCAGACCCTGGAATCCGAGCTGGCCATATCGGTCGATGGCGGCAACGTCGTTCGCGATTCCGACTACCAGACGAGCACGCCAGGCCTGTTCGTCGCGGGGGATGCCGGGCGCGGGCAGTCGCTCATCGTCTGGGCGATCGCGGAGGGCAGGGCCGCGGCCGCAGCCGTGGACCGGTACCTTGAAGGGGAGACAGAATTGCCGTCGCCGGTGCGGCCGACCGACCGGGCGCTGTCCCTGTGAACTCTCAACCACCCGTCAACAATCAAAGGAATTCATGAGACGCGCGAAAATCGTTGCAACGCTGGGCCCCGCAACGTCGAGTTATGAGAACATCCGGGCCATCATCGATGCCGGGGTCGACGTGGCGAGGATGAACCTCAGCCACGGCAACTATGCGGTCCATGAGGAGGTCTACGCGAACGTCCGCCGGGCTGCGGATTCTGCCGGCCGCGCCGTCGCGGTGCTCGTCGACCTGCAGGGGCCGAAGATCCGGCTCGGTAAGTTCGAGGGCGGACCGTACGATCTCGCCGTCGGCGACACGTTCAGGATCACCACGGAAGACGTGGTCGGCAACAAGGACATCGCTTCCACGACCTACAAGGGACTTCCCGCCGATGTGAAGGCGGGCGACCCGCTGCTCATCGACGATGGCAAGGTCACGCTGCGTGTCAGCGACACAGACGGGACGGTCGTGACTACGACGGTCGAAGTGCCCGGTGCCGTGTCGAACAACAAGGGAATCAACCTCCCGGGCGTCGCCGTGAATGTCCCGGCGCTCTCCGACAAGGATGAGGCGGACCTGCGCTGGGGTCTCGGCCTCGGCGCCGACCTGATCGCCTTGTCGTTCGTGCGCAGCGCCGACGACATCGTGCGCGTGCACGAGATCATGGCGGAGGAGGGGCGCAAGGTCCCGGTCATCGCGAAGATCGAGAAGCCCCAGGCCGTCGACAACCTCGAGGCGATCATCGACGCGTTCGACGGCATCATGGTCGCTCGCGGCGACCTCGGCGTCGAACTGCCGCTCGAGGCCGTCCCGATCGTGCAGAAGCGTGCGGTCGAGCTGTGCCGCAGGATGGCGAAGCCCGTCATCGTCGCGACGCAGATGCTCGAGTCGATGATCTCGAGCCCACGGCCGACGCGGGCGGAGACCTCCGACGTCGCGAACGCGGTTCTCGACGGCACCGACGCCGTGATGCTGAGCGGCGAGACGAGCGTCGGTGAGTTCCCGGTCGTGACCGTGCAGACCATGGCACGCATCATCGAGTCGACGGAGGAGCACGGTCTCGAACGCATCCTGCCGCTCGGCGTGAAGCCGCGCACCCAGGGCGGCGCCATCACGCTCGCCGCCGCCGAGGTGGCGGACTTCGTCGGCGCCAAGTTCCTGTGCGTGTTCACCCAGTCCGGAGACTCCGCGCGAAGGATGGCGAGACTGCGCTCCAACATCCCGATGCTCGCGTTCACGCCGGAGGTGGGCATCCTGCGCAGGATGGCACTGACCTGGGGGATCCAGTCCTTCCTGGTCGACTCCGTCACGCACACCGATGCGATGTTCAAGCAGGTCGACGACATCCTGCTGGCGCAGGGCCTGGCAGAGGTCGGCGACAAGGTCGTCGTGATCTCCGGCTCGCCTCCCGGGATCACCGGCTCGACGAATGACTTGCGGGTGCACCGCATCGGCGATGCGGCGAACGCTGCGGCGCCGGTCTGGGCGCAGTAGCGCGCCCTGGTCTTGTGCCGGTGGTGGGACTTGAACCCACACGCCCTTTCGAGCAAAGCATTTTGAGTGCTCCGC
The DNA here is from genome assembly GCA_036565765.1 of Terrimesophilobacter sp. GTDB lineage: Bacteria > Actinomycetota > Actinomycetes > Actinomycetales > Microbacteriaceae > Terrimesophilobacter. The sequence continues at coordinate 2,641 of DATCXP010000050.1, forward strand.
GTCTGCCATTCCGCCACACCGGCGCACAGCGACCGTGCCCTAGATTACCGTAAGCCCGGGCAGCCGCACTCCGGATTCCCGTAAGCTGTGAGGCGTGAGTGATCAGGAATCCGCATCCCCAGCCCCCCGTCGTGTCGTCGTGGCGGAAGACGAGTCGCTCATCCGTCTCGACATCGTCGAAACGCTCCGCGACAACGGATTCGACGTGGTCGGTGAGGCGGGAGACGGTGAGACGGCGGTCGCCCTGGCGACGGAGCTGCGCCCGGATCTCGTGATCATGGATGTCAAGATGCCCAAGCTCGACGGCATCTCCGCGGCGGAGCAGCTCAGCAAGAACCACATCGCCCCCGTCGTGCTCCTCACGGCATTCAGCCAGAAGGAGCTCGTCGAGCGTGCGACGGAGGCCGGGGCGCTCGCCTACGTCGTGAAGCCGTTCACCCCGAACGACCTGCTGCCCGCGATCGAGATCGCCCTCGCGCGCTACGCCCAGATCGTCACCCTGGAAGCCGAGGTCACCGACCTCGTCGAGCGGTTCGAGACGCGCAAGATCGTCGACCGGGCGAAGGGCCTGCTGAACGAGAAGATGGGCCTCACCGAGCCGGAGGCGTTCCGCTGGATCCAGAAGGCGTCCATGGATCGACGCCTGACGATGCACGATGTCGCCGTCGCGATCATCGACCAGCTCGCACCGAAGAAGAGCTAGGCGTCCCGCAGCAGGTTCGTGATCCGCACGGTCGACAGCCGTCGTCCCTGGTCATCGGTCATGACGACCTCGTGCACGGTGATCGTGTTGCCGAGACTGATCGCGGTGCAGGTTCCGGTCACCCATCCGCTCGTCACGGATCGGGAGTGGCTCGCGTTCACCTCGATGCCGACGGCGTAACGGCCGGGTCCGGCGTGCAGGTGGGCTGACATCGAGCCGAGCGATTCCGCGAGCACGACGTGGGCTCCGCCGTGAAGGATCCCGTACGGCTGCGTGTTCCCCTCGACCGGCATGCGCGCGACGGAACGCTCCGGGCTGGCCTCGAGCACCTCGATTCCCATCTTCTTCCCGAGGTCGCCCGCGGGGGCGTCGGGGTCGACGAGGGGGGTGGGAATGCTCATGAACGCTCCGGAATCCTTCGGTCGGGGTGTCGGCGACGGCAGCTAGGCTGGCTCTCGTGTCGGACAACGAAAAGCCTACCCTCATGGTCATCGACGGCCACTCGCTGGCCTTCCGGGCGTTCTACGCCCTCCCGGTCGACAGTTTCATGAACCGCGAAGGGCAGCACACGAACGCCATCCACGGCTTCATCTCGATGCTCATCCTTCTGCTGCAGAAGGAGAAGCCGACCCACCTGGCCGTCGCCTTCGACATCTCGCGCTACTCGTTCCGCACGCGCGAGTACCCGGAGTACAAGGGCACCCGCGGCGACACCCCTCCCGAGTTCATCGGGCAGATCCCGCTGCTCGAGGAGGCGCTCAAAGCCATGGGCATCCCCACCGTCACGAAAGAGGACTTCGAGGCCGACGACATCCTCGCGACCCTCGCGACGCAGGGCGCTGACCAGGGGTTCCACGTCTACGTCGTCTCGGGAGACCGGGACAGCATCCAGCTCGTGAACGACAACGTGACCCTGCTCTACCCGAACGCGCGAGGGGTCTCCGAGCTGAAGCGCTACGACCGGGAGGCGGTCGTGGAGCGGTACGGCATCGAGCCCGAGCAGTATCCGGATGTCGCGGCCCTCGTCGGCGAGGCGAGCGACAACCTGATCGGCATCGACAAGGTGGGGGAGAAGACCGCGGTCAAGTGGATCCTGCAGTACGGCGGGCTCGATGCGATCCTCGCCAACGCTGACGAGATCAAGGGCGTCGTCGGTGAGAAGCTGCGGGAGCAGAAGGACAACGCGATCCGCAACCGCAAACTCAACCGGCTCGTGACGGACGTCGATCTTCCGTTCGGCCCCACCGATCTCGAGCGGAGGCCGATGGACACTGCGGCGATCCGCGAGGTGTTCGACAGGCTGCAGTTCAAGACGCTCCTGGAGCGGGTGCTCAAGATCGCCGCGGCGGAGGGTGGCGAGACGCAGAGCGGCGGTGAAGCCGAGGAGACGGCCGCTGGGACCAGTGCCGAGCCCGCGGTGAGGACCATGGTCGACGAGGAACTCGCGAAGTGGCTCGGCGCCGCGAGCGGCAACGGCGAGAAGCCGCTCGGACTCATCGTGGAGAGTGTGAACGGCCAGCTCGCAGGCTTCGGGCTCGCAACGCCTGATGACTCGGCCTACGTTCCGTGGGGCGCTCATCGCCCCGACTACGCGGCACTCGAGACCTGGTTGAGCAGTTCCTCGCCGAAATACCTGCATGACTCCAAGCGGGCAACGAAGATTCTCGCCGGGGTGGGAATCCGGCTCGACGGCATCTTCTTCGACACGACCCTTGCCGCCTGGCTTCTGAAACCCGGGGGCAAGTTCGAGAGCCTTGCCGGGCAGACGTACACGCACCTCGGCGAAACCGTTGCGGAAGCCGACCAGAACCAGCTCGTCCCGGACACCGAAGGACTCGGTCCCGCCACGGAGGCCTGGTACGTCCTGCGCGTTGCCGAGGAACTCGCCGGCCGCCTCGATCCGGGCTCCCGCAGGGTACTCGACGACATCGAGCTGCCACTCGTCCCGGTGCTGGCCAGGATGGAGCTGGATGGCGTCGCGGTCAACGCCTCTGGCCTTGCGAAGCTCAACAAGCGGCTCACGGAGCGCTCGGCGGAGATCGCCAGCGACGCGTTCGCCATCATCGGCCGCGAGGTGAACCTCGGTTCGCCCAAGCAGCTGCAGCAGCTCCTGTTCGAAGAGCTCGGGATGCCGAAGACGAGGGCGACGAAGACCGGGTACTCGACGGATGCCGCCGCCCTGGCCGATCTGCAGGATCAGCTTCCCGAACCGCACCCGTTCCTCGACCTGCTCCTGCAGCACCGGGACGCCACCAAGCTCAAGCAGATGATCGAGACACTCGAACGCGGAATCGGCGCCGACGGCCGCATCCACACGACCTACGACCAGACCGGAACGAGCACCGGCCGCATCTCCTCGAACGACCCGAACCTGCAGAACATCCCCATCAAGGCAGAAGAGGGCCGGGAGATCCGTTCCGCATTCGAGACCGGCAGCGGTTACGAGACCCTTCTCACGGCCGACTACTCCCAGATCGAGATGCGCATCATGGCGCACCTCTCCGGCGACGCGGGCCTGATCGAGGCGTTCAACGCGGGGGAAGACCTCCACCGGTTCGTCGGAGCAAGGATCTTCGGCGTCGAACCGTCCGAGGTCACGCCGATCATGCGCACCAAGGTGAAGGCGATGTCCTATGGGCTCGCCTACGGGCTGAGCGCGTTCGGCCTGTCGAAGCAGCTGCGCATCGACGTCGCGGAGGCCAAACAGCTCATGGTCGACTACTTCGCCCGGTTCGGCGCGGTGCGCGACTACCTGCGCAATGTCGTCGCCCAGGCGAAGGTCGACGGCTACACCGAGACGATCTTCGGCAGGCGCCGCCCGTTCGGCGACCTGAACTCCTCGAACCGGGTGCTGAGGGAGAACGCTGAGCGCGCCGCACTCAATGCGCCGATCCAGGGTTCCGCAGCCGACATCATGAAGATCGCCATGCTCGGGATCGCCTCCGACCTGCGCGAGAAGGCGCTCGGGTCGCGGATGCTCCTCCAGGTGCATGACGAGTTGGTGTTCGAGGTCGCGGCGGGCGAGCTGGAGCAGCTCACCTCGATCGTGCGGACCAGGATGGGGCACGCCGTCGAGCTGAACGTCCCGCTCGACGTCCAGATCGGCACCGGCCAGAACTGGGATGCCGCAGCGCACTGACGGATGCGCGATCGTGGGGCACGCGCATAAGCTCGATGCATGACTGCTGACAACTCGGCCGCCCGTGCTACAAGCACAGAGGCTGCCCGCACACCCACTGCCATCGATGCGATCGCCGAGGAGTGGGTCACCACTCTTGCCGACCTCGACCCGGACGTCGCCATCTGGATCGGTATCCCCGGCCGCTACGAGGAGTACGGCGACCTGTCGCCGACCGGACACGAACGTCTCATTGCCGAGGCGAAGAAGGTCCTCGCGAAACTCGAAGCGACAGAAGCGGCCGATGATGTCGACTGGGTGACGAAGACCGACATGACAAGTGACCTGACCCTCGACATCGAGGCCTCGGATGCCGGGCTGTGGAAGCGCGATGTGAACGTGATCGCGTCGCCGGCCCAGGGAATCCGGGACACCTTCGACCTCATGGCGCACGACACGCCCGAGGACTGGTCGACGATCGCCGGCCGGCTCGGCAATCTGCCCGGCGCGATCGACGGTTACATTCAGACGCTCCGGCTCGGGATCAAGGACGGTTCCGTCCCGGCCCGTCGCCAGGTGACCGAGGTGCTCGAGCAGGCCCGCAAGCACGCCGCCAAGGACGGGTTCTTCTTCTCATTCGCCGGATCCGCGGCAGCGGCCGACGGTGTCGACCTTCCGGATTCGCTCAAGGCGGATCTGCAGAAGGGTGCAGAGGCTTCCGCCGCCGCCTACCAGAAGCTCGCCGACTTCTTCGAAAGCGAGCTCGCGCCTGCCGCGGGCGACACCGACGGCATCGGTCGAGAACTGTACGCGCTGCAGTCGCGCCGCTTCCTCGGCGCGAAGATCGACCTCGACGAGACCTACCAGTGGGGCATCGAAGAGCTCGCCCGCATGGTCGAGGAGCAGACCAGGATCGCCGGGGAGATCAAGCCGGGCGCGAGCGTCGAGGAGGCCATCGCCATCCTCGAGGCGGACGAGAGCCGCAAGCTGCACGGCACCGATGAGCTGCAGAAGTGGATGCAGAAGCTCAGCGACACGGCCGTCGCCGAACTCTCGAAGTCGCACTTCGACATCCCGGACCCGGTGAAGAAACTCGAGTGCATGATCGCCCCGACCCAGGAGGGCGGCATCTACTACACCAGCCCGAGCGACGATTTCTCACGCGCCGGACGGATGTGGTGGTCGGTGCCAGAGGGCGTCACCGAGTTCGACACCTGGCGTGAGACCACGACGGTCTACCACGAGGGAGTTCCCGGGCACCACCTGCAGCTCGGCCAGGCCGTGTACAACCGCGCGAAGCTGAACACCTGGCGACGCCAACTCGCGGGCACGAGCGGCCACGCGGAGGGTTGGGCTCTTTACGCAGAGCGGCTCATGGAGGAGCTCGGCTACCTCGACGACCCGGGCGACCGCCTCGGAATGCTCGACGGTCAGCGTATGCGCGCCGCACGCGTCGTGCTCGACATCGGCGTGCACCTAGGCAAGCCGCGTCTGGACGGCACCGGCGTATGGGAGTACGACTACGCCTTCGACTTCATGAAGAAGAACGTCAACATGAACGAGCCGTTCGTGAAGTTCGAGGTGAACCGGTACTTCGGCTGGCCAGGACAGGCCCCCGCCTACAAGGTCGGTCAGCGCATCTGGGAGCAGATCCGCGACGAGTACAAGGCGCGCGAGGGCGCGGCGTTCGACATCAAGGAGTTCCACCGCAGGGCGCTCGATCTGGGCGGTGTCGGCCTCGACACTCTCAAGTCGGCGCTGCTCAAGTAGCGCGGTTGCGGAGCAGTCGCCGACGCAGTCTCCCAATGAGGCTGTGCTCGGCGATTCCCTGGACTCGCTGCGTGGTCGATTTGATCGCAGTATCCGGGTTCCTGCCGCGGTCGTGCCCCGCGCGAGTCTCGTGGAGCGTTTCGACGACGAGAGCGGCCTCCAGCACGTGGAGGTGATCATGACGATGCCTCTGCTCGGTAGGGTCTATGAGTATGCGGGCTTCTTCCGCTACGAGGTTCGAGCAGGGGAGTCCGCCCAGTGAGTCGGAGAGTCGTCATCGCCGGCGCGAGTGGGTTCATGGGGGCCCACTTCGTCGAGTATTTTCGGGAAAGCGGCGCCGAGGTCGCGACGATCGGGCGCAGTGCGACGCGGTCAGGTCAGGCTGCGCGCTGGGGTCAGACGGCGGCGATCACGGATCTGCTCGAGGGGGCGGATCTGCTCGTGAACCTCGCCGGCAAGAGCGTGAACTGCCGCTACAACGAGTCGAACCGGGCGGAGATCCTGCGCTCCCGCGTCGACACGACCGCAGAGCTCGCCGAGGCGATCCGTGCCTGTGATGTACCGCCGACGCTCTGGGTGAACTCGTCGACCGCCACGATCTACCGCCACGCCGAGGATCGGCCGATGGGGGAGTCGGACGGCGAGCTCGGCGAGGGATTCTCGGTCGAGGTCGCCAGGGCGTGGGAGTCGGCTTTCTTCGCGGGGGAGCTGCCCGGCACGAGGCGCGTCGCACTGCGGTCGGCGATCGTGCTCGGTCGCGGCGGGGCCCTCACCCCCATGCTGAGGCTTGCGAGGCTCGGACTCGGAGGACCGCAGTTCGACGGCCATTGGATACCCACGAGAGCGAGGCTGGCTGCGGGCACTTTCCACCGTTTCCGTGCGCGTGGCGGTCGCCAGAAATTCAGCTGGATCCACATCGATGACGTGCTCGGGATCATCGAGTTCCTGCAGGATCGCGGCGACCTGGACGGTGTGTTCAACGCGGCGGCGCCGAACCCGACGGACAACCGCACCCTCATGCGCTCGATCCGCACGGTGCTCGGGATTCCTGCTGGTCTTCCCGCATTCCGTTGGATGACGGAACTCGGCGCGATCGGCATCCGCACCGAGACCGAGCTCATCCTGAAGAGCCGCTGGGTCGTTCCGGAGCGGTTGTCGGCGGCAGGGTTTAGCTTCGAGTATCCCGATCTGGAGCAGGCGTTGCGCCAGATCGCCGGAAGCCATAAATCGTGGCACTGAGGAGTGGCACTGAGGAGTGACATGTCCGTTCGCTGGTATTCCGTCGTCATCGATTCCCACGACGTTGCGGCCCAGTCGCGCTGGTGGGCGCAGGTTCTCGATTGGCGCCTCGTCTACGACTCGGAGGACGAAGCGGTCATCGTTCCGCCGCGTGCCCTCGACGAATCGAAAGACATTCCGCTCGACGAGCAGGGACCGGGCCTCGTGTTCGTTTCTGTGCCGGAAGGCAAGACGGTCAAGAACCGACTTCACCTCGATCTCGCACCGGGACCGGATGACGACCAGGCCGCCGAGGTGCAGCGCCTGATCGACCTCGGCGCCCGCCGCGTGAACGTGGGCCAGGACGAGAGCGCGGTGAGCTGGGTGGTCATGGCCGACCCAGAAGGCAACGAGTTCTGCGTCCTGTCGGCACGGGGCTGAGCGCGCGATGCGGGCGCGTCCCGAATCCTGCACGGCGATCGTTGGCACCTCGCCCGCGGAAACGCTAAGCTGGAATGTCACGTCTGTGACGTCCTATCCGCCTGCCATGGCGAACATCCAAAGCAAAAGTTCGCTCGTGGCCTGAACCATGTCCATCCTGGAGCAACTACTACATGACAATCGCAACGACCGACAGGGCACCCAAGCAGGTCGCCATCAACGACATTGGATCTGCTGAAGATTTTCTCGCCGCGGTCGAAAAGACGTTGAAGTTTTTCAACGACGGAGACCTCATCGAAGGCATCGTCGTCAAGATCGACCGTGACGAGGTTCTCCTCGACGTCGGTTACAAGACCGAGGGTGTCATCCCCTCCCGCGAACTCTCCATCAAGCACGACGTCGACCCCTCAGAGGTCGTCCAGGTCGGCGACAGCGTCGAGGCGCTCGTTCTCCAGAAGGAGGACAAGGAAGGTCGCCTCATCCTGTCCAAGAAGCGCGCCCAGTACGAGCGCGCCTGGGGCGACGTGGAGAAGATCAAGGATGACGACGGCGTCGTCACCGGAACCGTCATCGAGGTCGTCAAGGGCGGCCTGATCGTCGACATCGGCCTCCGCGGATTCCTCCCGGCCTCGCTCATCGAGTTGCGCCGCGTCCGCGACCTCACGCCGTACCTCGGCCAGGAGATCGAGGCGAAGATCCTCGAGCTCGACAAGAACCGCAACAACGTTGTGCTGTCGCGCCGCGCGCTGCTGGAGCAGACGCAGAGCGAGAGCCGCAGCTCCTTCCTCGGAAACCTCGCCAAGGGCCAGGTCCGCAAGGGCGTCGTCTCCTCGATCGTCAACTTCGGTGCGTTCGTCGATCTCGGCGGCGTCGACGGGCTCGTCCACGTCTCCGAGCTCAGCTGGAAGCACATCGAGCACGCGAGCGAGGTC
>DATCXP010000142.1:0-5624 GCA_036565765.1 Terrimesophilobacter sp.
AAGGCAGGTGCTCGGACGTTCTGAGGCATTACACAACCAAGGAGGCAGCGGAGCCAATCTCGAAGGAAGGCGTGCTTCGTCCAGGAGCTAGCGGCAAGATTTGGCTGACTCCGGATCACTACACTAACGCTGCTAGTGCGAGGTCGGGCCTTGCTCTGAAGAAGGTACCTGATGGGTACTACGAGATCCCAATGTGCAGAGTAAAGTGTCTTTCGAGCCCATCGAAGGTCGAGCCCTATTACGGGCAGCCTGGCGGCGGGACGGAGATTACCACAGAGTTTCCAATCGACGTCAGTGCCCTTCCATTCAAACCGTTCGGAGGTTGAACGTGACCTTCGAGAAGAAGATCTTCTTGGTCTGTTACGACTATGGGATGGGTGGCCTTTGGGGAACGTTTCTTGCACACTCCGAGCAAGAGATCTTGGATCTCTATCCCGAACTTCTTGTCGTGCACAAACGCCCGGTTTGGATGACGGACGCCGACTTTGAAGGCCTTCTGGTCCGAGAATTGCACGACATTGACAGCGCCCCCTGGGGCATCCTCAACGCCGTGCTCGCGGATCGATTGACGAGCTGAGCAATTTTCCTACATGCGGTCGATGGAGCGCGCCATTGTGGGAAGTGATTCGCACTGGGATTAGTTCCTAGGGTTTTTCGAGGGCGACGGTTGCCGTCAACCGCAGTGCAGACCGTGCTGACCACGACGAAGGCTGTGGCCACGACCATCTGGCACGGGCAGGATCGCCTTACCATCACGCGGTAGGAGGAAGCATTACCGCAAGTGGATCGGCCGGCATGGCTGGAGACTGCTTGGCGTGCGCCGGGGTGGTCCGGCGGGCTTCAGTAGACTCGCTGCTGTGACGACACGCCTCTCCCAACTCTTTGTCCGCACCCTCCGTGAGGACCCATCCGACGCCGAGGTGACCAGCCACCGCCTGCTCGTTCGGGCCGGCTACATCCGCCGCCAGGGGCCGGGGATCTTCGCCTGGCTGCCGCTCGGGCTGCGGGTCCGTCGCAAGATCGAGAAGGTCATCCGGGAGGAGATGGAGGCCATCGGCGCTCAGGAGGTGCACTTCCCTGCCCTGCTGCCGCGCGAGCCCTACGAGCTCACCGGCCGGTGGACGGAGTACGGCGACGGCATCTTCCGCCTCAAGGACCGCAAGGACGCCGACTATCTGCTCGCGCCGACGCACGAGGAGGTCTTCACGCTGCTCGTGAAGGACCTCTACTCGAGCTACAAGGACCTTCCCCTCGCGATCTACCAGATCCAGGACAAATACCGCGACGAGGTCAGGCCGCGTGCCGGCCTGCTGCGCGGCCGCGAGTTCAGCATGAAGGACGCCTACTCCTTCGACTACACGGATGCCGGGCTCGATCAGTCCTATCAGAATCAGCGCGACGCCTACGAGCGCATCTTCCGCCGCCTCGGGCTCGAGTACGTGATCGTTCAGGCGGATGCCGGAGCCATGGGGGGGAGCCGAAGCGAGGAGTTCCTGCACCCCACCCTGGTCGGAGAGGACACCTTCGTGCGCTCCGCCGGCGGCTACGCGGCGAACGTCGAGGCCTATCGCACTGTCGTTCCTCCCGCCCTGCCGATCGACGGGCTGCCCCCGGCCATCGTCCACGACTCCCCGAACACCCCGACGATCGCAACGCTCGTCGACCTCGCGAACGACACGCTCCCGCGCGCCGATCGCCCATGGACGGCCGCGGACACCCTCAAGAACGTCGTGCTCGCCCTCAAGCACCAAGACGGCACGAGGGAACTCGTCGTGATCGGCCTGCCCGGGGACCGCGAGGTGGACCTGGGGCGCGTCGAGGTGGTGTTCGCCCCCGCGGAGGTCGAGGCGGCGACGGACGCGGACTTCGCCGCGCACAAGGGGCTCGTGAAGGGCTACATCGGGCCGTGGTCGGCATCCGGGCCCGTTCTCGGCGCGAGCGTCGAGGGTCCTGCGTCGGCCACCGGCATCCGCTACCTGGTCGACCCGCGTGTCGTCGACGGAACCCAGTGGGTGACCGGAGCGAACGAGCACGAGAAGCACGTGTTCGGCCTCGTCGCGGGACGCGACTTCACGGCAGATGGCACGATCGAGGCCGCGGAGGTCCGTGCCGGCGATCCCGCCCCGGACGGCTCAGGGCCAGTCGAACTCGCCCGCGGCATGGAGATCGGGCATGTCTTCCAGCTCGGCCGCAAGTACGCAGAGGCGCTCGGACTCAAGGTCCTCGATGAGAACGGCAAGCTCGTCACGGTCACGATGGGCTCCTACGGGATCGGCGTCACCAGGATCCTCGCCGTGATCGCCGAGGCGAACAACGACGAGAAGGGCCTCGTGTGGCCGGCCGAGGTCAGCCCGTTCGATCTGCACGTGATCGCCGCGACGAAGGAGGCGGAGGTCTACGAGGCCGCCGAGAAGCTCGTCGCCGAATTCGAGGCGGATGGCGTCGACGTCCTGTTCGACGACCGGCTGAAGGTGTCTCCCGGCGTCAAGTTCGGCGACGCGGAGCTCATCGGCGTTCCCCTCATCGTGGTCGTCGGCAAGGGCGTCGCCGACGGCAACGTCGAACTGTGGGATCGGCGTGCGGGGGAGCGTTCCTCGGTCGCCCTCGCGGACATCCGCTCGCGTGTTTCGGCAGCGCTTTCTCGTCGGCTCGAGAGCGACCATCGCTAACCGGCTCTGCACGTTCTGAGCAGGCCCGATTTCACGATAGGGTCATGCTCTATTGGTGGTATCCGCCCCCGATTTCTCGCACCAAGAATCCATGGGACGCCGCATGCATAAATCCGTTGTCGCAGTCTGCGCGGGGGCTCTTGCTCTCGCCCTCTCTCTCGTCGGAGCGGCGCCGGTCATCGCGCTTCCCGCAGACCCCGCCGATGCGCACATCCTGGTGTTCGCCAACGCCGGGGTGAACGACACATCCGCCTCCGGCGAGGTGGACAGGACCATCACCGCACTTCAGGAGCTCGGCGGGACCGTAACGACATTCGACGGTGGTGACGGCTCGGATACGGCCTGGACGGCGGCTCTCGTGGGAATCGACGTGCTCTCGCTGCCGGAGCCGGAGCGCGGATCACTCTATGTCGCCGGTGGGACTCCGTTCATGTCCGTAGCGGCGGCGACTGTCGTGAAGAACTGGGTCAGTGCCGGGGGCCAGGTTGTCGCCAATGCGACCTTTGGCGCAGGTTCGAGCTATGAGCCTCTTCTCAGCTTTCTCACCGGACTCGACTACAGCACGGTGTTTCAGCCCACCGTCGAGTTCGGGCTCGTTTGGGAGCTTCAGGACGACAGGATTCTTGGTGCTCCTGCTGCACTCACCTGGGTCGACGGCACCTACTCCTTCCAGAACTACGGCACGTGGGATGCTGCCCTGAAAGCAGGCGTGACACCCATCTATCTCAGCGCTGATCAGCAGAGCATGGCGGTCGGCTCGTTCTCGGTCGGTTCCGGGGCGTTCGTATTTCTGGCGTACGACTGGTACAGCGACCCGGTCGCGGCCCCTGACGAGATCGCCGACTGGGTCACGGTTCTTCAACTCGCGACTCAGGCGTTTCCCACTGAGGCGCCCGTCGTCGTGGTCCCGCCGGCGCCCCAGCCAGAACTCGCGGAAGCCGGTGCGGACGGCACACACCTGGCCGTCGGAGGCGGCGTTCTCCTGCTGCTCGGTGTGAGCCTCCTGTTCCTGCGTCGCCGCGCGCTGGCCGCATAGCGAACTCCACCAGTGGGTTGAGCCGGGTGCCGGGATCGCGCGCACTCGGGTAACTTAGAGGGAGACTTATCCCGGTCGCGCCGGGACACAACCGAAGAAATGAATAATGGAGGCACCCGGTGGACATCGATCTGAGTGTGCTGCGCAACATGGAGCGCGAGCGCGAAATCCCCTTCGATGAACTCGTCGCGATCATCGAGCAGGCCATCCTGACCGCCTATCTCAAGCACACGGCGCAGCCGGAGTCGAAGGAAGGGCCGCCGCAGGCGAGGGTCGTCCTTGACCGCAAGACCGGTCACGTCGGGATCTTCGTGCCCGAACTCAACGAGGACGGCGAGGTGATCGGCGAGGCCGAGGACAGCGCTCAGGACTTCGGCCGCATCGGGGCGTTCGCCGCGAAGCAGGTGATCAACCAGCGACTGCGCGACATCGCCGACGATCATGTCCTCGGCGAGTTCCGAGGCCGCGAGGGCGACATCGTCGCCGGCGTGATCCAGCAGGGCCCGAATCCGCGCATGATCCACGTCGACCTGGGAACCGTCGAGGCGATCCTGCCGCCGGAGGAGCAGGTGCCCGGTGAGGACTACGCGCACGGCAACCGCATCCGGGTGTACGTGACGAGCGTGAGCAAGGGTCTCAAGGGTCCGCAGATCACAGTGTCGCGCACGCACCCATCGCTCGTGCGCAAGCTGTTCGCGCTCGAAGTGCCGGAGATCGCCAGCGGCGCCGTCGAGATCGTCTCCCTGGCCCGCGAGGCCGGACACCGCACCAAGATCGCCGTGCGCGCGAACGAGGCGGGCATCAACGCCAAGGGCGCCTGCATCGGCGAGATGGGCCAGCGGGTCCGCGCGGTCACGGCGGAGCTCAACAACGAGAAGATCGACATCGTCGACTACCACGCGGACCTCGCGACCTTCGTCGCGAACGCGCTGTCCCCCGCGAAGGTGACGAGCGCGTTCGTGATCGACGAATCGCTCAAGGCCGTCCGCGCACTCGTGCCCGACTACCAGCTGTCGCTCGCGATCGGCAAGGAGGGGCAGAACGCCCGGCTTGCGGCGAAGTTGACCGGCGCGAGGATCGACATCCAGCCCGATTCCATCCTTGAGGACTAGCTGGATGTCGATCCTCGCGCAGTACGGCCGGACGCGTCAGCGTTCGGACGGCTGGACAAAAAGGGACCGTATTCAGCCTGACAGCATCCTCGAGGACTGAGGGGTTACACTGGAACCCGTCAGAACCTGCCTTGGCTGCCGGAAACGGGCCGACAAATCCACATTAATGAGGGTTGTCGCCCGCGATGGCGAAGTGGTGGTGGATGAATCCGCCATACTTCCCGGTCGAGGCGCGTGGGTGCATCCCACCCGCAGTTGTATTGAATCCGCGATCACGCGCAGGGCTTTCGGCCGTGCGCTGAAAGTGGAGGCGACACTGAGTACGGGGCAGATTCTGAACTGTGCTGACTAAGAATGCAGTCGAGGCCGCAACCGTGGCCCTTGAAGAACAGGCTGATTGACCTATGGACAACTAATGAGCGGCTCGAAATGAGAACCGTCCGTAACTAGGTCTGCTCCGTGTCCGGGGTAGACCCGAGACAGGAGAACTGTGGCTAAACCACGCGTGCACGAGATCGCAGCAGAACTCGGCATTGACAGCAAGACCGCACTTGCCAAGCTTGAGGAAATGGGCGAGTACGTCAAGGGACCGTCCTCGAGCATCGAGCCCCCGGTCGCCCGCAAGTTGAAGGCCGCGCTCGCGGCTGAAGGCATCACCGCCCCGAAGCCCGCAGAGGAGCCGCAGAAGGCGCCGGCGAAGGCTGCTCCGGCTCCCGCGCCCACTCCCGCACCGGCACCGGCACCTGCCCCGGCCCCTGCAGCGCCGGTCGTTGCGGATTTCGCAGCTGCGACCGTCGCGCCCGCCCC
>DATCXP010000154.1:0-24956 GCA_036565765.1 Terrimesophilobacter sp.
CCCAGCGTGTCCCGCATGCCCGACATCACCCCGACCTTGCCGCCGAGCGACGGATCCCACAGATCCGACACCGCACTCAGCCCACCCGGCAGCGCCGCCTTGTTCCAGGCGATCCCGGTGAACCCGCTCCGCCACGGCAGGGAGCCGACCCGCTTCGGGTCGAACGCCGCGCCCTTGAACCGTGGCCGGATGCTGGCGAAGTTCGGAAGCCTCGCATGATCGAGTTCCTGGACGTAGCCCATGCGGATCCAGCGCGCCGCCATCCAGTCGCTCAGCACAACGGCATCCGCCCCGATGTCCTGACCGAGCTTCAACTGGCCCTTCACCTTGCTGTAGTAGACGTTGTCGTCGCTCACGGCATCGGTATAGCTGACGGCTATCCCGGAGGCGGCGCCGAACTTCTCGAGGAGCGGGAAGTCCTCCCCCACGGTGTTCCGGTAGGTGTCGCGACTGTCGAAACGCAGCGACTTCTGCTTCTGGGACCTGTCGAGAGCTGCCTTCGGCTTCGCCACCGCCCCGGAGGAGCACGCCGCCAGCAGCAGCGCGGCACCTCCGATACCGGCTCCCTGCAGGAGCCTGCGACGGGTGACCGCTGCGCTCAGAACGAGCCCGGCCGGCTCATCGATCAGTCTGTCGTGAGTCATGGCTCTCTTCACTGTGCGCAATCCTTTGCAGCGGGCGTGCGGGTGCTTCAGAGCCCCCTTTCGATACTGGCACAGGCCTCCCAGCCGACTGACCACCAAAACAGGGGTCATCGCCGGAGCGGTGGCGAAGCTCAGCCGTAGAGGCTCGTGACGGCCTCTCGGAATGCGACGGTGTGGCGCTCGACATCCTCGGCGGTGGTGGCAGGGCTCATGAGCGCCATGTTGTGGAACGGAGTAATCAGGATGCCGCGGTTGAGCGCGTGCAGGTGCAGGTACTGCTGCAATTCGAAGTCATCGGCTGCTGCGGCCTGGGCGCCATCCCGCGGCGCGCTCTCCCGGAAGCTGTACTCCGAGCGGGCACCCAGCTGGGTCACCTGCCAGGGAACCCGGAACTCGTCGATGGCCGCCTGCACCCCCGCCGTCCATTCCGTCGCCCGTGCCGTCATGCTCTCGAATGCCGCGGGAGTGAGCACATCGGACAGGGTGGCCCGGATGCCGACGAGAGAGAGCGCATTCCCCGCGAGGGTTCCTCCGACTCCCCCGACATCGATGTCCTCGAGGTCGAGACTGTCACGTGCGCGCTGGGCGAGCTCCGCAGTCATCCCGAACGCCGCGGCGGGTATGCCGCCGCCGATGCTCTTGCCGATCACGACGGCATCCGGGCTCAGCCCGCTGGCCTTCGTCATGCCGCCGGGGCCGGCACTGATGGTGTGAGTCTCGTCGATGATCAGGATCGCGCCGTACCTGGTGCACAGTTCGCGAACGGAGTCGTGGTACCCGGGCTCCGGCAGCACGATCCCGATGTTGGTGAGTGCCGGCTCGATGAGCACCGCCGCGATCTCGCCGGTCGACAACGCCGCCTCCAGCGCTGCGACATCGTTGAACGGGACGACCGCCGTCGTCTCGGACGGCGGGACCGGCGCTCCGATGTTGCCGCGGCGCGGCACGACGGCACCGTGCTCGTCGAGGGTCGCGAAGGCCTCGTCGACGGAGCCGTGGTAGCAGAAGTCGTGCACCAGGATCTTGCGTCGCCCGGTCACCAGGCGCGCGTAGCGGATCATGCTGCGATTGGCATCGGTCGCCGAGAGCGTGAACTGCCAGCTCGGCACCCCGAACCGGTCGGTGAGGAGCTCCGCCGCCTTCGCCGCGTCCTCGGTCGGGAGCATGAATGTCGAACCCTTCGCGAGCTGCGCGCTCAGCGCCGCCACGGATGCGCTCGGCGCGTGCCCGCACATCGCGCCGGTGTCTCCGAGGCACAGGTCGACGTGGTCGATGCCGTCGGCATCGGTGAAGTGCGCACCGGAGGCGCTCTGCACGTACACCGGCCACGGGCCGGGCCACTTCGCCATCCACAGCATGGGAACGCCGTCCGGCATGTGCGGCGTCGCCTCATGCCAGAGGGCCTCCGACTTCGGCCGGGCCGCCCGGAAGACCTCGATCTCACCGAACCACAACTCGGCGAGACGGTCGCGATCACGATACTCAGGCACTGCTATCCAATCTTCGCCAGGCGCTTCCGCCTTGCCGCCGAGGAGATTTGGGAGATGAGAACGAGCGCGATGGCCAGCAGGAACACCGCGGAGGCGATCACGTTCGCCTCGGCCGGGATACCCCGAGCCGCCGAGATGTAGATGTACTTGGGGAACGTGCTCGTGGTGCCGGAGTTGAAGTTCGTGATGATGAAGTCGTCGAAACTCAGCGCGAACGAGAGCAGCGCCGCGGCGATGATGCCGGGAAGCAGCAGCGGGAAGGTGATGCGCCAGAACACCTGGTTCGGAGCGGCGTAGAGGTCGCGCCCGGCTTCTTCCAGCGCCGGATCGAGGGTCGACACCCGCGCCTTCACCGTGACGACGACGAAGCTCACGCAGAACATGACGTGGGCGATGATGATCGTCGTGAGGCCCTTCTCGACACCCGCCGTCAGGAATTCCGCGGCGAGGCCGGCACCGAGAACGACCTCGGGGGTCGCCATCGGCAGGAACAGCAGGAGGCTGATCGCCGAGCGGAACCGGAACCGGTACCGCACCAGGGCGATCGCGATCATGGTGCCGAGCACCGTTGCACAGATCGTCGCAACGACGCCGATGATGAGGCTGTTGCCGAACGCGACGCACACCTCGGCCTTGTCGCAGACGTTGAGCCACTTGTCGAACGTGAACCCGCGCCAGACGATGTTCGACTTCACCGAGTCATTGAACGAGAACACGAAGGTGTAGATGATCGGGATGAGCAGGAAAACGAGCGCCATGATGGTGTAGACCGGCAGCGCCCAATTGCCGAACCCGATGCGCGCTCCCCGGCGGGACGGTGGTCGTCGCGCCGTCACAGCCTCGGACACGACGAGGCCTTCCTGGAGGGTCACAGCAGGTCCTCCGTTCCGCTCCGTCTGACGTACACGGTCACCATCACGAGGATGACCGCCATGAGAATGATCGACAGCGATGCCGCGGCCGGATAGTTGAGGGAGACCAGGAAGTTGCTCTCGATGACGTTTCCGATCATGGCGGTGCCGGTGCCGCCGAGGAAGTCCCTGCTCGCGTTGATGTAGTCGCCCGCCGCCGGGATGAAGGTGAGCAGGACGCCGGACACGATGCCCGACATCGACAGCGGGACCGTGACCTTGAGGAACGTCACAGACGGCTTCGCATACAGGTCGCTGCCCGCCTCGAGCAGCCGGGTGTCCAACCGCTCGAGTGTCGAGTACAGCGGCAGGGTCATGAACGGGATGAAGTTGTAGGTGAGGCCGAACACGACGGCGGCGGGCGTTCCGGTGAAGTGGGCATCCGGTGCCATGAGTGACAGCGCCTTGAGCCCGGTGACCACGGCGGACTCATCGGACAGGATCGACTTCCAGGCGAGGGTGCGCAGCAGGAAGCTGATGAAGAACGGCGCGATCACCAGAACGAGCATGAGGTTCTGGATGATGGGCCAGCGCCTGGCCTTCACACCGATGAAGTACGCGAGCGGATAGCTGAACAGGAGGGCGAAGATGGTCGCGAGGATCGCATACAGGAACGAGCGGAGGATGTGCTCGCCGTAGGTTCCGATCACCTCCGCGTAGTTCTCCCACTTGAACGCGGTCTGGTACTCGCCGATGTCGCCGAACGGAATGGGCTCCTGGAACGAGGTGAGCACGAGAGACACGAGCGGGACGAGAAAGAACAGCACGAGGTAGAGGATGCCGGGGAGCAGCAGGAACAGGGCGATCTTGCTCCTGCGCCGCGGGGCCTGCTCCTGGACCGTGCCGGTGGCGAATGCAGTGAAGGCCATGTCAGGCCCCCTCGAGCTCCGACATCAGGGCACGCTTCTTCTGCACCGCGAGGGTGGCCGTATCGGTGTCCGCCGGAAACCGTGGGGCGGCATCCGGGTCATCCTCGAGGCCGAATCCGTGATCGACCCGCCAGCTCACCCACACTTCCGCGCCGACGTTCATGACGGGACCGAAGTCCATGTTCTGGGAGAACACCGTGACCGTGCCGATCCCAGGGACCGCGATGATGTACTGGGTGCTCACCCCGCTGAACGAGACGTCGATCACGCGGCCGGGGCCGAGGGAGTTCGTTCCCGCGTCCCGCTGGGGAGCGCTCGTGTGCATGTGGAGCTTCTCGGGCCGAACCCCGACGGTGATCTCGCCGGCGTGCCGCTGGGCGCGCGCCTTCGGGACGGTGATCGAAGCGCCCTCGACGTCGACGGTGACACTGTCGCTCGTCGTCCCCGAGACGTTGCCGGTGAACAGGTTGGACTGCCCGAGGAAGTTCGCGACGAACGCGGTGCGCGGGAGCTCATAGAGCTCCTCCGGCGCGCCGAGCTGCTCGATCCTTCCCTTGTTCATGACCGCGACGGTGTCGGCCATGGTCATGGCCTCCTCCTGATCGTGCGTCACGTGGAGGAACGTCAGGCCGACTTCCTCCTGGATGGACTTGAGCTCGAGCTGCATCTGCCGGCGCAGCTTGAGGTCGAGCGCGCCGAGCGGTTCGTCGAGGAGCAGGAGGGCGGGGCGGTTGACGATCGCCCTCGCGAGAGCGACCCGCTGCTGCTGGCCTCCGGAGAGTTGCTGCGGCTTCCTCGTGGCAAGGTGGTCGAGCTCGACCAGCCTCAGGGCCTCATGGGCCTTCGCCACCGGATCCGCCATCCGGCGCCTGCGTAATCCGAATGCGACGTTCTCGAGAACCGTCATGTGCGGGAACAGCGCATAGCTCTGGAACACCGTGTTGACCGGACGCTGATACGGTTTGAGCGCCGTGACGTCCTTGCCTCCGATGAGCACGCTGCCCTTCGTCGGCTCCTCGAGTCCGGCGACGAGACGGAGCGTCGTCGTCTTCCCGCAGCCCGATGGGCCGAGGAGGGCGAAGAACGACCCGGCGGGAATGGTCAGGTCGAGCTGTTCGATCGCCGTGAAGCCGGGAAAGCGCTTCTGGATGTCCACCAGTTCGAGGTCTGCCCCGCTTTCGGCGAAGGCCCCGGATGCCACCTCAGGCCCCGAGAAGAATGGCCTGGAACTGTGCCCCGTACTTCTGCTCCTCGCTCGAGCTGAGGCTGCGGAACACGTGAGTATTCTCGAGGGTCGCGTCGCTCGGGAAGATGAGCTGGTTGTCGGCCAGCTCAGGGTCGAGCGCGATCATGGCCTCCTTCGTTCCGACCACCGGGGGGATGTAGTTCACGTAGGCGGCAACCTGTGCTGCGACCTCCGGGTCGTAGTAGTAGTTGATGAGCGTCTCGGCGTTCTTCTTGTGCGTCGAGCCGATCGGGACGATGAAGTTGTCGTTCCAGAGCGTTCCGCCCTTGCTGGGAATGGCGAAGTCCCAGTGGTCGCCGGCCTCGGCGTTCAGCTGGGTGATGTCGCCGGACCACACGATGGCCGCGAGCGTGTCGCCGTTCTGGAGGTCCTCCTTGTAGGAGTTGCCCTTGATGTTGCGGATCTGGCCGTCATCCACCTGCTTCTGCAGCAGTTCGATCGCGGCGTTGAATTCGCTGTCGCCCCACTCGCCGTCGATCTGGGTGCCGAGGTCCTGCATGATGCAGCCCATCGTGTCGCGCATCTCGGAGAGCACGCCGACGCGGCCCTTGAGCGACGGGTCCCACAGGTCGGAGACCGAGGTGAGTCCACCGGGCAGCTCGTCCTTGTTCCAGGCGATGCCGGCGAACCCGCCCTGCCAGGGGAGGGACATCTTGCGGCCCTTGTCGAAGTCGACATTCAGGTAGGCCGGGACGAGGTTCTTGACATTCGGGATGTTCGCGTGGTCGAGCTCCTGCGTGTAGCCGAAGCGGATCAGACGGTCGACCATCCAGTCGGTGAGGCAGACGGTGTCGCATCCGATGTCCTGGCCGAGCTTGAGCTGGTCCTTCACCTTGCCGTAGTAGGTGTTGTTGTCGTCGACTGCCTCGGTGTACGTCGCCTTGATGCCGGTCTGCTTCTCGAACGCCTGCAGGGTCGGGTAGTTGCCCGCGTCGTCGACGTCGAGGTAGAGGGCCCAGTTGTCCCAGCGGACGATCTTGTCGGTGTCGGAAACGTCCTTCGCCGGTTTCGGCTTCTCTGCGCCGCCCGTCGAGCACGCGGCGAGAGCGAGTGCTGCCGCACTGATCCCCGCTCCCTTGAGCATTCCGCGGCGGGAGAACTGCGCGCGCTGCGCCTGCAGTACGAGCCTGCGGATCATCGGGTCTTCAGGCAGTGGTCTGTTCATGTGAGTGCAACTCCTTCACGACAGGGCGTATCAGACGGACACCTTTGTTCCGTGTGGCTTGATACTGTCACACCATGGCACCCGAACGCATCCAGAAATGACCGAAACAACTACATCCGAGGTGAAATTTCGCGAAATCAGCACCGATTCGCCTATTTCTGATGCGGAATCGTTTGTGAAGGCCGGGTATTGTGGGGGTTGGTGCGCACACAGCGGTGTGGCACGAATTCCGCACGTCGGCAGGGCAGGAGAGCAATGAAGGTCGCCATCCCCAGGGAGATCAAGAACAACGAGTTCCGGGTTGCGATAACCCCCGCTGGAGTCCACGATCTCGTGGCCAACGGGCACCGGGTCACCGTCGAAACCGGAGCCGGCGAAGGGTCTTCCATCACCGACGCGGAGTACTCGGCGGCGGGAGCAACGATCGCGACGAGCGCCGACAAGACCTGGGCCGAGGCGGACCTGCTGCTCAAGGTGAAGGAGCCGATCGCGAGCGAGTACGACTACTTCCGCGAGGACCTGCTCATCTTCGCCTACTTGCACCTCGCCGCTGAGCCGGACCTGACCAGAGCACTGGTGGAATCGAAGGTCACCGCGATCGCCTACGAGACCGTGCAACTGCCCTCGCGCGCGCTGCCGCTTCTTGCCCCCATGAGCGAGGTGGCCGGAAGACTCGCCCCGATCGTCGGGGCGAACGCGATGCTCAAGCCGAACGGAGGCCCTGGACTCCTCGTCCCCGGAGTTCCCGGCACCTACCCTGCGAAGATCGTCGTGCTCGGCGGAGGAGTCGCCGGCACGAACGCCGTCGCCGTATCGGTGGGACTCGGCGCCGATGTCACGGTTCTCGACACCAATTTGCAGCGCCTCAAGGAGCTCGACGAACTGTACGCCGGTCGAGTGCGCACGATCGCGTCGAACGGATTCGAGATCGAGCGCGCAGTGCTCCAGGCCGACCTCGTCATCGGATCGGTGCTCGTTCCCGGCGCGAAGGCCCCGAAGCTCGTGAGCAACGACCTCGTCTCCCGGATGAAGCCGGGCAGCGTTCTCGTCGACATCGCCGTCGACCAGGGCGGGTGCTTCGAGGACTCCCATCCGACCACGCACGCCGACCCGACGTTCCGCGTGCACAATTCGCTGTTCTACTGCGTCGCGAACATGCCGGGGGCGGTCCCCAACACCTCCACCTACGCGCTGACCAATGCGACGATGCCGTACGTCCGCGCGCTCGCGGGCAAGGGCTGGCGTGCGGCACTCTCGGAGAACGCGGCCCTGGCACTCGGACTCAACACTCACGGCGGCCATGTCGTGAGCGAGCCGGTCGCCTCGGCACTCGGACTCGAGCACGTCTCGCTGGCGAGCGTGCTCGCCTAGATCAGCCGGGTTCTGCGGACCGCGCCGTCGGGAAGCAGCAGCCAGAGCGCATCCGCGCTCTCCGTGACCGGCGGCGGAAGCGTCCGCAGGTGCGAGATCGCACGGAAGTCGGCAACGGAACAGCCGTGGAACGCGACGGGAACACTCGCGCGCAGACGGCCGACGAGACCCCAGTTGGCCAGCCAGGCGTCCGGATCGCCGAGGAGTATCCTCGGCCGGGCAGAGTCCGTCGCGGCAGAGTCCCTCGCGGCGACGTCGAGCCCGGCGGGGAACGCACCAGGGTCGACCAGGGTGACGGTGCCGATTCCGCGCAGTCGCTCCTGGACGGCCTGCGGTGCGTTCGCCACGACGGCAAGCCCAGGCCATCCTTCGAGGTCCAGCGGCGGAACGGGCTCGGCAGGAGCGCGCTCGGGCGGCTCGACGAACGCCACCTGAACCCGGTGCCCACCCCAGTGGCCGGCTCCCGGCCGGAGGGCGGGGTCGAAACCCGCAGCGCTTCCGCCGGCCACGAGGTGCTCCTGCCGATCCGGCATGCGCAGGACTAGCCTCGACCCGCACAGCGAAGCGATCGACTGCAGGGGCGAGGCCACCCTGCTCGCGCTGAGGACGAGATGGAGGCCGACCCTCCTGCCCTCCCTCAGCAACGCCGCGAGCGAGTCCAGGAAGGCCTGCTCGTAGTCCTGCGGGAAGCGCCCGAGCAGCACGTCGAGATCGTCGACGAGCAGGAGTCCGCCGCCGGTGCCGCTCCGCACCTCCTCGAGCGCCGCGGTCACGGCATCCCACGCTCCGTCCACCGACGCGGGAGCCCAGTCGACCCTCCCGGGCTCGACCGCCTTCGCGATCGCCGCGAGCACCCCGGTTTTCCCGGAACGATGCCCGCCGACCACCAGGAGGCTGCCGTCGGCATCCGGATCGTAGAAGGCGACGGACTGCCGCTGCAGTTCGGGAAGGTCCATCAGGGCGAACGCGACCCCTCTCTGCGGCAGCGGTGAGAGCGCCCCGGGGTCGACGACGGCCGGCAGCGGATCGAGCCAGGGACGCCTGGGAGACCAGGGCGACCCCGACCATCGCCCGGCAACGGAGGCGACGGACTGCCCGTCGGCGATCGCGAGCTGGATGGCTGCGCATTCACCGTCTTCGCGCGCGAGGAGCGCCCGCCCGGCCGGACTCCTGGGCAATTCGGCCGCGGCGGGGGAACCGATCACCGCGACGCTGTCGGCCCGGTTGTTGACCCGCAGCGACATCCGCAGCGTGCAGTTCGCAAGCACCGCATCCCGCACCGCGCCGGCAGGACGCTGCGTGCACAGGATCAGGTGCACGCCGAGCGACCGGCCGCGGGCGGCCAGGTCGGCGAAGAGCTCGTGCAGCTCCGGGAAGCTCGCGGTCAGCGCCTGGAACTCGTCGACGACGATCACGAGCCTGGGGAGTTCGACCTCGGCTCCCAGGTCGAGGAGAGAGCGTGCCGTGTGCTCGGACAGCACCCGCTCCCGGTGGCGCAGTTCCGCGCGCAGGCTGAGCATGGCGCGACTCGCCGCAGCTTCATCCAGATCGGTGACGAGTCCGACACAGTGCGGGAGGTCGCGCAGCGCCGCGAATGACGATCCGCCCTTGAAGTCGACGAGCAGGACGTTCAGCTGTTCCGGCGAGCAGGCGGCCGCCATCCCGAGCACCCAGGACACCAGGAGCTCGCTCTTCCCGCTCCCGGTCGTGCCGCCGATGACGGCGTGCGGACCGTCGGCGACGAGGTCGACGACCATTCTCCCCCCGGCCCCGACTCCGATCGCGCAGGCGAGTGAGCCGCGACCGGGTATCCGGGCGTGCGTCAGCGCGGAGAACGGAACCGATTCCGGCAACCGGAGGTGCTCTGCAGCGCCCTCCGCGACGCTCCGCAGGAGTGCCGCGAAGTCCCTGGCCTGCTCGGTGGAGACGAATTCGGGGACCAGCGACCCGAGCCGGTCGAGGTCCGGATGGCGCACCAGCCGGGCGGCGCTCGCCCCGTCGAGCCGCAGGACGACCCGGCACTCCCGCGGCAGCTCGCTCTCACGCTCGGCCACCGCGACGACGACGAGCCCGGGAGGCGGGGACTCCCCCGCCGATCGGATCTCAAGCCTGAGGGGGTCGCCGCTCCCGGCCCGGCCGGCGCCCTGCCGGGCAGCCTCCCATTGGGGCAGAGCGGCCAGCCACGACCACTGCCCGTCCGGGGTCGCGGAGAACCGCGAGCCCGACGGCGGCAGGGCATTCGCCAACTGCACGATGATGGCGTTCGCCGCGGCGGCGGCCAGGGACGGCGAGCCGCACAGCCCGATTCCGAGGCGGGCATCGACCACCACTGGCGCGCGATCGAGGAAGGCGGCAGTCGCGCGCAACTCCTCGAGGGCACTGGCGGCGGAATCCGGTTCGGCACTCGGCGGACCAGGTTCGACGACCAGGCAGCTCGCCACTCGTCCGGTGCCGAGGGTGACGGGCAGCGTGTCGCCGAGTCCTCCCCGCCAGCGCTCCGGGTCGCGAGCCTGATCTGCGAGCACTCGCGCGGCCGAGGGGGAAGCACGGGTGAGCGCGTCGCGTTCGCGCTCCTGCGCCTCGGCTATCGCCCGCCGTGCGGCATCGAGTTCACGATGGAAGCGATTGCGCTCCCGTGCGTTCTGCCGCCGAGTCTGCCGCCTGGAATCGCCGAGGCTCGCGACCGCGACGACCGGACCGAGCAGTGCGAACACCATCGCGAACGGCGACTGGGTGAATGCCCAGATCGCCGCGGAGGCGAGAACCGGGGCGACGGTCGCGATGACGGGGAAAGGATGAGGCGGCGGCGGCTCGGGATTCCTCGGCAGCGCGATCGGACGGGGAGGAGTTGTCACGCCTACAGCACAGCAGCACCCACGCACCGATCGGGTCCGACCTCCGCGGTTCGGGGGACAGAGCCTGCGCCTGGCCCCTCTCAGGGAGAGGATGTCCTGGCACAGGCTCAGCCGTCAGCTCACGATGAAGAACTGCTCTCCCATGTCGACACGGGAGCCCCGAACGAGACGGTAGCGGCGGTCCGGGTGGCAGCGGAGCGGCTTGGTGTCAGGCTCGCGCACGATCGTCCCATTGCCCGAGAAGCGATCCTTGACCCAGAAACCGCCGGCCTCCTGGCCGAACTCCAGGTGGGTCTTGGACACCGAACGGCTCGGGTCGAGCACCCGGACCAGTTGATCGAAGTACTCGCCGGGCTCCGGGCGGGGGTTGCGCCCGATCAGCCCGGATCCGAACACCGTGAAGCTCTCTCCGGTGCTGAACTGGAGAACGAATCGCTCGCCCTCGCTCTTCCGCGTGATGATCCTGGTCGGCTCGACATCCTCGATGGCCGGCTCCGGCCCGTCCTGCTCCACCTGCTCCAGCCGCTCGACGACGTTGGTGTCCCGCGGCCCGGCGAAGGCACGGTTCACGGAGCGCGAGACGAACCCGCACTCGCCGCAGAAGATGTCCCCTGGCGCCATTTCGGCACCGCACTGCTCGCAGTGATTCTCCTCCGCAACGGCAACCGGACGGGTGAGCGGCCGCGGCACGATCGTCCGCACCGTCGTCGGGGTCGTCGTGACGACAGCCCTGCCGCACTCGCCGCAGAACATGGCCCCCTCCGGCAGCTCGGTCGAGCAGTACGAGCAGATCACCGGCGCCACCCCCTAACGCTTGAACAGACTTGTGACACTATAACCACCGAGCGAACGCAGTGAGACGAGAGCCTTGATCCGCTCCCAGGTCGTGAGCTCGGAGTCGAGCGAGTAGCGAAGCTCCTCGACGGAGCGCCACAGTTGATCCGCCTGGTCGTCATCCGGGTCGCCCGGCGAGAAGATCGCCCGGTCGGCGACAGCGGCCAGGACGAAGGGCTGCGTGCCACCGACGATCTGGGCGATCTCGATCCTGGTCGGCGCGGGACCTGGACTGTAGCCGTGATCGAGCACGGCGTCCTCGAACTCCTGCCAGCCGCCGGCGATGCGCTGGATCGGCGTCGGTGCGCGCTTCCTCAGTCTTCGCCTGCGCCACTTCGCGACCATGATGGTGAGGAACGGCGAGAGCAGGATCGCGATGACGAGCCCTGCCCAGCCGAGTGCGACGAGCACACGAAGGACGATCGCGAGAACCAGATCACCGGCCGGTGTCTCCTCCTGGTTCACGGCCTGCGGGAGTTGCGTGTCCCGCAGATCGGATTCCGGAAGTTGCGGCTGCACCGGGGATTGCGGGCGGGCGACCTTCGTCGGCTGCTCGGGGACCTCGTCCGGAATCGGGCGCACCGGCGGTGTCGGATCGATCGAGACCCAGCCGTACTGCGTCGTGTACACCTCGATCCAAGCCGAGACATCGCTCCCCCTGACGGTGATGGTGCGCCCCACCGCCGCCTCGGTGGGGGCGAATCCGAAGACGACACGGGCTGGGAACCCCAGCTGCCTCGCCATGAGCGCCGCAGTGACGGCGTACTGTTCCTGGTCGCCGATCATCCTCTGGGCGCTGAAGAGCTCGGTGATGCGGTCCGCGGCGTGACCGGAACGGCTCTGGGGCTCTGCGGCGGACACCCCGTGGCTGATGTAGCCCTGTGCGCTCAGTCCTGCGAGCATGGCGACGAGTCTCGGGCCGGCACCCTCGACGCCCGACACGTAGCGATCGAGTGCCGCAGAGACCTCATCCGGGACGACCGTGACCGGGGGAAGGTCGATCGCTCCCGGCTCCAGAGTCGACAGCTCGCTCACCGCAGGCTGGTGGGGAAGCACGGCGGTGAGCGTGTACTGCGCCCCAGGAGTCAGTCCGCTGACGACCGCCCCGGTATCGCTGTTGTCGTTGTAGTAGAAGCTCCCGATCAGCTCCGAGGCGTCCTTCCCGGAGAAATCGACCCTCTCGAGATCGCCGACGGTAGGGAGCCACACCCCCGAGTAGTCGCCGATCGTCACCGCGATCGTCGCCCGGGTTCCCGCGACGGCGGACTGGTCGACGCTCAGCGGCACCCGCGTGAAGGAACCGGACGCGCTGTCGACACTGCCGTTCCCCACCGAGTACACGATGCCGTCATAGCTGTCCATCGTCGCGACCCGGATGCGTGCAGAGGTGGGAAGGCCGGTCACGGTGAGGATCGTGCGATTCACCGTCGCGGGCTGCTCGTACTTGCGGAAACCGCTCAACGGGCTCGGATAGTCGCGCGGATCGAACGGCTGGACGATCGTGGAGCGCAGGACGATCCGATCGCCCGTCGGCGGCAGCAGGCTGGTCGCCCCGATGGATGCGGTCGCCGCGATCGCCATGATGAGTCCTGCGCTGGTGAGCGTCCTGAAGCCGACGAAGCCACCATCCGCCACGGTCTCCAGCGGCGTACCGTCCGAGCTCGTCGCACGGAGCGCAAGCAGCCGGATCGACTCGCGGCGTCGGTACCATCGCCTCCAGATCAGCCACAGGAGGATGCTCGCGGTCAGACCGATCGCGAGTTCGAACGGCCACTGGGCGTAATCGGGACCGAACAGGATCGCGACGATGAAGACGACGATCGGGCCGATGACCCCCAGTTCTCCGTACTTCACGCGGAGGGCGACCGACAGCGACACAACGACGCTGACGAGCACCAGAATGAACGCGGGGATCAGCAGGGACTCGTAGCTGCCGACCGGGAGACTGATGGTGAGCAGCTGCTTCCAGCTGAGCGCCGTTCCCAGGGCGAGCTCCTGCATCCCGTCCAGAGTGGGGAGCACACCTCCGATGGCGCGATCCGGGATGGCGAGAGGGACGCCGAGAGCGAAGTAGGCGACGATCGTCATGAGCATGACGACGATGCTCGACCAGCGCAGGATCGCTCCCAGAATGGCGATTCCCGATGCGACGGCCGTCGTCACGACGACGAGGACGACCAGCTGGAGGCTGCCGTAGCTCGGCCAGAGCGCCGCGGAGGCGAAGCCGGTCGAGATCCAGAGCATGAGGGTCGACACGGCCACGAACCCGAAGCCTGGCCGCTTCGCCTTCACCCCCTTGCCTGCGCTCATGCCGCAGCCGACCTCGACAGCGACTTCTGCAGGTCCTCCAGGTAGCCGATCGTGAGAACGCTGAGGCCGGGGAGCCGGCGAAGACCGGGCACGACCTCCGGGTCGCAGACGATCGCGACGACCTCGACGTCGACCGGGAACGACGCGGATGCGGCGCGAAGCTCGGTCGGCGTCGCCTTCGACCCGCACAGCAGGAACGCGACCGAGATGCCGGCGACCTTCTCTGCGACGACCCTCCCGACGTCCCGGACGCTGAGTGCGGACTCCGCGTGCTCGATCCTGGCGAGGTCGTCGAGCAGGCGGCTTCGCGTAAGGGTGCTGAGCTGGGAGACGGCGAAGACCTTGCGCTTCGCGAAGTCCGGAGTGAGCTCACCGACGACGACCGAGACGGTCCTCGCATCGCGGATCGCCCGAACCCCGAGCGATCCCGCAACGCTCACGGCCAGCTCGAACTCCTCGTCGTTCGCGTAGTCGGAGGATGCCAGGCTCAGCGCGATGACCAGGTGGCTGCGGCGCGTCTCCTCGAACTGCCGCACCATGTAGGTTCCGGTCTTCGCGGTGCTCTTCCAGTGGATGAACCTCCGCTCATCGCCAGGGACGTACTCCCGCAGGGCGTGGAAGGACACATCGCTGTTGGAGATCTGGCGCGTCGGATTGCCCTCGAGGTCGCGGATGAAGCCCGTCGTGGTGCTGGGGACACCGATGGTACGGGGGTGGATGTAGAGCTGCTGGGACTGGGTCCAGATCAGCTCACGACGCACGAGTCCGATCGGGTCTGCCCTGACCGTGCGGACCGGCCCGACCTCGAGAATGCCGCGTCGGGCGGTCGGCACGGAGAACTGGTGCTCGAAGATCGCGCCACGGGACAGGCTCGGCATCGCGAGCTCGGCGAGCCCCGGGCCGACCGGAACCTCCACCGTCACCCCGAGCAGCCGGCGTCGGGTGGGGTTCACGATCGTCACGACTCCCCCCGCCGGTTCCCCGACGAGAACCCGCGAGTGGGCCATGCTCAGTTCCACCTGGAACGCGTTGCGCCCGACCAGGTACAGTGCGGCGACGACGAGGATGACCGTTCCGGCGTAAGCGACGACGACCAGTTCCATCCAGCCCAGCCGGTAGCCGAGCACGAAAGCGATCGGGACGATGGCGAGCATCGACCACCCCAGCGGAGTGACAACAGCCGATGCCCTCGCCGCCCAGCGGACGACGACCTCTCCGACCTCCCGGCTCACCCTGACGACGGCGACGATCGCATCGGCGAGGAAGCCGGTCCGGTTCCCGACGATCCTCGTCCTGACGTTGGTCAGACCCTGCGTCGCGGTCGCAGAGGACGAGTCGAAGCGCGCGGATGACGCCGTGACCACCCCACGGGTGGTCACCCTGGCCGCCCGGGTCGTCCTGCCTGGGGTTCCGGACGGACTCACACCGCTTGCCGATCGGATGGCGGCGGGGTCTCCAGCAGGAGCTGGCTCACGATGCTCGAGCTCGTCACACCCTCGAACTCCGCCTCCGGGTCGAGCACCAGGCGGTGCGCGAGTACCGGCTCCGCGAGCACCTTCACGTCGTCCGGGATCACGTAGTGGCGCCCGCTCGCGGCGGCAAGAGTCTTCGCCGTGCGCACGAGCGCGAGTGCGGCACGGACGCTGGCGCCGAGCCTCACCTCGTCCGAATTCCTCGACGCGTCGACGAGCCGGGAGACGTAATCGTTGATCGACGGGTCGACGTGAACGGTGCGGGCGAGCGCGCCCATCTCGACGATGACCTCCGCAGTGGCGATGGCCGGCACGATGACCTCGTGCGCTTTCACTCCGGCCCCCTGGAGGATGCGCAGCGTCGACGCGTGGTCGGGGTAGCCGATCGACGTCTTCATGATGAAGCGGTCGAGCTGAGCCTCCGGCAGTCGGTAGGTTCCCGCCTGTTCGATGGGGTTCTGGGTCGCGATGACCATGAACGGTGCGCCGACGTCGTGAGTCACGCCGTCGACGGTGACGTGGTCCTCCTCCATGACCTCGAGCAGCGCGGCCTGCGTCTTCGGGCTCGCCCGGTTGATCTCGTCGGCGAGGACGATGTTCGCGAAGACCGGACCCTTGTGGAACTCGAACGATCCCGACCGCTGGTCGTAGATGCTGACGCCCGTGATGTCACCGGGGAGGAGGTCCGGCGTGAACTGGATCCGGCTGTTCGTCCCGTCGACGCTCTGCGACATCGCCCGCGCGAGCGAGGTCTTCCCGGTGCCGGGGAAGTCCTCGAGCAGCAGGTGGCCCTCGCTCAGCAGCGCCGTGAACGCGAGCTTGATCACGAACGTCTTGCCGAGCAGTACCTGGTCCACCCCGGCGACCAGCCGGTTGAAGGTATCGGCGAACCAGGTTGCCTGTTCTGGGGTCATCGTCATGGGGTTGCCTCTCCGCGGCCGATCATGGTGTCGTTCTGTGAGTCAATCATGGTGAGCAGGTCCCCTCGGCGAAGCCCGGGTCCGTGTAGCTCGGCGGCGTGCCGAAGTCGACGACGGCTTTCACCCGGATCGTGACCACCTGAGTGCCGATGGCGGATGCAGAGGGCACGGTCGCATCGGTGCCGAACGGGCTCCAGCCGGCGATACCGCCCCGGTTGAAGGAGTACAGGAATGTGACCGTCGGCAGTCCCGCGTTGACCGGCGGGTTCGCCACGGCCTGCTCGCCGATCACGCAGCTCACAATGCTCGCCCTGGCGTTCACCGGCCGGAGCGTCATGCCGTCCGACGGCAGCCCGCAGAACGAATCGCTCGCATCGCGGCAGCCGCGGAACGTGATGGTGAGGTCATTCCCGTACACGGCCGCATTGGCGATCGACGTGAGCCATTGACCCTCTACGACGGGCGCCCAGCTCCCCGTGCCGTTGACCTGGTACTCGAATTTGGCTGCCGACAGGCCGGCGACGGCGAGGTCATTGCCGACCTGGATGTCGAACTGGCCGCCATGCGGCTGCAGGCTGATGCTTCCGCTGGCTTTCCCCGGCGGGCGCATGGTGAGGATGGCACCGGAAGCGGTCGGGGTGCAGTAGTAGCCGTTGTCCGCGTACACGACATAGCGGTAGCTGTGCTGATCCTGGACGTGGGTGTCGATCCAGCCGCTCGTCACCGGCGTCGCACCGGATCCCGGCGTCGCCGCCCGGCAGGCGGTCGGCATCGTGTCGGTGTCGTCGAAGCGCCCGACCGTGTAGGTCACGCCCGGCGCTCCCTGCGGATCGCTCGCACCCCAGGAGACCTGAATGTGACCCTGAGCGTTCACCACGACACCGGTGACCCCACCTGCGGTTTGCGTCGGGGGTCCGACGGCGGTGACGGCGACGGCCGCATTGCGCCGCCAGTCGGCCTCGCCGGACACCTGAGCGCTGTTGCGCGCATACACGGTGACGGCGTACTGGACCCCGGGAACCAGAACGCCGCCGGAGTTCGGGTAGGAAAGCGATGTCGAGGATGCGGGGACCGTCTGGAGCAGGTCCACTCCTGGACCGCTCACGCGCACCGTATAGCCGACAAGGGGCGTTCCCGGCGCTGGGTCGGGAACCGCGGACCAGCTCACGGCGATCGCCCCGCCGGTCGGGTTCGCGTTCGTCGGGACCGCGCTGATGCCACCTGGCGCTGCGGGCAGGACGTCGGACCAGACCGCCGATCCGGCGCTCGCGGGCTCAGAAGGGCCGATCGCGTTGATGGCGACGACCGAGATCCGCACCTTCGCGTCGGGCCCGTTTCCCGGCGTGCGGATGTCGCAGCCGCTGTTCCCCGAGCACTGCGTGACGCTCGCGACCTGCCCGGTGCTCACTCGCGTCGCCGTGACTTCGTATCCGGTGATCGGGGAGTTGTTGAACCCACCAGGGCTCCAGGCGACGGTGACCCTCTGGTCGCCGAAGCCCAGCACGCGCACGTTCGTCACCGGGTCGGGCACATCCTGGATCTCGAGCCTGATGGTCCCCCAGACGTAGCGACTGGGATCCTTCGTCGCGTCGGCGACCTGGTACTGGAGGTAGACGTCCTGGGCCGGAGTGTCCTGGCCGACCGTCACGGAGAGCCTGCTGTTGTTCGCACTCGGGACGATGGTCACCCCTGCCGGCACGCTGGATCCGTCGAGCCCCCTGATGGCCCCGACGACGGTCAGCGGCGTGTCCGGGAAGGGGTTCGTCGCCTCATCGTTCGAGAGGACGTCGATCACCGTGGTCTTCCCCCTGGGCACGATCGCGCTGTCGGACGCGGGCTGTGCCAGCGGTTTGCTCGACGCGACGACGCTGAGCCGGATGCTGCCGGTCTTGCCCTCGGCGAGATCGTCGCGCACGCCGATCACGATGGCGGTCGTCTGGCCCTTGACGGCATCCTCGTTCGCCCTGACGGTCAGCGACTGGCCGGTGAGGGTGTAGCTGAACCCCTCGGGAAGCGGTGCCAGCGCTGTGTAGGCGAGTTCGCCGAGGTCGTCGGGGTATGGGTAGGTCGTGAGCTTGAGGAGATCGAGAACCTTCTCCTCCCCCGGCTCGAAGTCGATGACCGCGCCGTTGAACACGGGTGGCTGGTTCGACCGTGGCGTCACGGTGATGGGCAGTACGAGGGTCGCGGTCCGTCCAGCCGGATCGTTCGCCGATGATCCATCGGTGACCTCGAAGGAAATCGATGCAGGTCCGAAGTACTTGTCGGCCGAGGTGAATGTGAGGGTGCGGTCGTCGACGACCAGGTCATCGCCGTTCGCGTTCGTCGCACGAACCGTCGTCGTGTCGGCCAGGCGCACCTGCTTCCCGCCGATCGCCACGACGTAGTCGTTGAGCGGGATGATCAGCGTCGATTCGCTCGCGACGACGAGAGGCCTTGCCTTCCGATTCAGCTGCGGAAGCGCGTCGTCGTAGCCGGGCACCCAGACGAACGCGTAGGAAACGATTTTCGGGTCATCCGGATTCGTGACGGCGAACGGGATGATCTGGCGTTTCTGTCCGACGGTGACCGTGATGCGCTTCTTGTCCGTCACCGTCGCCGTGGTGTCGTACCCCGGCAGCAGCGATACGCCGAGCGAGGAGGTCGGGCCGTCGGCGAAGAACACGTTCGCGAGGACATTCACGTCGATCGTATTCCTGCCGATGATGTCGGTGAGCGTCAGCACGGAGTCGTTGGCAATCGGGTAGGCCCGTGGCGCATCGGCCGCGACATTCACCGTGATGAAGTTCGAGCTCGTTCCGCCGAACTCGTTCTGGATCGTGTAGATCAGGCCGTACTGGCCCTCGATGTCCGGCGGGGTCACCGAGACGACCTCACCGTCGGTCTCCGCGAGCACCGTGGCGTCCTTAGTCGGTTCGACCGAGATCACGCTCAGCGCGCTTCCGTCGGGATCCGAGTCGTTCGCCAGCACCCGGATGGTGACGGTCCCGCCTGGCCGCATCGAGACCTCATCCGGAATGGCAACCGGATTCCGCGCCCCGTCGAGCCTCTGGGTGATTCCGATCCTGACCAGCCCCGTCGCCCGAGCCCCGAGGGTGTCGATGACGGTATAGGTGAAGGAGTCCGTCCCCGCGGAATAGCTTCCCGCCTCGTACTGCAGACTGTCCGAGCCGACCGCGACGACGGCCCCCTTCTCCGGATTGGTCTCCTGCCCGAGCAACTGCACGGCGTCGCCGTCGGGGTCGATTCCCGACAGCGGGATGCGGATGTTCACCGATTCGCCGGCGAGGACCCGCGCAATGACCGTCACAGGGACGGGTGCGTTGTTCGTGGCTTCGACCGTCTCCCGGACGGCGATGTTCACGCGCGCCTCGGCGGTCTGGCCGTCCGGCCCGCTCACCCGGTAGCTCGCAGTGAAGTTGCCCGGCTTGTCCGGTGCGAGGTAGCGCAGGATGTTCCCGGAGGCGAACAGCAGGCCGGAATCGCCGGTGAGGGTCGAAGACAGCTGCGGATTGAGGGTGAGCTCTTCTCCGTCGGGCTGGACGTCGTTGTCGAGTACCGGGATGTCGATCGCGGCCCCGACCCTCACCGAGATCGTGTCGTCGGTCGCCACGGGCGGCTGCAGTCGTGCCGGCTGGGGAATCTCGATGACGGTGATGATCCCCTCGGCCTCGGCCAGGCCGTTGCTGATGCGGTAGTTGAAGCCGACGGGACCTTGGTCGAGTGGAGCCGTCAGCGTGACCCGCACGGAGCGCTGGTCGAGGATCTCCGCCTGGACTCCGGAATCCACCGCGATGTTGTACACCCCGGTCACGAGCAGGACCCCGCCGGCAGGATCGATGTCGCTGCCCGCGACGTCGATGGTCTGGCTGCTCAGGGTCTTCACGAAGATGGTCTTCGGAATCGTGATCGGCTTCGAATTCGCATCCGGTTGCGCGGCGACATCGATGCGCACGATCCCGGTTGCGGTCTGGTCGCCGTCGTCGACAAGGTATTCGAGGTTGAACGTTCGTACCTGCGTGCTGCTGAAGCGGAATGTTCCCGCTTCCAGGCTCGGCGTGATGGTCGCACCGGTCTTCGCCGGGACGCTGCTGAGCCGAAGAGTCCCGGTCCCGCCACGAACATGCTCGAGGGGTTTGACCGTGATCTCCTGCCCGGCGTAGGCGAGCAGGACGAACGGGTCGGCGACGATCGGGACCTTGCCGCGAGGGCTCACCGCGATGGTGAGGCTTCCACTCCCCTGCGCCGTTCCGTCCGTCACGACGAGTGCGACCGCCCGCGATGCTGCCGCTGCGCCCCCCTCGATGAACATGACCGTGCCTTCCGGCTTGAAGCTCACGGTGTCCGGCGGTGCCGTCGCCGCGGACGCCAGGTACATCGCATCGCCGTCTGGATCGACCCAGTCGCCGAGCACCGACGTGGACACCCGCCCACCCTGGGCGACCAGGGTCTTGGTCTTCCGCAGCTGCACGGGAGCCGAGTTCTCTTCAGGAGTTCGGATGGTCACCGTGACGGTTGCGGTGTCCTCCCCGCCTCTCCCGTCGGTGATGCTGTAGTTGAACGTGACGGTTCCGTGCGCACCCGCCGCGAGGGCGAGTTGAATCTGCTGCCGATTGTTGATGAGATCCAGCCGGCCGACGGTCTCCGGGATCGTCGTCACCTGGGAGATGACGAGAACGTCGCCGTTCGGATCGTAATCGTTGAGGAGCACGGGGAACACCGCGCTTCTTCCCGGCCTGGCGCCGAAGGCGTCATCGACCGCGACCGGTGGCTGCTGGGTCTTCTCGTAGTCCGGTGGCGTGTCGAGATCGTTCTCGACGATCTGCTGCTGATCCTGCCTCACGGTGGCAAGCTCGTCCCAGTTGTCGATGAGCTGCCCGCGGTCCTGCACCGCCCAGGAGCCGCCGCCGCGCGGGTCGTTCAACATCACCCGCTCGCCGTTGTGGGCGAAGGTGAGCCGGACCGAGCCTGGAAGCATCGAGGCGAGCGACAGTTGGACGCCGTCGCCGTCCCCCTGGCACTGCCGCCAGGCCGCGCCATCGGACCATGCGGCGAAGGTGCAGCCGTTGTTCAGGAGCGGTGGCGCGGCGAGTCCGCTCCGGCCGTCCACGAGCTGATCCGGGTTGCCCCCCAGCACGGGTACCGACAGCAGCCCGCCGGAGTAGCCGACGAGCACCCGATCCCCCTGCCCGGACGGCTCCTGCAGCTGCGGTCGATCGCCGGAGGCCACGACACCGGAGAGGTCGACGGCATTGCCGTCGACAACGAGTGCCCGCCCGGTTTGATTGAGCACCGCCCAGTGCGTCCCGACCGAGGTGATCGTCATCTCCGCCGATGGCGTGCCGAAGTCGAGGCGGTGCGTCTCTTCGACCGTGAGGGTCCGTGCGGCGTCGATTCGGTAGACGAGCTTCGCCGCCTGCGAGAACGCGATGAGCGTGCCGTCCCCGCTCATGGCGAACACGGAGTCGCCGCCGAGGCTCAGCGTCGGCTGGGCCTCGGTGTCGAAGCGATCGAACTCCGAGAGGGGAAGGATCCACACCTCCCCGTTCCGGTCGGTGACGACGATGTTGCCACCGGCGAGGAACAGCCGGGGGCCCTGTGTCGGCATCGGAACCGTGTCGAGCACGCTCGAGGTCGCCGGGTCGATCACATCGACCTTGTTGTTCGCCTCATCGAGAACGAAGACGCTCGCGCCGCTCTGGACGACATCCACCTCGCTGCTGGAGCTCTCGACGACGGAATTGAGCTCAAGGACCTCGGTGTTGGCACGACCGACGAGTTGTTTCGATCCGTTCGCCACCCACACCGACGCATCGTTGAGCTCGACCTTCTGCGCCGGGTAGCCGCCGGAAACCACGGCAAGGGTCGCAACGAGGGCAGCGATGACTCCTCCGCTCGTCATCGTCATGACGAGCGACTTGTGCCCTGCGAGCCAGTGCCTAATCATCGCGGCCGTTCACCTCGTTCCCCATCAGCCGTTGAAGTCCACGCACTTCTCGCTGCTCGGCTCGCCGGTCTTGCCCTCGCGGTTGACCGTCACGGTGATGCAGACGCGGTCGCCGGTGTGGGCGTCCACGGAGAATGTCGTCGACTGCTGAATACTGCTCGACGACCCGGCGCTCGTGGAGATCTGGTACGAGTCGCCCGGTGCGAGCCCTGGATCAGACCAGCTGAACTCGATCGAGTCCACGGACCGCTGCGCGGAGATGTCGGTGACTCGGGGGATCTGTCCGGAGCCCGTCCTGATGAGCACGAACGTCGCGACGACCCCGAGGGTGATGACGAGAACCGCGCTCACGATGAGCGCCCAGGCGAGAATCTGCATGCCCCGCCCCTGAAGGTCGGTCTTCGTACTCGAACTCGCGTGCGACGAGCCGGTCTCCCGCAGGACGGTTCCGACGGGAGCGTACTCGCCTAGTGCATTGCGCATTCTCTTGCGCCGACGCGCGCCCGCCGCAGGGCTCGCGCTGGCGACGCCGCGAATCCTGGTCCGGTCGCCGAGATCGCCGACGGTGGCGAGCGCCCAGTCGTCGACGGCGACTTCGACGGGGGTCTGCACGACCCCGAGCTCGGTCTCGATGGCCTGGAACTCGCGAACGAGCTCGAGCGCGCTGGCCGGACGATTCTCGGGCTTCCGCGACATCGCCTTCTGCAGGAGCCGCTCCAGGCTGAGCGGAACGTCCGAGCGCCCGATCGGCTGGATCTTCGCGCGGTTGATCCGGGAGATGAGGTCGGCGGACTTGTTCGACTCGCCCGGGATCTCGAACGGCGACCGCCCCGCGAGCAGAGAGTAGACGGTTGCGGCGAGCGACCAGACCTCCGACGGCACCGTTCCGGAGGTCTCGTCCATGAGCACCTCGGGCGCCGACCAGGGGATGGACATTCCGACGGCCTCGAGGTGGCCGGATTCGCTGAGGGTGGAGGCGATCCCGAAGTCGGAGAGGACGGGGTGCCCGTAGGCGGTGAGCAGGATGTTCGACGGCTTGATGTCCCGATGCAGGACGCCGGCGCGATGCGCCGTCTCGATCGCGCTGCCGATCCGCACGGCGACCTGCAGGACGTCAGCGACGGGGATGCGCTCCCGCCGGTACCGCTCGCTGAGCGACGGCGAGCAGAGCTCCATGACGAGGTAGGGGCGACCGTCCGCCGACACTCCGGCCTGGTACACGGTGAGAATCGAAGGATGGGCGCTCAGCTGGGCCATGAGGTTCGCTTCGGCCTGGAACATCTGCCTCACCTGGTCGTTGACGATCTCACTCAGCATGACCTTGACGGCCACCTGACGACGCGGCATGTTCTGCTCGTAGAGGAAGACGTCGGCGAATCCTCCGGAGCCGAGGATGTGCACATGAGAGAAACCCGGCAGCACGGGAGGCTGCGACGGCAAGCGTCTGGCCATAGTGCCCCCTCGCTCACTCGATCGCGGGCTCAGTCGCATCGGGTTGTGCGGACGTACTCGCCCAGTGTCCCATTGTAGGCAGACGGGCAGTGAACCCAGGAAGAGTATGGCACCCTTCACGGCGTGCTCTCACGCCCCATTTCTGGGGTGCCCGGCCCGGGATTCAGGGGATTACTCCCCCGCGACAGGGCCCCGCGGCGCGGTGTCCTCGAGGTCGCCGAGTCCTGGCGCTGCCGCGCCATCCAGCTCGACGACATCGACGACGACCGCCGTCACATTGTCCCGTCCGCCCTCCGCGAGAGCGGCATCGACGAGCGCGGCGGCGGTCTCCTTCGGGGTGAGGCCGGCGGCGAGGTGGAGTCGCAGCCGCAGGTCGCTCACCTCGCGCGTGAGTCCGTCGGAACACAGCAGAAGACGGGAACCCTGCGTGACCGGGATGATCCAGAAGTCGGGCACCGGCTCCGTGTTGAAGCCGACGGCACGTGTTATGACGTTGCTGTCCGGATGATGCTCGGCGTCCGAGGCCTTGATGAGGCCCGCGCTCACGAGTTCCTGCACGACGGAGTGGTCGACGGAGACCTGGGTGAGCACATTCCGCGCGAACAGGTAGACCCGGGAGTCGCCTATGTTGAAGATCGCCCAATACGGATGCCCATCGTGGATCGTGACCGCCGCACCGGTCACCGTGGTCCCGACGCCGAGCTCCGCCTCATCGATCGCGTGGGAGATGTCGGTCGTCGCCTCTCGCAACGCCTCCACGACGGCATCCGGCTCGGTGAATCCCGTCTTCGCCAGTTCTGCGAGCCGGGCGACGACCGCGTCACTCGCGACGTCGCCGGCGGCATGGCCGCCCATTCCGTCGGCGACCGCGAAGATCGGCGCAATCGCGACCAGGCTGTCCTCGTTGTGCGAGCGCTTGTGGCCGACGTCCGTGGCAACCCCCCAGGCGAGCACGAGGGAGCCGGGCGGCGCATCGGGGATCACCATCTCGTGGCGGGCGGTGTTCTGTCCCAGCACTGTCACTGTGTCACCTCGGGGATGGGAAGGATCTCAATTCTCACGTCATCCCCAATATCCACTACCGAGCCGACAACGACCGCGACCGACTCGCCCTGCCGAAGTCTGAGCGCCGGCGCACCCGGGCTCGTGACCATGGTCCCGTTCGTCGAGCCGAGGTCGGTGACGACGACGATCGAGCCTTCCTGCCGGATCTCGAGGTGGGTGCTCGAGATCTCGCGCGACAGCGACGGAACCCTTACGAGCCGGGGGTGGCGTCCTCCCGTGATGCGCGGGGTGCTCGGCCGACGTCCGACGAAGGTGGGGACGTCCAGCGGAATGGGGTCGTGCGTCCCGATCCGGATGGCGTGGTAGCGCTGCCCCGGTACGGGGTGCTCCGGCTCTCTCGGCACATCGCCCCTGACGGCGCTGCCCTTGACGGCGCTGCCCCTGACGGCGCTGCCCTTGACGATC
>DATCXP010000162.1:0-5931 GCA_036565765.1 Terrimesophilobacter sp.
CGGGCTCCGCGCGCACCTCAGGGAGCGTGGGCGGTCTCCGCTCGCACCTCAGGGAGCGTGGGCGGTCTCCGCTCGCACCTCAAGGAGCGTGGGCGGTCTCCGCTCGCACCTCAGGGAGCGGAGGGCGGGCTCCGCGCGCACCTCAGGGAGCCATCACCCCGGCTACGCCCGGCTACGGGCTGCTACACTTGAGTGATGGCACTCGTCCCCGTGCGCGAATTGCGCAACAACACCGCGGCCGTCATCGAGCGTGCTCGTAGCGGCGAAGAAGTCACGATCACCGTCAACGGCGTCGCAGCCGCGAGGCTCGTCGCCATCCAGACGGGCAAGCGCGAGTTCCTGACGACGGCGGATCTCCTCGCGATGGCCCCGAAGCCGGGGGATCCCATCCCCGAATTCTGGGACCACGAGTTCGAGGGTGACACCACCGACGATCTGGGGCCGATCGAATGATGGCGGAGCGCGGCCTGCTCGACACGAGCGTCATGATCGCCGTGGAGACCGGACGACCGGTCGACTATGGCGCGATGCCACTGCAGCAGTTCGTCTGTTCGATCTCGCTCGGCGAACTGCACCTCGGCATTCATGCGGCACCGAACGCAGAGTCGAGATCAGCGCGCGTGGGAACCCTGGAGGCGATGGCAGGCCTTGTGGCACTGCCGGTCAATGCCGCCGCAGCAGCACACTGGGGTCGCCTGCGCTATCGACTACGTGAAGAGGGCAGAAAGATCAACGTCAACGATTTGTGGATCGCCGCCGTCGCCCTCGCCCACGGCATGCCGGTCATCACACAGGATCAGGACTTCACGATCCTGAGCGACCTCGACGGCCCGGCCGTCGTGATGGTTTAG
Source organism: Terrimesophilobacter sp. (assembly GCA_036565765.1). Lineage (GTDB taxonomy): Bacteria > Actinomycetota > Actinomycetes > Actinomycetales > Microbacteriaceae > Terrimesophilobacter. Next base: position 852 of record DATCXP010000162.1, read on the forward strand.
GTGGTCCGCCCATGACATATCTCGTCACCGGCGCGACCGGCATGCTCGGCCAGGACCTGCAGAAGGTGCTGACCGGAAGATCCGTGACGGCGCTCGGACGTTCCGACCTCGACGTGACGGATGCGTCGGCCGTTTCGGACGCCGTCGAAGGCCACCACTACGTCATCAACTGCGCCGCCTACACGAAGGTCGACGACGCCGAAACCCACGAGGCGGAGGCGTTCGCGGTGAACGCGACCGGGGCGGGGAACCTCGCTGCGGCCGCGGCGAAGCACGGGTCGCGGTTCGTCCAGCTTTCCACCGACTATGTCTTCGACGGCACCGCGACCGAGCCGTACTCTGAGGACGCCACCCGCCATCCGGTCTCCGCCTACGGCCGCACGAAGGCGGAGGGCGAGCGCCTCGCGCTCGAGCACAACCCCGGCAGAACCTTCATCGTGAGGACCGCGTGGCTCTACGGCGAGCACGGGCCGAACTTCGTGAAGACCATGCTGAGACTCGCCGCAGAGCACGAGACCGTGACCGTGGTGACCGACCAGCTCGGCCAGCCCACCTGGAGCCTCGACCTCGCCACCCGGATCGTCGAACTGCTCGACGCCGGGGCGCCGACCGGGATCTATCACGCCACGAATTCCGGCCGGGCCAGCTGGTACGAGTTCGCCAAGGAGGTGTTCAGCGTCGCCGGGCTCGATCCTGATAGGGTCAAGCCGACCTCGAGCGCGCAGTTCGTGCGCCCCGCACCCCGTCCGGCGTATTCGGTGCTCGGACAGGAAGGCTGGCGGCGAGCCGGCCTCGCTCCACTGCGCGACTGGAAAGAGGCGCTTGCCGCTGCGGCGGACGACGGAGTTGTGGAGCCGATATGACGACACTGAACGTGATCGTCGATCCGATCATCGCGCCGGTCCCCGGTGGGATCGGACGCTACACGGAAGAGCTGACGCGCGAGCTGATCCGCGTCGCGCCGCCCGGCTGCGATGTCGCCGGCATCGTCTCCGCCTCCTCCGAACCCGAGTACGAAACCCTCATGACGCTGCTGCCCGGTGTCGCGCGGCTGCACAAGAGCAGGCTTCCCCGTCGCGAGCTCGGCCTCGCCTGGGAGTTCGGGTTCGCCCGCGTCAACGGGCGTGGGATGGTGCACTCGACGAGTCTGCTCGCACCGCTCGGCAGGCACGACCGCCTGCACCACGAGGGCGATCAGGTGGTCGTCACGATCCACGATGTCGTCCCGTGGACGAACCCGGAGACCCTGAGTCCGCGCCGGGTGTCCTGGCACAAGGCGATGACGAAGCGCGCCCACCGGTTTGCCGACGCGATCGTCGCCCCGAGCCACTCGGTTGCCGGCCAGCTCGGCGAGATCATGGACTTCGGCGACCGCATCCGGGTGATCGGCGGCGCCGTCAGCTCCAAGCTCGAGGTGCCCGTCGACGCCGACGAACGGGCCGTGCGGCTTGGACTGCCCGGCCAGTACATTCTGAGCGTCGGAACCCTCGAGCCGCGCAAGGGGCTCGCCGCTCTCATTCAGTCCCTCGCGGAACCGGGCTCAGCCGACCTTCCGCTCCTGATCGCAGGGCCGGAAGGCTGGGGTGGAGTCGATGTCGCCGCCATCGCCGCGGAGGCGGGACTTCCGGAGGGGCGCGTACGCACGCTCGGCTTCCTCGCCGACGCCGACCTCGCCGTCGCGCTGGATCGCGCGGCAGTATTCGTGTTCCCCAGTATCGCCGAGGGCTTCGGCCTCCCGGTGATCGAGGCGTTCCACTTCGGTACGCCGGTCGTGCACTCCGACGAGCCGGCCGTGCTCGAGATCGCCGCGGGAGCGGGGATCTCGGTCGAGAGGGATGACGCCGAGGGCTACCCCGGGCGCCTGGCGGAGGCGATCGCGAGGGTCGTGAACGATCGCGCGCTCGCGGAACGGCTTCACGTCACCGGGCTCGACCGCTCGAGGGCGTTCAGCTGGCGGGACTCCGCCGAGAAGGTCTGGCAGCTGCACGCCGACCTGTAGGGCCTTCGGCACTGGGCCGGAAGAGCTCCTCGCGAGGCTCCCTTCGAGGCTCGCTACGCTCGCACCTCAGGGAGCGGCGGGCAGACCGCGTACGCACCACAGGAGCGGTTGGCGACTGTGCTCGCACCTCAGGGAGCGGGCGGAGTGAGTCTCGAAGGGGGCCCGCTAGGGCTTGGGCGTCGGCGAACTCGCCGCAATGGCCTCGGCGAGCGCGGCGGAGATCTTCGCGTAGTCGGGATGGGCCGGGTCGAACCGCTCCGGTACCAGTTCGAGCCGGGTGACCGGCAGCTTCCGCGACTTCGTCGCAAGATCGACGAACAGGCCGAGCATGACCGAGGGGATGTCGGTCTTCACGACCTGCTTGCCGGCCTCCGCCACCGCCTGGAACTTCGTCAGCACGTTCGCCGGCGAGAACTGCCTGAGGATCGCCTCCTGCACGTCGCGCTGGCGCGCCATCCGCTGGTAGTCGTTGCTCTCGAACCGCGACCGCGAATACCACAGCGCTGTGTTCCCATCCAGGTGCTGCTTGCCCGCCTCGACCCACGCGAACGGCTTCGCACCCGGGATGGCGGCCGCGAGCGGGGTGCGCTGCGGAACCTCGAGAGTGATGCCGCCGAGCGCGTTGATGAGGTCGGAGAAGCCCTGCATGTCGATGAGCACGTAGTACTGCAGGTGCAGCCCGAGCACCCCCTCCGCCGCGTCGCGCATCGCCTCGATGCCGGCGTTGCTCCCGTGTTTCCCGGCATCCGGATACAGCTCGGGATGCTCCTCGCCGTAGGTGTAAAGGTAGCTGATGAGGCAGGGGTCGCCGCAGTCGTAGCCGTTCGGGAACGGCCCGTACAGCGGGGAGCCCTCGACGAATCTCGCCTGCTCCATGTTCCTGGGGATGCCGACCATGACGGTCGCGCCGGTCTGGGCGTCGACGCTCACGACGGAGAGGCTGTCCGGGCGAAGACCGGTGCGGTCGGGCCCGGCATCGCCGCCGAGAAGCAGGATGTTGTACCGCCCGTCGACCGGGGGCGCGTAGTCTCCGCTGTCGAAGATGGCCGAGATCGCCGACCGCGCGGATCCGGCGACGACGGCCCCATATCCGGCGACGCCGGCGCCCGCGACGAGGCCGATGATCGACAGACCGGCGATGAATCCCCGCGCACCCGGCCAGGTCTTCACGAGGCGGACGATGCGCAGCGTATCCAGCGTCAGCACGATCCACAGCACCGAGTAGGCCGCGAGCAGCACCTGCGCGACGGTCAGCATGATCGTGTTCGATGCGAGGGTGTAGACCGCCACCGGCCAGAGCCAGAACAGCACCAGGCCGATCAGCACGATCGCCCAGAGGATGAAGGTCGAGACGACCCCGAATCTGCCGAGCGGACGGCTGCCGGCCAGCAGCTGCGCGGAACCCGGGATCAGGAAGTTCAGGGCAACGAGCCACCAGGCGCGCTTGGTCATGGTCCCCGGCGAGGCGAGATCCGGGTGGCGAACGGGGCTGGTCGCGCTCACAGTTTCGACTGGAGCGCCGCGTTCTTTTCGGCCACGACGGCCTCGAGATCACTCGCGTAGTGGGTCAGACGCGCCGTGAGAGCGGGGTCGCCCGCCGCGAGCATCCGCACCGCGAGGATGCCGGCGTTGCGGGCACCGCCGATCGACACGGTCGCGACGGGAATTCCGGCCGGCATCTGCACGATCGACAGCAGCGAGTCGAGTCCGTCGAGCTTCGCGAGCGGGACCGGGACCCCGATCACCGGAAGAGTTGTGACGGAGGCGAGCATGCCGGGAAGATGGGCGGCGCCGCCCGCACCCGCGATGATGCTGTGCAGGCCACGGCCCGCGGCTGCCTTGCCGAACGCGATCATCTTCTCCGGGGTGCGGTGCGCGGAGACGACCTCGACCTCGTAGGGGACCCCAAATTCACCGAGCACGGCCGCCGCCTCGCTCATGACGGGCCAGTCGGAGTCGGAACCCATCACTACGGCGACAAGCGGCTCAGGCATGGGCTCCATGCTACTTGCGGCGAGAACCGAGAACCTGCGCACACGCTGCGCATCGCGATTCGCGGCGAACGCCGGGATCCGGCTCAGTCGAACTCTGCAGCCATGGCACGTGCCTCGTACACGACGTCGTCGAGGTTGCTCCCGCTCGCCGTGACATGGCCGATCTTGCGGCCGGGACGCGGGGCCTTCCCGTAGTTGTGCACCTTGACGTTCGGGTGCGCCTCGAAGGCGACCGGGTAACGGTCGGCCATCGTGCCCTGCGCCGGCCCGCCGAGGATGTTGACCATGACCGTCCACGGCGCGAGGCTCCCGGTCGAGCCGAGCGGCAGATCGAGCACCGCACGGAGATGCTGCTCGAACTGGCTCGTCGTCGAACCCTCGATGCTCCAGTGCCCTGAGTTGTGCGGGCGCATGGCCAGTTCGTTGACGAGGATGCGCTCATCCATGGTCTCGAACAACTCGACCGCGAGCACACCGGTGACATCGAGGCCTTCGGCGATCGCCATGGCGACATCCGCGGCGACGTCGGCAAGCTTGCCGGCGGAGGACGGCGCTGGGGCGATCACCTCAGCACACACGCCGCCCTTTTGGATGCTCTCCACGACCGGCCAGGCCATGACCTCCCCCGAGGGCCTGCGCGCGACGGACTGGGCGAGCTCCCGCCGGAAGTCGACGAGCTCCTCGACGAGGAGCGCACCACCGTTGGCGTCCTCGGCGAGCGCCGCGAACCAGTCGTCCGCCTCGTGCGCGGCGCGCACGACCCGCACCCCTTTGCCGTCGTACCCGCCACGAGACGTCTTCACGACCGCCGCGCCGCCGTTCGCCTCGAGGAACTCGCCGAGCTGCTCGGCGCTCTCCACCGCGGCCCACTCGGGCACGGGCAGCCCGAGCTCACTGAGCTTCTCGCGCATGAGGATCTTGTCCTGGGCGTACAGCAGCGCGGACGGTCCCGGCCGGACCACGACGCCCGCCTCGACGAGCGCCCGCAGCACCGACTGCGGAACATGCTCGTGGTCGAATGTGACGACGTCGACCTCCGAACAAAAACGACGGACTTCTTCCTCGTTCCGGTAATCGCCGACCCTCG
>DATCXP010000182.1:0-12915 GCA_036565765.1 Terrimesophilobacter sp.
GGGGCCCCCGACGAAGCTGCACTGCCCCGTCCCCCAGCTGCAGCCGGTTTAGCGCAGAAGCAGGTCTCTCAGTTCCGCCGCGGTCGCGGCGGAAGCGATCGCCCCGGCGCTCTCTGCGGGCGAGCCGTAACCCCACTCCACGAAGATCGTCGGGACCTGATTCGCCGCGGCGCCGTCGATGTCGTAGTCCCGGTCTCCGACCATGACCGGGCGTGACACGTCGGCTCCCCACTTCTCGAGCCGGCGAAGAGCCTCGGCGACGACATCAGCCTTCGCGCTCCTGGTCTCATCGACCGATGCGCCGGTGACGACATCGAAGTAGCGGGTGAGGTTCGCGTTGTCGAGCAGTCTGAGCGCCGGCTTCTCCGGCTTGGAGGTCGCGAGCGAGATCGCCAGGGGACTGCTGTGCATAGAGCGGAGCAGGTCGGCGATGCCGGGGTAGATCGTGACGCCGTTCGTGCCGTTCTCGAGGTAGAAGCGGCGGTAGATGTCGAGCGCGGCCTGCGCCTTCTCCTTGCTCATGCCGGCGAAGTCGTGGAACGCGTCGAGGATCGGGGGGCCGACGTACTTGAGGAGCTCAGCGGGCGCCGGGACCGGCATCCCCAGCTCCTGGAACATGAGACCGAGGGTCGCCGTGATCCCCGGTGCGGAGTCGGCGAGGGTGCCGTCCAGGTCGAAGAGTACGCAGGTCCAGTCGGGTTTCATCCCTTCGAGTCTATGAGTTCGTCCGAACTCATGATTCGCCGCGGCGCCGTCGCCGACCGCCGCAGGGCCCGGAGCCGATCGCGCCCCTAATGGGGGGCGTCGAATCCGTCTGCGGCCGTCTGCTGTCTGCTAGGTTGAGCTATCCGCACTACGGCGCGGCTCTGAAGTTCTGCCCCTTGCCCGCATCCTCGACCGGCCCCATCCACCTGGCCGGGATCCCGAAAGTCGACAGAAAATGCTCAGACTCCCTCGTTCTTTGCGCGCCATCGTCGCGGTTGCCGTCGCTGCCCCGCTCGTTCTCGGCTCAGCCTGGGCCGCGAGCGCGAGCCACTTCCGCGCCAGCGGCTCCGAGTTCACGGTGAGCGGCGATACCGGCACCTGGAACCTCCAGTCCGCGTGGATGGCGGACGATGCCGACTTCTTCGCAACGGACACCATCGGCGGTCTCATCGAGGTCACAGAGCTGGCCTCGCTTTCCGATGCACCCGGCACAGGAAGCTACACCGAGGTGACGCTCGCACTCACCGCCTTCGACATCGACAGCAGCAATTCCTTGTTCGACCTCACGCACCAGACCTTCGCCGGTGATCTGAGCGGGCTCGGTGACGGCGTCTACGAGATCTACCTGGACAGTTGCTGTCGGGTATACGGTGTCCAGAACGGGCCGGATGGCAGCTTTTCCCAGTGGATGCGTTTCACCAAGTCTGGCGGTTCCTACAACGTCGCTCCGCGGTTCAACTCCCCGACGCTCTACTCGTCGATCGACCCGGTGAGCGGAGTCACCCTGAGCTATTCGGCAACGGATCCAGAGGGCGCTGCCGTCGTCTTCGCTCTGATCGGCGACGATGCATACCCGTACTACGGGGGAACCACGATGGCGTGCTCGTCCTTCAGCGCCGGGGTGTTCACTCTGAGCCCGACGCTGTGCGGCGGCGAGGAGGACTTCTCCGCGATCTACACACCGGGATCCTTCTGGGCGGTCAAGGTCAGCGCAACGGATGCTGCGGGTAACCAGGTCGTCACCGACACCCTGCTGCGGGTCGCCTCCGCGCCCACGCCGTACATCGATGGCGACGACGTGGTCGGCAACGGCACCGTGGTCGACTTCACCGTCGTCTCCGAGGACAACCCGGTCGATTCCTGGACCGTCACCTGCGTCGGCATCGAGGACAGCAGCGACGTCGTGAGCCGGACGCTCACCAACAGCCCGGCGACCACGATGCAGTCGGTCCGGTTGAGCGGCTTCACGATCGGTGAGAGCTATCTGTGCGAGGTGAGTGCGACGAATGGCGCGGGCACAGGAGAGTCGGCCGACGAATACCAGATCGGCCCGATCGAATTGAACGGCGTGCAGCTCGTCCTGGATGTTCAGGTCGGCGACAAGCTGAGCGATGCGACCGCAGAGCTTTCCGGTGCCGGGCTCGAAGAGGACTCCGAGTGGACGCTGATCCAGCACTCGACACCGGTCACGCTCGCAAGCGGGCTCACCGATGAGGTCGGGGCCTTCAGCTCGACCCTCGAGTTTCCGACCCTTGCCTGCGTACCGGGTGTCCACACCCTGACGCTCACCGGCGAGGGCCCCGATGGGCCGGCGACCGACGAGGCATGGTACGAGCTCGACGGCAACTGCACCGTCCTGCAGTTCTCCCGTGTCGGAGCGGTGACCGCGGGCGAGCCAGGATTGGCGGAGACCGGCGTCACCATCGACCCGGCGCTCGTCGTGGGTGGGATCGCGGCCTCGACGCTCGGCCTTGGGCTTCTGCTCCTCGCCCGCCGCCGGAACGACGCGCACGCCAAGTAGCAGCACGGAGGGAACGCGCGCGAGGCTGCTGCCCGCGCGCGTTCCCGCTTTCCCGGCGGATCGTTGAGCGCCGCCGGAGTCGAACCTGGTGCGCGATCGCGCTCAGAAGAGCCGCAGGTGACTGTCGTCGAGTCCGCGCATGGCGTCATAGTCGAGGATCAGGCAACGGATGCCGCGATCGGCTGCGAGCGTGCGCGCCTGCGGCTTGATCTCCTGGGCCGCGAACACGCCGGTGACCGGGGCGAGGAGCGGGTCGCGATTCATGAGCTCGAGGTAGCGCGTGAGCTGTTCGACTCCGTCGATGTCGCCGCGCCGCTTGATCTCGACCGCGACGGATCCGCCATCCGCGTCCGTCGCGAGGATGTCGACCGGACCGATCGCGGTCATGTACTCGCGGCGCACGAGACGGTAGCCGGGCCCGAGAAGGTCGATCTGCTCGGCGAGCAGGCGCTGCAGGTCGGCCTCGGCTCCGTCCTTCTGCAGGCCCGGGTCGATGCCGAGCTCGTGGCTGCTGTCGTGCAGAATCTCGTGGATCGAGATCACGAGCAGGTCGGCGGTCTTCACCTGGCTGACCTTCCAGAGCTCCAGAACCCCGGCATCCGCCTGCTCCGGCTCCGGCGGGAACACCGTGAGCACGCAGGGCGGACTCATCCAGTTGAGCGGTTTGTAGGAGAGCGAGTCGGAGTGCACGAGCACACTGCCGTCGCCCTTCACCACGAGCAGCCGGGTCGCCAGGGGCAGGTGGGCGCTGAGCCGACCGGCGTAGTCGACGGAGCAGCGGGCAATGACGAGACGCACGGTTACGAGGGTAGCTGAGACGGCTCAGCTCTCCGACCGCCGCACTTCTCGGGTCGAGCCGCACTTCTCGGGTCGAGCTTGTCGAGACCGCCAACCCGATGGCCGGATTTCGACAAGCTCAATCCGAGACAGGGCGTTCAATCCGAGACAGCACGACCCTCGACAGGGCCGAAACGAAGGGGGAGACTCGAGAGATCAGGTCCATCGATGGAGGAGGAACCATGGCATCCGTAGCACGGGTAACCACACTGAGCGTGAGTTCAGACACGTCGTTCGACGACGCCATCCAGGCGGGGATCGCCCGCGCGAACAAGACTCTGCGCGGTGTCACCGGCGCCTGGATCAAGGAGCAGAAGGTCGAAGTCGCAGGTGGCGGGATCACCACCTGGCGCGTCGTTCTCGAAGTGACCTTCGTTCTCGACGACTGAGCCGAAAAAGGTCGTTCACGCGCGGCCCGGCTCGCGCGCCGCGCGCGAGGCGAGGCCCGCGACAACGATGAGCACGAGCACGAGCAGGAGCGCGTGCAGCAGACCGAAGTGCTCGCCGAGAAAGCCGATCAGGGGCGGGCCGACGAGGAACGCGCAGTAACCGATCATGGCGACGGCGCTCACCCTCGCGGCCGCCGTGCGGGGATCGTCTGCGGCCGCCGACATCCCGGTCGGGAAGCCGAGCGCGGCGCCGAGGCCCCACAGCACGACCCCGACGATCGCGATCCACAGCACCGGAACGAAGATGAACACGAGCAGGCCGAATGCGGCGAGGCCGGCGGATGCCCGGAGCACCGGGACCCGCCCGTAGCGGTCCAGGACCTTAACTCCGGCTAGCCGCCCGATGGTCATCGCCGTGACGAAGATGCCGAACACGACGGCACCGGTCGGCTTGTCGACGCCGTGGCCCTCGACGGCCGCGAGCGAGAGCCAGTCATTCGCCGAGCCCTCCGCGAACGCCATGCCGAGGACGATGAGACCGATCAGGAGCGTGCGCGGGTCCCGCCAGATCGACAGGCGGGCGCGCCAGGTGTCCGGCTTCCCGTCATCCGCGCCCCCCGCAGCCTCGCGGATGACGTGTTCGGATTGGGTGAGTCGCACGCCGGAGATCCCCGCGGCCATCATGAGCACGGCGATCGCAACGGCCTGGGCCGCGATGGGTAAGTGCACCAGCTCGGCGAGCGCCCCGAGTCCTGCCCCGATCATGGTGCCGAAGCTGAAGAAGGCGTGGAACACGGGCATGATCGTGCGGCCGAGCACCCGCTCGTTCACCGCCCCGGAGAGGTTCATGGCGACATCGCACATGCCCATCCCGGCGCCGAACAGGGCGAGGCCAAGGAAGACGACGGCGAACACCTGGCCGAAGGTGACACCGGCGCCCGCCACGGCGAGCCCGAGGGGTGCGACGACGAGGCAGGCCATCATGATCCTGCGTGCGCCGAAGTGGGCGATGAGATGACTCGAGAACACGAGCCCGAGGATCGACCCGGCGGCGAGCCCGAAGATCAGGATGCCCATCTGGCCGACGGAGATACCGAGCTCGAGCTTGATCGCGGGGGTGCGTGCCATCCAGCTCGCGATCCCGATGCCGCACATCGCGAAGACGACGAAGATTCCGTTGCGCCAGGCGACAGCCTGGCGGTGGGTCAGCCCACCGGGAGAGGAGTGAGATGGGTCAGGCACCGATCAAGCCTAAGACCGTCGGGTTGTGCGGGCGACCGACGGCGTGCGTCTGGCCGCTCCAGGCGGGTCGCGAGAATGGCGATTTTCAATATTCACAAATCCGTGAAGCAGGCGTAGCGTCACGCTCATGACATCGCTCATCGAGACCACGGGTCTCGAAAAGAAGTTCGGTCGAGTGCGTGCCCTTGACGGCCTCGACCTCTCCGTTACCGCAGGCGAGGTGCACGGATTCCTCGGCCCGAACGGCGCCGGCAAGTCCACCACCATCCGGGTTCTGCTAGGTCTCATGCGGGCGAGCGCGGGCTCGGCGAGCGTGTTCGGCCTCGACCCGTGGAAGGACCACGTGGCGATCCATCGCGACGTTGCCTACGTCCCTGGCGACGTGAGCCTCTGGCCGACGCTCACCGGCGGGCAGTCCATCGACCTGCTCGCCGACCTGCGCGGTGGCGTCGACGAGAAGCTGCGTGCCGAGCTCATCCGTGACTTCGAGCTCGACCAGAAGAAGAAGGCACGCAGCTATTCGAAGGGCAACCGGCAGAAGGTCGCGCTCGTCGCCGCCTTCGCCAGGCGGGCGAAGCTCTACGTGTTCGACGAGCCGACCGCGGGGCTCGACCCGGTGATGGAATCGGTCTTCCGGCGGCAGATCGACCGGGTGAAGGCGGATGGCGCCACCGTGCTGCTCTCCAGCCACATCCTCTCCGAGGTCGAGGAACTGTGCGATCGGGTGACCATCATCCGAGCTGGCAGGACCGTGGAGACCGGGACGCTCTCCTCGATGCGGCACCTCACCAGGACGAACTTCCGGGTGACGACGGGTGCGCCGGCCGCGAGCCTCGCGACTCTTGCCGGCGTGCACGATGTGCGGCGGGAGGCGGACGCATTGGTATTCGACGCCGACACCGACCGGCTCCCTTCTGTGCTCACCGCGCTGACGGGCCTGGGGATCGATGACCTCAAGGTCTCTCCGATCTCGCTCGAAGAGCTGTTCCTGCGCCACTATTCCGAGGAGGCCGGGAGCACCCCGGCCGCGTTGGCTTGATGAGCGGGGTCCTCCGCCTGCTGAGGGCTCAGGCCAGACGCGACCGCTGGCTGCTGCTGATCTGGATCGCCGGGATCTGGCTGCTCACGGTGGGCAGCGCATCAGCTGCCTCGAAGGAGTTCGGCACTCCGGAGCAGAGCACTTCGCTCGTGAAGCTCGCAACGCAGAATCCGGCGATCCTCGCCATCCGCGGGGTGCCGAACGGCGTCGACCTCGGTGCCGTGCTGTTCTTCGAGCTGTTCGCCTTCCTCGCGGTCATGGCCGCACTCATGACCACCTTCATGGTCGTTCGGCACACCCGCGCCGACGAGGAACTGGGACGCTCGGAACTGGTCGGGTCGACCCCCGTGCCCCGCTCGGCCACGCTCGTGGCGTCACTGCTCCTGGCGTTCGCGGCCAACCTGCTGGTGGCCGTCGCCGTCGCTGTCGGGTACCTGATGGCGGCCACGAAACCGGATGGCGCGATCGTCGCGGGGCTCGCTGCGGGTGCCGTCGGCCTGTCCTTCGCGGGGATCGCGGCCGTCGCCGCACAGCTGACTCAGACCTCACGTGCCGCGAACTCGATCGCGGGTGCCGCCATCGCACTCGCCTTCGCCCTCCGTGCGATCGGCGACGCCACCGGAACGCCGAACACCGACGGGTTGAGCGTCACGAGTGCGTGGCCGTCCTGGCTGTCGCCGATCGGCTGGGGCCAGCAGACCTTCGCGTTCTCCGAGAACCGGCTCGCGCCGCTGCTGCTCTGTCTCGGCCTGTTCGCCGGGCTCGCCGGCCTTGCCCTGTGGATCCGCGCTCGCCGTGATCTCGGCGCCAGCCTGCTCGCCGAGCGCGACGGCAAGGAGCGGGCAGGCCGGACGCTGCGCTCATCCTTCGGCCTCGCCTGGCGGCTGCAGCGCACGACGATGCTCGCATGGGCAGTCGGCGGCGCATTCATGGGCCTCTTCGCCGGCTCCCTCGGCTCCGTCGTCGCGAACGCCGCGCAGGGCAACGAGTCGCTCACCGGAGCGGTCCGCAGCATCGTTCCCGGTTCCGCCGCCGGGGACCTTCAAGACATCTTCATCGCCGCCATGCTCGCCTTCGTCGGTTTTCTCGCCGCCGGCGCCGGTATCCAGGCGATGATGCGGATGCGCTCAGAGGAGACCGGAGGAAGGGCGGAGCCGGTGTTCGCCACCCCGGTGGACCGCGGCGTGTGGCTGCTTCACTACCTCGCGGTCGCGGTGATCTCGGTCGTCGTCATCACCATGAGCTCGGGACTGCTGGCCGGACTGTTCCTGCTTGCGGGAGGTTCGACCGGTCACGCCTTCTGGGGAGCGGTTTCGGCTGGGCTCGCGCAAATCCCGGCCGCGCTCCTCTACGTCGGGCTCGGTGCGATCATCTTCGCGGTGGTGCCGCGCCTGACCATCGGGCTCGGATGGACCCTGCTCGGCCTCGGCCTCGTGATCGGCCAGTTCGGCGGCCTGCTCCAGTTCCCGGACTGGGTGCGCGACGCGAGCCCGTTCTCGCACACCCCTGCGGTGCCGGTCGTGACCTTCGACTGGAGCGCTGGTCTCATCCTCACCGGGATCGGAGCCGTTCTCGCGCTGACGGCGTTCTTCATCTTTCGCAGAAGGAACCTGGTCCTGTGAGTGACGCCGTTTCGGACTTCCGGGAGCGCGTCGCCGGCATGCTGATCGCTGCCGGCTTTCCCCGGATGCCCGCGCGGGTCATGATGGCGCTCATGGTGTCCGAGAATGGGCTCACCGCATCCGAGGTGGCGCGCGAACTGGGCATCAGCGCGGCCGCCGTCTCCGGTGCGGTGCGTTACCTCCAGTCGCTCGGTTTCGTCGCACGCGTTCCGGTGAGCGGATCCCGCCGCGATCGATATGCGATCGTCACGTCCTGGTACGCCATGACGATGACGAATGTCGCCGTCTACGAGCAGGTCGCGGACGTGGCGGCCGAGGGCGCGATGACCCTTCCGAAAGGCAGCGCTGCACGGGCGCGGGTAGCGGAGATGAGCGACTTCTTCAGGTTCGTCCACAGCCGACTCGGTGATCTCCTGGCGGAGTGGGAGCAGCGCGGAACCTCCGACCCCCTTCCTCCCCGCTGACCGCAGGGGAGCGGCATTTGTGAGTTTCCCCCACGAGAGAGAAGCTGGAGGTAACAACCGGCAGGGTTGCCTGCCGAAGAGAGAAGTCAGTTCCATGTCTGCCGAGCAGCGCCTGTCCATTCACGATGTCGACCCGAAGGCCTACGAGCCCATGTATGCGATGGAGAAGTACATCCACGCGGGCGGCCTCGGTGATGACCTTCTCGCCCTCGTCAAGATCCGGGCCTCCCAGCTCAACGGATGCGCATACTGCCTCGACATGCACGGCCGTGAGGCGCGCGAGGCCGGCGTCGACAACCGCCGCATCGACGTGCTTGCCGGATGGCGCGAGGCGCGCAGTCTCTACTCCGAGCGGGAGCAGGCGGCGATCGCCCTTACCGAGCAAATGACCCTCATCGGCGAGTCGGGGGTTTCCGACGACGTCTGGGCGGGAGTGAAGACCACGTTCAGCGACAACGACCTGGTCACGCTGATCATGGCGATCTGCGCCATCAACGTCTGGAACCGGATGGCCGTCACCACCCACCAGTCGCTCCCGGACGCCGTGGCTTGAGCGGACCGCGCGGCGAGGCCCGCGATGACGGCTGCCTAGGCTGGAGTCATGACCGAGATCCCCGCCAGCCACCTTCCCCTCCTCGAGCAGCCGAACATCGGCCACCTCGCGACGCTGCGCCCGGACGGGGTCATCCAGCTCAACGACATGTGGTTCCTCTACGACGGCGAGAACATCCGGTTCACCCACACCAATGCGAGGGTCAAGTTCCGCAACCTGCAGTTGAACCCTGCCATGACCCTCTCGGTCACGGATCGCGACGATGACTACCGCTACCTCGAACTGCGCGGGAGGCTGATCGAGACCATCGACGACCCGACCGGCGCGTTCTATCAGGAGCTCGACCGGCGGTACGGCGCCGAGAGTCCTCCTCCGCCGAAGGATGCCGCCCACCGCGTCATCCTCGTGATGGGGATCGATTCGGTCAACGCGCATTAACTCTTAGGCTTGACTGCATGAGCGACCAGACCGCACTCACCTCAGGCATCCATTCCGACGAACTCGACCCGAGCATCCGGCCCCAGGACGACCTCTTCCGGCACGTCAACGGCAAGTGGATCCAGCGCACCGAGATCCCCTCAGACAAGGCCCGCTACGGCTCTTTCTACCTTCTCGCCGAGGAGGCGGAGAAGGCCGTCCGCGACATCATCGTCGAGGCGCAGTCGGCAGAGCCCGGCACCGAGGAGCGCAAGTTCGGCGATCTGTACGCCAGCTTCATGGACGAGGCGCGGGCGGAGGAACTGGGCGGCGAACCGCTGAAGCCCATGCTCGCCGCCGTCGAGGAGGTGTCGTCGATCGACGAGCTGCTCGTCGGGCTCGGCCGCCTCGAGAGGACCGGGATCAGCGGATTCGCTCAGCTGTTCGTGGACAACGACCCCGGCAACCCGGAGCGCTACCTGGTGTTCGTCGAGCAGGGCGGTCTCGGTCTCCCCGACGAGTCCTACTACCGCGAGGAGAAGTTCGCCACCATCCGCCACGAATACCTCGCATTCCTGGAGCGGATGTTCGCGCTCGCCGGTGTGCCTGACAGCGCCGAACGTGCTCGCCGGGTCTTCGGCCTCGAGACGGATCTCGCCACGCACCACTGGGACAACGTCGCGAGCCGCGACAGTGAGAAGACCTACAACCTCAGGGCCTGGGCCGACGTGGCAGGGCCCGACCTCAGCGGCTGGCTGAAGGCGCTCGATCCGCCCGTCGGCGCCTTCTCCGAGGTCGTCGTGCGACAGCCCAGCTTCCTCGAGGGGCTCGGAACGCTCTTGGGCCCCGACCGCCTCGAGGACTGGAAGGACTGGGCGCGCTGGCAGGTCATCCGCTCGTCCGCCTCGTACCTGTCGAGCGCGTTCGTGAACGCGAACTTCGACTTCTACGGCAAGACTCTCACCGGAACCCCGGAACTGCGCGCCCGCTGGAAGCGCGGCGTTGCCTTCGTTGAGGGGATGATGGGCGAGGCCGTCGGGCGCACCTACGTCGCACGGCACTTCCCGCCTGCCGCGAAGGTCGCGATGGATGTGCTCGTCGCGAACCTGATCGAGGCCTACCGGCAGAGCATCACCGGACTCGCCTGGATGACCGAGGAGACCCAGGGCCGGGCGCTCGAGAAGCTCGAGAAGTTCACGCCGAAGATCGGCTACCCGGTGAAATGGCGCGACTACTCGACGCTGCAGACGAGCGCGACCGATCTCATCGGCAACGTGCGTGCGAGCAGCGAGTTCGAGTTCCAGCGCGAGCTCGGCAAGATCGGCAAGCCTCTGGATCGCGACGAGTGGTTCATGACTCCGCAGACGATCAACGCCTACTACAACCCCGGCTTCAACGAGATCGTGTTCCCCGCGGCGATCCTGCAGTTCCCGTTCTTCGATGAGACGCGGGATGCCGCGGCCAACTACGGCGCGATCGGCGCGGTCATCGGCCACGAGATCGGCCACGGCTTCGACGATCAGGGCTCGAAGTACGACGGCGACGGCCGTCTCACCGACTGGTGGACCGCGGATGACCGCGCGGCGTTCGAGAAGCTGACCGGGTCGCTCATCGAGCAGTACAACGCGCTCGCGCCGCGTCAGGTTCCCGAGCACCACGTCAACGGCGCGCTCACGATCGGCGAGAACATCGGCGACCTCGGCGGCCTCGGGATCGCCTGGAAGGCCTACCTGATCTCGCTCGCGGGTGAGGAGCCGCCGGTCATCGATACTATGACCGGAGCCGAGCGGTTCTTCCTCTCCTGGGCACAGGCCTGGCAGCTGAAGGCGCGCGACGAGGAGGTCATCCGCTTGCTCGCGATCGATCCGCACTCGCCGAACGAGTTCCGCTGCAACCAGATCGTTCGCAATCTCGACGTGTTCTATGAGACCTTTGGAGTGTCCGAAGCGGACGAGCTTTGGCTGAATCCCGAAGAACGCGTGACTATTTGGTAGCAACGTCTCGAGACCAGGTACGCCGCGACCGGGTCCGCGCACCACGCGCGGCCCGCCACCGCGGGGCTGGAGAGGCTGAGAACTTCTCCAGCAGCTTCACCGCGCTCGGAAGCCTCGCCTACGACGGCGCCCAGGTGTCCGCGAGCGTGATCGACCTCGTCGCCGGGAAGAACCTGCTCTCCGTCGATGACCGGATCGTGCTGCCGACCGCGAGCGTCGGAAAGATCCTCCTGCTCATCGAGGTCTCGGCGCGGTTGACCGCCCGCGACTTCTCCGGCTACGGCATTCTGGACAAGACGCCTCGCGATGCCGTGAGCGACTCCGGGCTGTGGCAGCATCTTCAGGCCCCGGCGCTTCCGGTCGCGGATCTCGGCGCGCTCGTGGGTGCGACGAGCGACAATCTCGCCACGAATGTGCTGTTGCGGCAGGTGGGCCTCGACGCCGTCCGCTCCAGGACCGAGTCGCTCGGCCTCGCGCGCACGGCACTGCTCGACCTCGTGCGCGACAGGCGGGGCCCGGATGACGCACCGCAGCTCTCGGTCGGGTCGACGGCAGAGCTCAGCTGGCTGTTCGGCGCGCTCTACCGCGGGCAGGTCGTCGACCAGGTGACGAGCCAGCGGGTCATGGGCTGGCTGTCGCTCAACACCGACCTCTCCATGGTGGCCAGCGCGTTCGGTCTCGACCCGCTCTCACATCGGACGGTGGACCACGGCATCCAGCTGGTCAACAAGACCGGCTCGGATCTCGGGGTGCGCAGCGAGGCCGGCATTCTCCGCGGGCCGCGGACGGCGGTGTCGTACGCGGTGACCGTGCAGTTCCGCGACGACTCCCTGACCAGGAGGCTGCGCGCGCTCGAGGCGATGCGCACGATCGGCTACGACCTGCTCGAGTACGTCAGCTGATCCTCAGTCAACCGCCTCCCGCTCCGGGCGGGGAGATGTGGGGCACCTGAACCCGGTTACCCGCACCGTTGACGGCCACCCGGGACCGCGCCGAATGGCGGGAAAATCACCCTCAGTCACCCTTGTCCCCCGAAGCGGGGGTGGTGTACGGTGAGTGTCGCACCTGAGCGTTCCGGAACCCGAATCCGTGACGCTGACCCCGACAGTGTGCGCACGAGAAGGTGATACCCCCCACCATTTCGGTCGTCTGAACGACCGCATCGCTGAGCCTGGCGCTCCACGACTAACCCCCGATCCGATGTCTTCTGAACGGCATCCGAATCATCGTTGTTGAGGCCGTAACGCTCGCCTGACGATGCAACAACACCCGAGAGCTACCCAGCTTGTTGTTATTCAAAGGAGATCCCCCCATGCAAAAATTCAAGAAGATTCTGGCGATCGGGAGCAGTCTGCTCCTGGTTGCCGGCTTCGTCTCACTCGGTGCAGGGCCGGCGAGCGCCGATCCGCCCGTGGACAATACCAACGGCACGTCGTACTGGGAAGCCGTATACCCCGGCTCCGACTGTTACAAGGACAACGGAAGCTACGGTGCTGTCACTGACAGCGGCATGACCGTCACGCTCACTGGTTCCTATGACTGGGTAGCCCTCATCGTGAAGGGTGGCGCTGTCGACAATGGCGACGGACCCGGCAACAAGGTCTACAACAATCCGAGCTCCGGAACCCCGTACTCTCCCCCGTTGAACACCGGAGGCCAGCAGGCAGCTGTGTCCCACTGGATCGTCTGCGTGGGGACCCCTCCACTGACCGAGATCACGCCGGTGGAACCTGGCGTCTCGTCGAACGATGTGTGCGGCATCGCCAACGACACCTTGACGGTGCAGACCTCGATGGTGGGCGTCGTCTACACGGTGACGTGGAACGGCGACCACACGGTGGCGACGGTAACG
>DATCXP010000186.1:0-13991 GCA_036565765.1 Terrimesophilobacter sp.
TGGCGGGCCGGCATCCGGTTTAGAACTAGTTGCTGTAACGGTCTACGGCCGGGGGTTCCGGCGTCTTCAGAACCTTGCCAGCTGTCGACTCCCAGGCCTTGGCCCAGCTGCCGTCCTTGTAGGAATCTTCCAGTACATCGTTGATGAAGTCGCGGAACGCGTCGTCATCGTGGCCGAGGCCGATGCCGTACGGCTCCTCGGTGAACGGGTTGCTCAGCACCTCGAACTCGCCGGGGTTCTGGTCGGCGAGGCCGGCCAGGATGACGTTGTCCGTCGTCACCGCGATGACCTTGCCATTACGCAGCGGCTCCAAGCAGTTCGAGTAGGTGTCGGTCGTGATGAGGTTCACGTCGTAGTCGGCGATGTTCTTCTCCGACGTGGATCCGGCGACACTGCAGACGTCCTTGCCCTTGAGATCCTCAGGACCCTTGATACCCTCCGGGTTACCGGCGAGCACGAGAATGTCCTGACCTGCGTTGTAGTAGGGGCCGGCAAAGGAAATGACTTCCTTGCGCTTGTCGTTGATCGTGTAGGTCGCGACGACGATATCGACCGTCCCGTTCTCGATGAACTGCTCACGGTTGGCGGACACCGTCTCCACCCACTTGATCTTGTCGGCGGGGATGCCGAGCGCTTTCGCGATGAGCTTTCCGATCTCCACGTCGAAGCCGACCGGGTTGCCGTCGAGACCCTTGAGGCCGAACAGCGGCTGGTCGAACTTCGTTCCGATCGTGATCGTGCCCGCCTTCGCGAGCTTGGCCATCGTCGTGCCCGCCTCGAACGTTGGCGTCTCTCCCGCGGGCGGTGTGGTCCCGCCGCCCCCCGCACATGCGCCGAGTCCGAGGACGGCGGCGGCAGCGATAGCAGTGATCATCAGACTTTTCCTGATTCTCATGTCTCTCTCCTTGCTGTGTGTCTCACTCACTGATCTAGTGCGTAAGAATTTTCGAGAGGAAGTCCTTCGCTCTCGAACTCTGCGGGTTCGTGAAGAACTGCTCAGGGGTCGCCTCTTCGACGATCTCGCCATCGGCCATGAACAGCACGCGGTTGGCGGCCTTCCTGGCGAAGCCCATCTCGTGGGTCACGACGACCATGGTCATGCCGTCATGCGCGAGCTGCACCATGACATCCAGAACCTCGGAGATCATCTCAGGGTCGAGCGCGGAAGTCGGCTCGTCGAGCAGGATGAGCTTGGGGTCCATGGCAAGCACGCGTGCGATCGCAACGCGCTGTTGCTGCCCACCCGACAACTGCGACGGCATCTTGCTCGCCTGGTTCGCGACGCCGACCCGATCGAGGAGTTCCATGGCGTGCCTGTCGGCGGCGGACTTCGACTGTTTGCGCACCTTGCGCGGACCGAGCGTCACGTTCTCCAGGACGGTCTTGTGCGCGAACAGGTTGAACGACTGGAACACCATGCCGACGTCGGCACGGAGCTTCGCGAGACCAGCGCCCTCCTCGGGCAGCGGAATGCCGTCGATCGTGATGGTGCCGCTGTCGATCGTCTCGAGCCGGTTGATCGCCCGGCACAGTGTCGATTTGCCGGAGCCACTGGGGCCGATCACGACGACGACCTCGCCCTTGGTGACGGTCGTCGTGATGTCTTTCAGGACGTGAAGCTCACCGAAATGCTTGTTGACGCGATCCATGACGACAAGGGGTTCACCGCTTTGTGAGGGCTCCATTCGCTCAGACTTTCACACCGGGAGCAGGCGGGTCAAACCACGGCGAAGGTTGTGGCCGAGACGTGACAAGCGTTTACATCGCCCGGTGGGCGAAGGCCGACTCATACAGGCAGACGGATGCCGCCGTCGCGAGATTCATCGACTCCGCGTGGCCGTAGATCGGGACAGTGATCACGCGATCGACGAGTGCCAGCTGCTCATCGCTGAGCCCTCGCGCTTCGTTGCCGAACAACCACGCCGTCGGGGCTGCCAGCACCCCGGCCTGGCGCGCCGCGAGCAGATCGTCGCCCTTGATGTCCGCGGCGAGCACCTGCAGGCCCGCGGCGCGGGCGCGCTCGATCACGGAATCCAGCTCGACACCGACCGCGATGGGAACGTGGAAGATGGATCCGGTCGACGCTCGGACGACCTTCGGGTTGTACAGGTCGACGCTGCGACCCGCGAGGATCACGCCGTCGGCCCCGGCGGCATCCGCGGCCCGGATGATCGTCCCGGCGTTTCCGGGGTCGCGCACCTCTTCGAGGATGGCGATGAGCCGCGGACCGGAGCCGTCGGGGTGCGTGCGCAGCAGGTCCTTGACGGACGTCGGGAACTGGTGGCAGACCGCGACGATGCCCTGAGGTGTGACGGTATCGGCCATCGAGTCGAGAACCTGCTCGGTCACGAACTCGACATCGACCCCCGCATCGACGGCGGTCTGCCCGATATCCGTGTAACGCTCGATCGCGGTCGGCGTCGCATACAGCTCGACGACCAGCTCGGGCCGGAACGTCAGCGCCTCGGCAACGGCCTGCGGACCCTCCAAAAGAAAGAGCCCGGTCTGCGACCGGGCGTCTCTCTTCGCGAGTTTTGCAACGGCGCGTATCCGTGGCGAACGCGGGTTCTCGATCATAAGGCCAGTGTAGTTACTCCCGAGGGAACGCGGCCGCTGTGCGAGCTACGCGGCCGGCTTGTCTTTCGGGGCACTCGTGTCCTTCGGGAGAGCCGCCTTCGCGGTCTCGACGATCGACGCGAACGTCGCCGGCTCGTTGACGGCGAGTTCGGCCAGGATGCGGCGGTCGACCTCGATGCCGGCCAGGCTCAGACCCTGGATGAGGCGGTTGTAAGTCAGACCATTTTCGCGGCTCGCAGCGTTGATGCGCTGGATCCACAGGCGACGGAAGTCACCCTTGCGGGCGCGGCGGTCGCGGTATGCGTAGACGAGCGAGTGGGTGACCTGCTCCTTCGCCTTGCGGTAGAGGCGCGACCGCTGGCCGCGGTATCCGGACGCACGCTCGAGGATGACCCGACGCTTCTTGTGGGCGTTGACGGCCCGCTTGACTCTTGCCATGTTGTTCTATTCCTTTACGTTCGGGTCTAGCGACCGAGAAGCTTCTTGATGGCCTTGACATCGGCCTTGGCGACGGGCTCGTCGGAATTGAGACGACGCTTGCGCTGGCCGGACTTGACCTCCAGGTTGTGACGCATTCCGGCCTGCTGCTTCATGAGCTTGCCGGTCCCGGTGATCTTGAATCGCTTCTTCGCCCCGGAGTGGGTCTTCTGCTTAGGCATCCTTTTCCTCTTCCTTGCTGACGTTCTTCGGTGTTTCGGTCGGTGCCTCGGTCGGTGGCTCCTCCGTGGAGTGCTCGGTCTTCGCCCGTGCCGGCTTGGCTGCTGCGCGGCGCGCGTCGGCCTCCGCCTTCGCGGTCGCCTTGTTCTTGTGCGGCCCGATGACCATCACCATGTTGCGGCCGTCGATCATCGGTGTCGACTCGACGGAGCCGAACTCGGCGACATCCTCGGCAAATTTCTGGAGCAGCCTCACGCCCTGGTCCGGGCGGGACTGCTCACGACCACGGAACAGGATCATGGCCTTGACCTTGTCGCCGCCGAGCAGGAATCCTTCGGCGCGCTTGCGCTTCGTCTCGTAGTCGTGCTTATCGATCTTGAGGCGGAACCGAACCTCCTTGAGGATCGTATTCGCCTGGTTGCGCCTGGCCTCCTTGGCCTTCTGCGCCTCTTCGTACTTGAACTTCCCGTAATCCATGATCTTCGCGACGGGCGGCTTCGAGTTGGGGGCAACCTCGACCAAATCCAGGTCGGCCTCCTGAGCGAGCTTCAGCGCAACCTCAATCTTGACAACGCCAACCTGCTCACCGCTCGGGCCGACGAGGCGAACCTCAGGCACACGGATTCGGTCATTCGTACGGGGATCGCTGATAGGTAACTCCAATGTCAGAACGCTTGAGGCCTCGACGCACAGCGGATGCCGTGCGGCCAGCGGAAGAGGAAAGTCACCTGCCGGCGCCCGGGTTGCAACCCCGACGCCACCACAGCACCCTTGACTACCTCCCACGCTTTCACGCGGGAGGCGGGGCGCCAACAACCCGGTAACCTTGAAGAAGCGGTCGCGGGTGGGAGAATCTCCACTTTCGCACTGGGAGCCAGAAGGCCCCAGAGCCCGGATGAGTCTAACAGAGGAAACCTTCATGAGCGAGCCGAGTGTCACGTCGTCTGAATCCGAAGCGACCCGAGATATCGCGGAGGTTCCCGCGGTCGAGCTCATCAACACCGTCGCAGTGCACCTGCTGAGCGCCGCAGCGGTCAAATGCGGGCTCGCCGACGACCCGGAAGCGCAGATCGATCTCGACGAGGCCCGCAAGCTCATCAACGCGCTCGCCGGGCTCGTGACCGCTGCCGCGCCGGAGATCGGCGACCATCACGCCAGGCCGCTGCGGGACGGGCTGCGGTCCGTGCAGCTCGCCTTCCGCGAGGCGTCGCGGTTCCCGGATGCGCCGGGGAAGGGGCCTGGCGAGAAGTACACCGGGCCGGTCAACTGAGCAATTCGCCACGACAACCGCCCACCGAGACGGCGGTCGGCGCTGGCGTCGCCGCGAAGGCCAGAAATGGCCTTCGCCCATAGCTCCAGCGCGCCCGAGCCCCTTCATCGTGCCGTCAAAGCCTGGTTACAGGGGTGCCCGGCCGCACTTCTCCGCAGCAAATGTGTCAGGAAATGCGTGTGAGCGTCACCGCGAGGGAGTCGACGCTCTCGGCGACGAGTTCGCTCTGCGACCAGCGGGTGGAGAGACGCTCGAGAAGTGAGTCCAGCTGGGTTGCGTCGAGACCGTCGATGAGCGTCAGCTGGACGGCGAGTTCCGGCCCCGCCAGGCGTGCAGTCGGATCCCCCGCTGCCAGCGCGACCGAGACGACCGCAGCCTCATCCGCGACCAGCCTCGCGAACTCGGCCGCGACGGCCGGCGACGCATAGCTCGGCGACCACTCGCGCTGCTGAGCGACCGCCCACAGCGCGGGCCGACGGATGGCGAACTCGGTTGCCGAGGTCGGGTCCAGCACGACGAGGTCGGTGTTCTCGCTCGCGGCGGCGAGGGCGACGCGCACGCCGTCCGCCGGCACGGGCCTCGCCTTCGCATTCCAGGCGGCCATCGCGGCGACTGAGCTGAACACGGGAAGCACGGTCCTGCCGTCGGGACCGCCGACCGTGACGATCGACAGCTCCTGGCTCTTGTCGATCTTCTTGCCGTGCTCGTTCACTCCCGCTTCCCCGAGCACAGCGAGCAGCGGTATGAGGAGTCTGGAGTGG
Organism: Terrimesophilobacter sp.; assembly: GCA_036565765.1. Classification (GTDB taxonomy): domain Bacteria; phylum Actinomycetota; class Actinomycetes; order Actinomycetales; family Microbacteriaceae; genus Terrimesophilobacter. The sequence goes on from DATCXP010000186.1 coordinate 5,266, forward strand.
CGGAATGCCTCCACCACCTCCGACTCCCCCGCCGTCCCCGCCTGGAATCGCGCGATCGACTCCATGAGTTGAGGCGGAGCGCTTCCGTCGTCGCCCGAACTCGGATTCTGCTCGAAGTGCCGCCCGGCCCACGGCTGCCCTGCCGAATCGGTGAGGGGGTGCGTGTCGTCGGCCATACGCGGGCCCTCAGTCCGACGCGACGTCGAGAGCCTCGGCGAGCGTGAACGCCTTCGTGTAGAGGGCCTTGCCGACGATCGTGCCCTCGAGGCCGAGGGGCACGAGCTCGCGCAGTGCGGAAATGTCGTCAAGGCTCGAGATGCCGCCGGAGGCGATCACGGGCTTGTCCGTGCGCCCGGCGACCGTGCGGAGCAGCTCCAGGTTCGGCCCCTCCAGGGTCCCGTCCTTCGTGACATCGGTCACGACGTAGCGAGCGCAGCCGGCCTCCTCGAGGCGATCCATCACCTCGAACAGGTCTCCGCCATCCTTGGTCCAGCCGCGGGCGGCGAGCGTGGTTCCGCGAACGTCGAGCCCTACCGCGATCGCCTCGCCGTACTCGGAGATCACGTGGGCGGTCCACACCGGATTCTCCAGCGCGGCTGTGCCGAGGTTGATGCGCTTCGCGCCGGTCGCGAGCGCGGCCGCGAGGCTCGCGTCGTCGCGGATGCCGCCGGAGAGTTCGATGTTGACCCCACGCGCCTGCTTGATCACGCGCTTGATCGTTGCGTGGTTGTTGCCGCGCCCGAAAGCGGCGTCCAGATCGACGAGATGGATCCACTCCGCACCCTGGTCGACCCAGTCGACCGCGGCGTCGACCGGGTCGCCGTAGCTGGTCTCCGTCCCGGATTTCCCTCTGGTCAGCCGGACCGCTTTACCGTCCGCGACGTCGACGGCGGGAAGGAGAATCAGCCGGGGGGTCGTGTTGAACTCGCTCATGGGTATCTTTTCTGGTGGGGGTGGCAAGTCTCAGATCCTAGCCAGCTTTCAACCCCGCCACCCAATTCGACAGCAGCCGGATGCCGGGGGCCCCGGATTTCTCCGGATGGAACTGGGTCGCCGAGAGCGGGCCGTTCTCGACCGCGGCGAGGAAACGGACGGAGTGCCTGGCCCAGGTCAATCGCGGCGCGGCGAGCGGCCCGTCAACCGGGAGATCCCAGCTCTGGGCGGCGTTCGAATGCACGAAGTAGAACCGCTCGTCGCGCACCCCGTCGAAGAGAAGAGAGTCCAGCGGTGCCTCGACGGTGTTCCAGCCCACGTGCGGCAGGATCTCGGATTGCAACTCCGTAACGATCCCCGGCCACTGGCCGAGGCCCTCCGTCTCCGCGCCGCGCTCCACACCGCGGTCGAACATGATCTGCATGCCGACGCAGATGCCCAGGACCGGCCGGCCGCCGGCGAGACGGCGGTCGATGAGCTCGGCCCCACGCACGGTCTCCAGCGCCCCCATGACGGCCGCGAACGCGCCGACCCCTGGCACGACGAGTCCGTCGGCCTCGGCGACACGGGCGCGGTCCGCCGATAACTCGACCTGTGCGCCGGCCGCTTCGAGAGCTTTCGCCGCGGAGTGGACGTTGCCGCTGCCGTAGTCGAGCACGACGACGGATGGTCGGGTCACCGCTACAGCGCACCCTTGGTCGACGGCACGCCGCTCACGCGCGCATCCGAAGACACGGCCTGGCGGAACGCCCGGGCGAAGGCCTTGAACTCGGCCTCGGCGATGTGGTGCGGATCGCGTCCGCCGAGCACGGTCACATGGACCGTGAGGCCGGCATTGAGGGCAATCGCCTCGAACACGTGACGGACCATCGATCCGGTGAAATGCCCGCCGATCAGGTGTAACTCGAACCCTTCGGGCTCCCCCGAGTGCACGAGGTAGGGGCGTCCGGATACGTCGACAACGGCCTGAACGAGAGCCTCATCCAGAGGGACGACCGCATCGCCGAAGCGCGAGATTCCCTCCTTGTCGCCGAGGGCGAGCGCGATCGCCTTGCCGAGGACGATGCCGACGTCCTCGACCGTGTGGTGGACGTCGATGTGGGTGTCTCCACTCGCGCGGATCGTGAGATCGACGAGGGAGTGCTTGGAGAACGCCGTCAACAGGTGATCGAAGAACGGGACGCTCGTGTTGACGTCCGCCGTTCCCGACCCGTCGAGGTCGAGCGTCAGGTCGATGCTGGACTCGCTCGTCTCGCGCTGAAGGTGCGCCTGGCGTTGCGTGCTCATGAGCCCAGTCTATGGGCCGCTGAAATACCGGGCGCGAGCCCGGCCATGGCCGCCAGGAACGCCGTGGTCTCCGCTTGAGTCCCTGCCGTCACCCGCAGGTGATGGGGGATGCCGACATCCCGGATCAGGATGTCGTGCTCCAGCAGCGCCTCGAATGCGGCCTGCGGGTCGTCGACTCCCCCGAACAGCACGAAATTGGTCCAGCTCGGCAGGACCGGGAACCCCAATTCCGGCAGCTCGGCCAGCAGCCGGTCCCGCTGGCGCTTGATGTCCTCGACGTTAGCGAGCAGCTCCCCCGCGTGCGCGAGCGCGGCGGTGGCCGCTGCCTGGGTCAGCGCGGAGAGGTGATAGGGAAGCCGGACGAGGCGAAGCGCGTCGGTCACCGCCGCATCGGCTGCGAGGTATCCGAGGCGCACCCCGGCGAACGCGAAGGCCTTGCTCATCGTCCTGGACACGACGAGCCGTTCCCGTCCATCGAGCAGGCTGAGCGCCGTCGGGGCTCCGGATGGCGCGAACTCCGCATACGCCTCATCGACCACGACCATGCCATCGGTCGCGTCATAGGCGGCCATGATCGTCTCGATCGGCAGCGGGGTCCCGGTCGGGTTGTTGGGCGAGCAGAAGAACACGAGGTCCGGTCGGTGCTGCTCGATCGCCCGCACCGCGGTCTGGGGTGAGAGCCCGTAGCCCTCGTCCCGCTCCCCGGCGATCCACTGGGTGCCCGTGCCCCGCGCGAGGATCGGGTACATCGAGTAGGTCGGGGGGAACCCGAGGACGCTGCGCCCTGGCCCTCCGAACGCCTGCAGAAGCTGCTGAAGGATCTCGTTGGAGCCGTTGGCGGCCCAGACGTTCTCCGCCGTCACTCCATGGCCGAGGTAGCCGGCGAGGCTCTCCCGCAGCGCCGTGAACTCACGGTCGGGGTACCGGTTGGCGTGCAGCACCGCCTCCGCGAGTGCGGTCACGACGGAGCTGGCGACCGCCTCGGGAATCGGATGGGTGTTCTCGTTGACGTTGAGCGCATAGCGCACGCTCCTCTGCGGGGCGCCATAGGGCGAGAGTCCGCGCAGGTCGGAACGGATCGGCAGGTCGGCAAGGGAGGCCACCCTGCCATGCTAATTGAGCGGGCCCCGCCCTCAGCGCGAATAGGCCGCCGGAATGGCGAGACGCTCGCCCGGGTAGACGACGGAGCCTTCCAGCTGGTTCAGCAGCGCGATGTCCGCGATCACCTCGCGGGGGTCTGCGCTCGGGGCGATGGACTCCGCGAGCTGCCACAGCGACTGGCCGGACTCGACCGTGACGTACTGGAAGGTCCCGGTGCCGAGGTCGGCGGATGCCGTCGCCCCGCCGCCATTGAGGGCGATCACGAGGGCACCGATCACGAGCGGTGTCGCCGCGAGCGTGGTGAAGACCGTACGCCCGCGACGCGTGAGCCTGAGATGAGGACTCTGCGGGTATCCCGTGGTGACAGCTGCTGCGCTCATCGCCTTCTCCCTTTCTCTGAACTTCCGTATCCGGCGCTCGGCCGGGAGCGCCGGATACGAAGCTATGTTCCGAATGTACCTTCGAATAATCAGGAAATCAAGTGAATCTTCGAGTGCAGTCCCATTTTGTTCCGCGACACACTAGAAGACATGTTTGTATATCGGTCGATATCCGGATACAGTTTCGATGGTCAGGAACAGGCAATCATGGGCCACCGACATCCGAGGTGAATCGGCAGGAGAGGGCGTAACGCACATGGACGAGTTGGGACTCGCAAAGGGCGGGACGAGGCGACGCAAGAGCCTCAGCGACAAGCAGTTGGCGATCCTCGACGTGATCCAGCGCTCCGTCGCGAACCGCGGTTACCCGCCGAGCATGCGCGAGATCGGCGACGCTGTCGGCCTCGCCTCGCTGTCGAGTGTCACGCATCAGCTCAACCAGCTCGAACTGAGCGGCTACCTGCGACGGGATCCGAACCGCACCCGTGCGCTCGAAGTGCTCATCGAGATCCCGACGACCGACGAGCCTGGTGCGGAGAGCACCGTTCCCGTCGGCGACGCGGCCATGGTCCCGCTCGTCGGGCGCATCGCCGCCGGCATCCCGATCACGGCGGAGCAGCAGGTCGAAGAGGTCTTTCCCCTCCCCCGGCAGCTCGTCGGCAAGGGCGATCTCTTCATGCTCAAGGTCGTCGGGGAATCCATGATCGACGCCGCGATCTGCGACGGGGACTGGGTTGTCGTCCGTCAGCAGAAGACCGCGGAGAACGGCGAGATCGTGGCTGCCATGCTCGACGACGAGGCGACCGTCAAGGTGTTCCAGCGTCGCGACGGACACACCTGGCTGCTGCCGCGCAACACCAGCTTCGCGCCCATCGTCGGCGACCACGCCGAGGTGCTCGGAAAGGTAGTCGCGGTCCTTCGCTCCGTGTGAGCCGGTCGCCCCGGGTTACGCGGGGACGACCTGGTATTCGCGCAGGGGTCCCTCGAGCTCGGCGGTGACGAGGGCCTTCACGCGCGTGCCGGCCTCCTCGTACGAGGTCGACAGCACCGTACCGCGCTCATGCAGGTGTGATATGACCTCGCCGTGGTCGTAGGGAACGAGGAGTTCGACCTCGATATTCGGTGCCGGAACGAGTTCCGCAATGCGCGCGAGCAGCTCGTCGACGCCCTCGCCCGTCCTGGCCGACACGAAGATCGCGTCCGGCTCGAGACCGCGAAGGACGAGCCGATCGTCATCGGGAACGAGATCCGACTTGTTGAACGCGACGATCTCCGGCCGCGCCCTCGCACCGAGGTCGCCGATCACGTCCCGCACCGTAGCGAGCTGACTCGCGGGGTCGGGGTGGGAGGCATCGACGACGTGAACGATGACGTCGGCGCTGCCGACCTCCTCGAGGGTCGAACGGAACGCCTCGACCAGCTCGTGCGGCAGGTTGCGGACGAAGCCGACCGTGTCGATCAGCGTGTAGCCGCGCCCGTCATCCGTCGCCGTCTTCCGCACCGCCGTGTCGAGAGTCGCGAACAGTGCGTTCTCCACGAGCGCCCCGGCGCTCGTGATCCGGTTCAGGAGCGAGGACTTCCCCGCGTTCGTGTACCCGGCGATCGCCACGGACGGCACCGAGTTGCGGTTGCGGTTCGCACGCTTGGCCTCGCGCGCCGGCCCGAACCCCTTGATCTGCTTGCGCAGCCTCGCCATCCGGGTGTGGATGCGGCGGCGGTCGAGCTCGATCTTCGTCTCACCGGGACCGCGGGAGCCCATCCCGACGCCGGATCCGACCTGACCACCGGCCTGGCGGCTCATCGACTCGCCCCAGCCCCGAAGGCGGGGAAGCAGGTATTCGAGCTGCGCAAGTTCCACCTGCGCCTTGCCCTCGCGGCTCTTCGCGTGCTGGCTGAAGATGTCGAGGATGACGGCCGTGCGGTCGATGACCTTGACCTTCACGACATCCTCGAGCGCACGCCGTTGACTCGGGGCGAGCTCGGTGTCGGCAACGACCGTGTCGGCGCCGAGGGCTGCGACCACGTCGTGAAGCTCCTGCGCCTTGCCCTTGCCGAGGTAGGTGCTCGGATCCGGATGCGTTCTGCGCTGCATGAGCCCGTCGAGCACAACGGCGCCTGCGGTCTCCGCGAGGGCCGCGAGCTCACGCAGCGAATTCTCCGCCTCCGCGAGATTCCCCTGGCTGTAGATGCCGATGAGCACCACATTCTCCAGTCGTAGCTGCCGGTATTCGACCTCGGTGACGTCCGTGAGCTCCGTCGAGAGGCCCGCCACCCTGCGAAGCGCCTGGCGCTCCTCACGGTCGAGCTGGTCTCCGTCCCGGTCACCGGAGTCCGTCGAACGGTCCTGCAGCGCGAGAGCCTGGCCCCCGTGCGTGCCCGGGCCGAAAAGGGCATAACCGCCCGCCCGAGCGTCGGCTGCGGCCAGCACACGGTCTACGGGATCGCCGGAAGCAGGATCCTTCGGCTCAAGTTCAGTCATCGGGTTAACCCTAACTCGTCGGATTTCGGTAAGTTTCTCTGCATGGTCGCCGAGCACTATTTCTCATCAACACCGGCGAGTGCACTCCAGCTTCGTCCCATCCACGTCACCCTCGCCGGTACCGACTACGAGCTGACGACCGCGGGCGGCGTTTTCAGTCCGGAGCGCATCGATGTCGGGACGCAGGTTCTCCTCGCTCACGTTCCGCCGCCTCCTCCGGGTGGCCACCTGCTGGATCTGGGCTGCGGCTGGGGGCCGATCGCCCTCAGCACCGCGCTCGAGTCGCCCCACGCGACCGTGTGGGCGGTCGACGTGAATGAGCGTGCACTCGATCTCGTGCGCCGGAACGCGCGCACCCTCGGCCTCGACAATGTCAACGCCTGCCGGCCGGAGGATGTTCCCGAAGACATCGCCTTCATGACGATCCGGTCGAATCCTCCGATCCGGGTCGGGAAGAACGAGCTGCACAGCATGCTCGAATTGTGGCTGCCCCGTCTCGACCCTGGCGCGGATGCCTGGCTCGTCGTCCAGCGCAACCTCGGCTCGGACTCGCTGCATCGCTGGCTCGACGGAGCACTCCCACCGGACTTCAGTGTCGTGCGCGCCGCCACCAGCAAGGGATACCGGGTGCTGCGCGTTCGGCGGCGGTAGGACCGTCACCCCGCGGCTCAGTACGAGAGGATCCCGTCGAAGACGAGTTCGGCCGGGCCGCTCAGCGACACGTGCTCGCCATCCTCGGCGGGCCACATCCGCACTCCGAGCGTTCCGCCCGGCACCTCGACCTTCCAGTGATTCGGGGCGGACTCCCCCGCCCAGTGCCTCGTCGCGAGTGCCGCGGCGACGGCGCCCGTCCCGCAGGACAGCGTCTCCCCGCTCCCGCGCTCGTGCACCCGCATCCGGATGCTGCCGACGCCGTCCTTGACGAGCGGCTCTCCCGGTACGACGAGCTCAACGTTCGCGCCGACTTCCGGCTCGGGGTCGAGCACCGGGACGTAGCCCAGATCCGCCGATTCGAGCTCCTCTGGGCTCGAGAGCGCCACGACGACGTGCGGGTTCCCGACGTTGATGCCGAGCCCGGGTCTGGCGACCTTGAGGTTCCGCGCGCGGACGAGCGGCTCACCGCCGTCGAGGGACCAGCGGCCGAGGTCGACCTGGTACCCGGTCGCGTTGACCTGCACGTCGCGCACCCCGCCGCGCGTTCCGATGGCGAGGGTGTCGCCGCGCTCGAGCGTGACGAGCCCGTTCTCGATGAGGAACCGGGCATACACCCGGATGCCGTTCCCGCACATCTCCGAGAGCGACCCGTCCGAGTTGTGGTAGTCCATGAACCACTCCGCGGCCTCATCCTCGGCCAGCGCCGCAGCGCCATCCGGCAGGCTGCGGGACCGCACGGCCCGGATCACGCCATCGGCACCGACGCCGAAATGCCGGTCGCAGATCGACGCGATCTGCTCCGGCGTGAGGTCGATGTCCCCGTCGGGGTCCGCGAACAGCACGAAGTCGTTGCCGGTCCCGTGGCCCTTGGTGAAGTGCAGTTCAGGCATAGGGCAATGTTAGGGCCAATGCGCGGGCGACCCGGTCGGGGTCGTCGTGATCCAGCCAGGCCGTCTGCGGGTAGCGGTTGAACCAGCCCACCTGGCGTCTGGCGTACTTCCTGGTCAGTGCCGCGGTGCTCGCGATCGCCTCGGATTCTGAGACCTCCCCGTTCAGCTCCGCGATGGCCTGCGCGTAGCCGATCGCGCGACTTGCGGTCACGCCACGCTCCAGTCCGAGCGGCAGGAGCTCTCGCACCTCGTCGAGCAGGCCTGCCCGCCACATGCCTTCAACGCGCTCGTCCAGGCGTGCGACCAGTTCTGCGCGCGGCGCGCGCACTCCGAGGATGACGACCGGGCGCCACAGGTCGCGATCGTCGGGCAGTCCCGCGCCGAACGGCTCACCGGTCAGCTCGATGACCTCGAGCGCCCGCACCAGGCGCCGGCCGTTGTGCGGGCCGATCGCGCCGGCCGCGACCGGGTCGACGGCACGCAGCCGCCTGTGCAGGAGCCCGGGACCGTGCTTGGCGAGTTCCTCCTCGAGACGGGCTCGGGTGGCCGCATCCGTCCCGGGGAATCGGAAATCGAAGAGGACAGAGGAGACGTACAGCCCCGAGCCTCCGACGAGGATCGGCACGGCCCCGCGGGCCTGGATCGACTCGATCGCCGATCGCGCATCCGTCTGGTAGCCGGCGACGCTCGCCTCGTCCGTGACGTCGAGGACATCGAGCAGGTGGTGCGGGATGCCGCGCCGCCCGGCAGGGGGCAGCTTGGCCGTGCCAACGTCCATGCCGCGGTAAAGCTGCATGGCGTCGGCGTTCACGATCTCTGCTGCCCTGCCATGTTCGGCGAGAGCCTGGGCGAGTTCGAGGGACAGGTCGCTCTTGCCTGTGCCGGTGGCGCCGACGATGGCGACCAGGGAGCTAGCGTCGCCCATCCGCAGAATCGTAGATGGGGGTCGTGACGACTCGCACGGTCGGGAGTCCGAGCGAGACCCGGCCGGCCCGGCCGGTC
>DATCXP010000189.1:0-8445 GCA_036565765.1 Terrimesophilobacter sp.
TACCGGCCGCTGCAGGCGAAGGTCGGTGAGCGGGTGCGGGTGTGGGTTCTGGATGCCGGCCCGAACCGACCGAGCGCGTTCCATGTGGTCGGAGGCCAGTTCGACACCGTGTTCTCCGAGGGAGACTACCTGCTGAAGAACGGCGGGAGTACGGGAACGGGAGGCTCGCAGGCCCTCGCGCTGCAGCCCGCGCAGGGCGGATTCGTCGAACTCACTTTCCCGGAGGCCGGCAACTACTCGATCGTGTCGCACGTGATGTCGGATGCCGAGAAGGGTGCGGCGGGGACGTTCCACGTCACCGGCCCCGACAAAACCGCTCCCTGAGGAGCCGGCGCAGCCGGCGTCTCGAAGGGGGCGCGCCCGGGCAAGCTCCCTTCGAGACGGCCCTGCGGGCCTCCTCAGGGAGCGGACGCGGGGTGGATCGCTACTGCTCCCTGAGGTGCGAGCGGAGCGAGCCTCGAAGGGGGCAAAGTGCGGCTCCCTTCAAGACTCCGCTCCCTGAGGTGCGAGCGGAGCGAGCCTCGAAGGGGGCAACCGGGCGGGCTTCCCTGGTGACGCCCTGCCGGCCTCCTCAGGGAGCGGGGCGTGCCACGGCCGCGCGGGGGTCGTGCCCCGCGCGGCCACGTCGCCATTACCGGAACTGGCCCGGGAACTGCTGGATCAGACCGGCGCTGAGCATGTCGCTCATCTCCTGCATGTGCTGCTCGGCGATGCCGTAGTTCGCGATGGCCTTGGCGTAGTCGCCGGCCAGGGCGTCGCTTGCATACGCGATCGTCTGGGTGATGTGCGACTTCATCATGTTCTCCATCTCGGCCTTGTCCCACTTCGGGTTGGCCGTCGCCAGGAAGTCGCCGATCTCCTTTGCGTTCGCGTACCAGTCCGCGACCGCGATCTCCAGGGCGGCGCTGTCGCCCGCCTTGGCGGCGGTCAGCACCGGGACGGCTTCGTTGATGTGCTCCTTCAACAGGGCGGTGAGCTGGTCACCGGCTGCATCGCCGTAGAACGGCTTGATCGCGTCGCCGATATCCGCCTGGTTCTGCAGGAGGCGGTTCAGGGACGGGGTCAGTGCCGGCGACCCCTGGGCGAAGGTCACGACCGTCGCGTAGGTCCACTCCATGTGCTGCGCCCAGAGGTGCGCCATGGCGGTGTACAGCCCGATCTGCTTCGACGTGCTCCTGGGGCCCTGATTCGACATGGCTTGCGAGCTGTGCTGCGACATGTCCATCGTGGTCACGGGGCCATACCCCGGACCTGCGGCGAGAGCCTCGTCGCCGATTGCGCTGCATCCGGCGAGGCCGACCGTGCCCAGCAGTCCCAGGACGGAGAGTGCGACCGTGGCGATGGCCATCCGCGGATGGCGGTTCATTCGGTTCATGTTCGTAGACCTTCCTTGCTTGACGGCAGGTTGTCTGCCATAGCTGGTGAGTGACTGCGCGGCGGAGAGTCTTATCGCGGCTGATGAATTTTGGAGATTCTCGGTAAGAATCGTCGCTGTGGTGATACAAACTGTTCATGGCAACCCATGCAGGGGGACTGCTCGAACAGGAGGACCCCATCGACAACCTCGATGTCGACGACGCCTCCACACTCGAGCAAGCGCTCACAGCGACGGGCCCGCGGGAAGAGTACGACTGGCTCGGTGGACTGACTGCCACCGGAGCCGCCCACAGGGACGCGATCCGGCGGTTGCACGAACTCATGCTGCGCGCCGCCAGGTTCAAGCTCAGCCGGATGGGCGAGGCGTCGCGCCTGGGGCAGGCGCGGGCCGATGAGATCGTGCAGTCCAGCGCCGATGAGGCCGTTGTCGCGATCCTCGCCCGACTGTCGAGCTTTGAGGGACGAAGCAGGTTCACCACCTGGGCCTACAAGTTCGGGATCCTGCACACCGCGACGGCCGTGCGCCGCGAGTTGTGGGCGCACACCGATATCGACCTGTCGTCCGTTCCAGAACCGACCTCACGGCTGGGTGATCCGGTCGCCCACATGGAGGGATTGGCGCTGTCTGAGGCGCTACGCCGCTGTATCACCCAATCCCTGACCCCGCACCAGCAGCGGATCCTCATCGCGATCGCCGTCGAGGGCATCCCGATCGACGTGATCGCCGACCGTCTTCACACCTCCCGCAACACCGTCTACAAGACGCTGCACGATGCGCGCAGGCGATTGCGAGAAGCCCTGACCGCACAGGGCTATATTCAGAGCGATAAGGAGGTGAACTGATGAACACTCAGGATTCTTGGACCGACGCCGTCCTCGCGCACGCTTTCGGCCGGTTCGAGCCCTGGCTGTCCTGCGACGAGTGCTTCGACCGCTCGGACACGCTCCTGGAGGACCTCCTCGACCGCAACCTGCCCCTGCCCGCGGAATTCCGTGCGCACATGGCCGGATGCGCCGCCTGCCGCGACGAGATGGAATCACTCGCCGAGCTCGCTGCAGACGACCGCGGCCTCGACCCCGCCGAGGGGCGACGGCGAGTGGATGCTCAGATCCAGCTCGCGTAGGACCAGGATTCACCCCTGGCGATGCTGAGATCGGCGGGACCTGCCGGGTCACCGCTGCAATAGCTTCGAATCAATACCCGGTGAACTCTTCGGTGCGGATGTCGTCGCTGTCGACGCCGATGCCCTGCAGCACGGTGCGCATGGCCTTCACCATCGCGCCAGGGCCGCACAGGTAGTAGATCGGGGCCACGAGGTCATCGAGATGCCTCGACAGCATCGCCGCGTCGACATGGCCGGTCTCACCTGACCACTCCCGCTCAGAAGTGTCCATGCGGCTCATGGTCGGAACGAACCTGATTCGCCCGTTGTCCGCCGACACCTGGGTGAACTCGTCGAGGAACGCGGCATCCTCCGGGCGCTTGTTGGAGTCGAACACGGTGATCTGGTGACCGGTGTCGTCATGCACCGACTGCAGGACGATGCTGCGCACGGGTGTGATGCCGATGCCGCCGGTGAGGAACACGGCCGGCCGTTCGGTCTTGTGGTGGAGTGTGAAGGAACCCCAGGGGGCGTCGAGCGCCAACTCGGTTCCGATCGGCGAGTTCCGCAGAACGCGCTTGAACGCCGTGTCGCGCAGCCGGGTCGTCGCCATCAGGAACGGCTCGTAGGGGGCGCTGGAGAGTGAGAAGCCCCGGATGTCGCCCTCGGCATCCGTCTCGGCCGGATTCTGCAGGGTGTAGTCCGCGAACTGTCCGGCCGTGTATTCGAATCCGGCCGGCTTCGAGAACCGGAACGACATGGTGTCGCGCGCTACTTCCTCCTTGGCAAGGAGTGTGACGATGGGCAGCGCGGAAACCTCTGACATGACTAGACCTCTTCTTTGTGCGGTGTCTCCAGTATGCGCTCGTTCTCGCGGCGGGGTTCGGGTGGGGCTGCCGCCCTCGTCCGCCATCCAGGGCGAGGCTGGGCGCGGAAGAATCCGGGGGTCGTCGGCCCTGCGTTCTTTCTATAAATGGCATATAGTGATTTTAGAAGAGGGAAGGCATTCGGATGACTGAAGTTCAGGAGCTGGCGGCATTCGTCAGCGGCACGACGTTCTCGCAGCTGAGCGACGCGGCGGTGGAGCAGCTGAAGATCCGGGTGCTCGACACCGTCGGCATCGCGATCGCGGCCCTCGACGCACCGCCGCTCATCGCCATCCGCGAACTCACAGAGTCGCTCGGCGGCAACGGGGCGTCCACCCTCATCGGCGGTGGAGCTTCGGCCCCCGACCGGGCCGCCTTCTACAACGTTGCACTCAGCCGCTACCTCGACTTCATGGACAGCTACCTCGCAACGGGAGAGACGAACCACCCCTCCGACAACATCGGCGCCGTGCTCGCCGCGGCGGAGAGCGTCGATGCGAGCGGTGCCGACTTCCTCACCGCGGTCGCCGTCGCCTACCAGGTGCACACTCGGCTGTCGGATGTCGCCCCGGTGCGCGCGAAAGGATTCGACCACACGGTCCAGGGGGCGTACGCGGTCGCCGCGGCAGTCTCGAAGGCGCTCGGCTCAAGCGTCGCGCAGACCGCTAATGCGATCGCGATCTCGGGAACGGCCAACAACGCGCTCCGCGTGACGAGAACCGGAAACCTGTCCCACTGGAAGGGCCTCGCCTACCCGCAGGTCGCCAAGGAGGGCACCTTCGCCGCGCTGCTCGCGCGAGCAGGGATCACAGGGCCGGCCGAGGTGTTCGAGGGCAACAAGGGTTTCAAGGAGACCATTGCAGGGGATTTCACGATCGACTGGTCGAAGGAGGACCTCGAGAGCGTGCTGCGCACGATCATCAAGAAGCACAACGCGGAGATCCACTCGCAGTCGTCCATCGATGCCGCCATCGACATCCGGTCGCAGGCCGGTTTCGACGCCGGGAAGATCGCGGCCGTGCGGGTGACGACGTTCCAGGTCGCGTTCGACATCATCGGAGGCGGTGAAGAGGGCAGCAAGCGCGAGATCCGCACCAAGGAGGAGGCCGACCACTCCCTGCTCTACATGGTCGCGGCCGCGCTGCTCGACGGTGAGGTGCAGCCTGCGGCGTACGCACCCGAGCGGATCACCCGGTCCGACGTACAGGATCTCCTGCAGAAAGTCACCGTGACGCCGGATGCCGGCTACTCGGCACGGTTCCCGAACGAGATGCCCTCCCGCGTCGAGGTCGAACTGACCGACGGCACGGTCCTCACCGCGACCACCGCGTCCTACAAGGGCTTCTTCACGAATCCGCTCGATTGGGCGGATGCGTTCGCGAAGTTCGACGGGCTGGTCACTCCATTCACCGGAGAGAGCCTGCGTGATCAACTCGCGGAGGTCATCCACAACTTGGATACACAACCGGTCAGAAAGCTCACGGAGCTTCTCGCCCGGGTGCCGCTCATGCGGCGCAAAGGATCCACACCGAAGGCCGGTCACCGCGCATAACGCGGAGCAGGCGAGCCATAACCCACAAGGAGAACACCATGGCAAACACCAGTTTTGATTTCATCCCCCGCGCATTCCGCCCGGAGAAGCCCCGCACCTTCGGGCTCACCGAGGTGCGTGGGCCGTACTACTCGACCTACGGAACCCGGCATCTCGCCGATGTGCTGGATGTCGCCGGCCAGTGGATCGACGGCGTCAAGTGGGCGGGCGGATCCTTCGCCCTGCTGCCCCGCGAGCAGGTGCGCGCGTTCAGCGACCTCGCGCACGAGCACGACGCGTACATCTCCTCCGGCGGTTGGCTCGAGACGGTTCAGCGCTACGGGCCGGACGCGATCGACCACTACCTCAAGGAGGCCAAGGAGGTCGGATTCGACGTCATCGAGATCTCGGCTGGATTCATCTCGATCCCGACATCCGGTCTGCTTCGACTGATCGAGCGCGTGAAGAAAGCCGGTCTGAAGGCCAAGCCGGAGCTCGGCATCCAGTTCGGATCAGGCGGCGACTCGACGGAGGAGGAGCTTGCGGCGGAAGGCAAGAAGGACGTCGGAGACCTCGTCGCGCGCGCCAACAAGGCACTGGAGGCCGGCGCCGACATCATCATGATCGAGTCGGAGGGCATCACCGAGAACGTCACGACGTGGAACACGGCTCCGGTCGCGTCGATCATCAACGGTGTAGGAATCGAGCATGTCATGTTCGAGTCGGCCGACCCGCTCGTGTTCGAGTGGTACATCAAGAATTACGGCAACGAGGTGAACCTCTTCGTCGACCACTCGCAGGTGCTGCAGCTCGAGGGGCTGCGCCAGAACATCTGGGGCAACAAGTCGACCTGGGGGCGCATCGCGAACCCGGTGTTCTGACCGCTATCTCTCCGGTCGAGCCTGTCGGGACCCGGATCTCGGCCCTTCGAGGGCCTCAGGGGGTCCAGGCTCAATCCGAGAAGCTCTATGAGACTGCGCCGTTCTACCGCTCCCTGAGGTGCGAGCGTAGCGAGCCTCGAAGGGAACCGTGCGATGCTGTCTCCCTTCGAGACAGTCGCTGACGCTCCTTCCTCAGGGATCGGTAGGGTGGTGCACCAATCAATCCAAGGGCTTCAGTAGCGCGCCTGGAGGCAGTTCACGGGATCGAGCAGGAATCGAGAAGCGGAAGATCACCCCGCCCTTGTATCGTGACTGCCAGGGAGTTCGCGGTCGACTCGGGCCTCCCGCCGCACGCTCGCTCAGCTGTGGCTTCCCAGGCAGATGGTGAAAGGCAGGCTCTCATGGCAACCAGATCCGGCGCTGACGACACCGGCTTCACCGCAGCCGAGCGCGCAGCGATGAAGCAGCGCGCCGCCGAGCTGCGCGAACAGGGCACAGGCGGCAAGGGTGCGGCGAAGAAGGAGCGCGAGGCACAGGCCTGCCTCGACGCGATCGAGGCCCTCACGGGTCGCGATCGGCAGATCGCAGACCGGCTGCACGCGATCGTGACCGACGTTGCGCCCCACCTCGATCCGAAGACGTGGTACGGCTTCCCGTCCTACGCGCGCGACGGCAAGGTCGTCGTGTTCTACCAGCCCGCATCGAAATTCGACACGCGCTATGGCTCGATCGGATTCAGTGAGGATGCACAGCTCGACGATGGCGTGTTCTGGCCTGCCGCCTTCGCGGTGCTCGAGATCACGGATGCCGTTGAGAAGCAGTTGCGCTCCCTCGTGAAGCGCGCCGCCGGCTGACTCGGTCGCGCTCGCCCCAGCGCGATGGCGCGGCAGCTGGTGCCGTGGCGCAGGGCGAGGTGCTCCGGCCACCAAGGGTCTTTTTCACGGCCACCGGCCGAAGCGGCGGGCTCCGGTGAGCCTATGCTCGGTGTTATGGCTGAACTTCCCGCCCGGCCGGGAGCGCGTCCCAAGACGTCCGCGTCGGGCTCGCACCGCCAGTTGAGTCAGCGGTCTCAGCCGGCCGTGTGGGGTCGCACCGCTGCTGCCGTGTTCTCGCTTCGTCATGTCGTCGAAGGCTGCAGCGCACAGTGCGCGGTGAGTTCACGCGCCGTCTTCCTGGAGGAGTTGCTCCAACCGCGCACGGCGGAGACCTCGCTGGCGCCGACCGGAGAGCGGCTGGAGCCGGTTCACCTCCACGGCGTTTTCGACACCAGTCTGCATCTGTGTTTGCCGGTGGAGCGCGCTCGTGAGGTGTGCGGGCTGGGCTGGGGCGAGCCGCGCTTCTATGCCGGTCATGAAACCGAGATCATGGTGTACGGGCCGAGGAACCGGGACGAGCTCGCATCGGTGCTCGACATCGTGCGCGAGAGCATCGCGTTCGCACGAGGCTGAGAGCGCCAACAGAGCGCCGCCGCCACCAGGGTGAATGACCCGTTGGGCTGGTCAGGCCGAGTGGGACTGCCGCGTGAGGTGAAGCTTCCAGACTTCTGGACCCTCCTCGAGGTAGGTCACGGTGAAGTCTCCCGGGCTCCTCTGGTCGAGCTGCGCGAGCAGTGGCAGGGGGTTGTGGTCGGCGACGAGGTCGATGCTGAACCCGGGTGCGATCGCGCCGAGTGCGCCGAAGATGGTGGCATGACGGATGGCGTGCGGAATCTGCCGCACATCCAGCACGATCTCGCTCTCGTTTTCATGCCCACAGGCACAGCCGGAGCTCGTCGAGCCCGTCGGGGCGGTCATCTGAAGTTTGATCGATTCTGCAGCCATGCCCCCACGATACCCCTGGGCCTACGCTGGGGACATGCCCCATGACCGTGACAATTCTCACTCCGCGATCCGTGCTCGCGTCATCACCGTGTCGGACCGCAGCGCCCGTGGCGAGCGGGACGATGCGTCCGGGCCACGCGCGGTCGGACTGCTCCGTGAGCGGGGCTACGACGCCGACTCGAGCATCGTTCCGGATGGTGCGGAGAGCGTGCGGGTAGCCATCCAGTCCGCCCTCGACAGCGGGGCGCGACTCGTGGTCACGAGCGGTGGCACCGGTGTCGGACCGCGGGATCTCACACCGGAGGGCACCCGCCCGCTTCTCACGAAGGAGCTCCCCGGCATCGCGGAGGAGTTGCGGCGAGAAGGAGCCCTCCACACGAAGATGGCCGTGTTGAGCAGAGGCCTGGCCGGTATCGCGGGGACCGCGCCTGGCGCGCCGGGCGCGCTCGTTGTAAACCTCCCCGGCTCGGTGAAAGCCGTCGAGGAGGGGCTCGAGGTGCTGTTGCCGCTCGTGGCGCACATCCTGGACCAGTTGGGCGGCGGGGACCACTAGGTTCGCGATGGCCCCCTTCGAGACGATGGCGGCCGCCCGACCGGCGAGACGTCGGTCGGCGCTGGCGGCGCGTGAGGGCCAGAAATGGCCCTCACCGCAATGCGCCGCGCGCTCAGGGAGCGGAGTCCGGGCGATGCCAGTCGCCGGAGCGCCCTCCGGACTTCGCGAGCAGCCTGACATTCTCGATCTCGACGGTCTTGTCCATTCCCTTGACCATGTCGACGATGGCGAGTGCGGCGACCGCGACCGCGGTCATCGCCTCCATCTCAACACCGGTGCGGTCGGCCGTGCGCACGGTCGCGGTGATCTCGACC
>DATCXP010000193.1:0-10265 GCA_036565765.1 Terrimesophilobacter sp.
TTCATCCAGCAGTCGATCGAGTCGCTCGCGACGGAGGGCGTCCTCGGCCTGATCTTCGCGGTGATCGTGATCCTGATCTTCCTGCTGTCGATCCGCTCCACCCTCGTCACCGCGATCTCGATCCCGGTCTCGGTGCTCATCACGTTCATCGGGATGCAGGCGAGCGGGTACTCGCTCAACATCATCACGCTCGGCGCGCTCACGATCGCGATCGGACGCGTCGTCGACGACTCGATCGTCGTGATCGAGAACATCAAGAGACACCTGAGCCTCGGAGAGCAGAAACGGGAGGCGATCCTCACCGCGGTGAAGGAGGTCGCTGCGGCGATCACGGCCTCGACCGTGACGACCGTCGCGGTCTTCCTTCCGCTCGCGCTCGTCGGCGATATCACCGGCGAGCTGTTCCGACCGTTCGCCCTGACCGTCACGATCGCACTCGCGGCCTCGCTGTTCGTCGCCCTCACGATCGTTCCGGTGCTCGCCTACTGGTTCCTGGGCGCCCCGAAGGCGGTGCAGCCGCTCCCCGATGCGCCGCCCAGCGGTCTCGAGGGGGTCCGCCGCAGGCACAGCGCGACCCCAGAGGTCGTGTCCGCTGAAGACGAACTGGAACACCCGACCCGTCTCCAGCGCGCCTACCTCCCGGTCATCCACTGGACACTGGCACGCCCGCTCGCCACGATCATCGTCGCGATCATGATCCTCGGCGGCACGGTGGCACTCATCCCCAGCATGAAGACGAACTTCATCGGCGACAGCGGCCAGAACACGATCACCGTCACCCAGTCGATGCCGCGCGGCACGAGTCTTGACGCGCAGGATGCGGCGGCGACCAAGGTCGAGGATGCCCTTCGCGCGATCGACGGCATCGACACCGTGCAGCTCTCGATCGGCGGCGGGAACTCGCTCGCCGCGGCGTTCGGCGGCGGCGGGGGCATCACCTACTCGATCACCACCGATCCCGGTGCCGATCAGGAGGCGCTCCGCGTGAGCGTGCGCGACGAGCTGAAGAAGCTGAGCGGCGTCGGCGAGGTCTCGCTCGCAAGCGAGGGTTCCGCGTTCGCTTCGAGCGACATCGCCGTGAACATCACGGCGAACACGCAGGCCGAGCTGCGCGATGCGGCTGGAGCCGTGCTCGCGGCGGTCAAGGACCTTCCGGTGACGGCGGAGGCGACCAGCAACCTCGCCGAGACCCAGCCGTACATCGCCGTCGTGGTCGACCGCGACAAGGCGGCGGCGGCCGGGCTGAGCGAGCTGGCGGTCGGCGGCATGGTCTCCCAGGCGATGCAACCGAGCCCGGTCGGCTCCGCGGTGATCGACGAGAAGACGATGTCGATCTACATCCAGGCGGCGAATGCCCCGGTCACGATGGCCGAGCTGCGTGACTTCCCGATTCCCACGCTCGCCGGACCGGTGCCGCTCTCCGACCTCGCGAGCGTGGAGACGGCCGACGGCCCCGCGAGCGTCACGACGATCAAGGGGCAGCGGGCGGCCACCGTGAGCGTCAAGCCGAACGTCAACGACGTCGGCACGGCATCCGTGTCGGTTCAGGAGGCGGTCAATTCCGCGAACATTCCGGATGGCGCATCGGTCAAGCTCGGCGGGGTCACCTCGCAGCAGGCCGACGCGTTCTCGCAGCTCGGCCTCGCCCTGCTCGTGGCCATCCTCATCGTCTACGTCGTCATGGTTGCGACGTTCAAGAGCCTGCGCCAGCCTCTGCTACTGCTGGTGTCCGTGCCGTTCGCGGCGACCGGCGGCGTCATCCTGCAGGTGGCCTCAGGCGTTCCGCTCGGCGTGCCCTCTCTGATCGGCGTCCTCATGCTCATCGGCATCGTGGTGACGAATGCGATCGTGCTCGTCGACCTCGTGAACCAGTATCGGGAGCGGGGCATGAAGGTCGGCGACGCGATCGTGCACGGTGCGAGCCGGCGCCTGCGACCGATCCTGATGACCGCGCTGGCGACGATCTTCGCACTGCTGCCGATGGCGATCGGGCTGACCGGGCACGGCGGATTCATCTCGCAGCCGCTCGCGATCGTCGTGATCGGAGGACTCGTCTCGTCGACACTGCTCACGCTCGTCGTGCTTCCCGTGCTCTACTACCTCGTCGAGGGTGCGAAGGAGCGGCGCCACGATCGCCGCGCCGCGAAGGCGCATCCTGACGCCGAGACCGCAGTTTCCGCTCCATAATCGCTCGCATAGCGCGGAAAGTGCGGTTTCGCGGGTGGGGGAGAGCGGTTACGGGCTTCCCAGCTTCGCGCGGAAGAAGGCGACGATGCGGGACTTCATGTCGTCATCGAGCACGGCGATCGAGTGGAGCGACCCCTTCACCGTGATGAAGGTCGTGTCGATCCCGTGCTCGCGCAGCGCCGTGACCAGCTCCTCCGACTGCCCGATCGGGATGAGCTCCTGCGTGGAGTTCGAAACGAAGAACGGCGGATCGCTTTCGTCGATATCGAACAGCGGTGATGCCGATCGCGCCTGGGGGCAGTCCTCCAGTGCCGTGCAGCCGAGGTAGGCGGCCTGCACATCCTGGAAGGCCGGCGTCACGCTGTCGCGCATCGCCCCCGCCGCCGTGAGGTCGACCGGTCCGCTCAGGTCCGCCACCGCCGCGACGCGCGAGCCCGAATCCCAGGCGCCGGAACCCTCGAGGCCGAGGAGGGCGACCAGGTTCCCGCCGGCGGAACCGCCGAAGGCGCCGATGCGAGCCGGGTCGATGTCGTAGTTGGCCGCCTGCTCCGGCTGCCGCAGCCAGCGGATCGCCGCGCGGACATCCTCGATCTGGGCCGGATAGCTGTAGACGGGGGCGAGTCGGTAGTTGACGGAGAACGTCACGAACCCCTCCGAGGCGAGCCACTGGCACACGCTGCGCCAGTTGAGGTTCGCCTTGTCCCCTGCCCGCCAGCTCCCGCCGTGCACGGAGATGATGGCCCGCAGCGGGCCCGCGGTTCCGTCATCCTTCGGGTGGCAGACATCCAGCAGCAGCGGCTCGGTGCCCGCCGTCCCGTACACGACGTTCTCGGTGACGCGGATGTCGGGGTAGGTCTGGAGTTGAGGGTAGGCAAGCGGAGCGGACGGCTTGACCCGCTCCGACTCGCTTCCGGTCGGGCCGCACCCCGAGAGCGCGAGGATCGCCGCCGTCGCCGCAAGAGCCATGAGCAGGCGGGAGCGGGGAATGCGCGACATACTCGGATTAACGTAGCTCTTTCAGCCGGGAACGGGTAATGTAGATCAGTCGGCTCTGGACATCGCTTGTGAAGCGAATGGGTTTGTAAGTCTGGTGGGCCGGTTCCCCGAGGTGTTTCCATAAGCGCCTGCGCGACTGGGGAAATCACGTATGTGAACGGTCCTGGCCAAAGACTGCCCGGGTTCCCGCAGTGCAACGGACGATTGCGTTCCGCACTGCCATGCAATCGAAACAACCCGGAAAGCATCATGCCCAGTTACAAGAAGAACCCGACCGCGCGACCCGTTCGCACGGCCGCTCCCGCGCACAAGCCGGGAAGCAAGAGCCCGAAGCACCGCGGGTTCCGTCCCGCGGAAGCCTCCGCCGCTCCGGTCAAGAAGCGCTGGAACGCGGATGACCGCGCGAAGCGCTCCGAGGCGGCCGCTTCCGGCAAGCGCCCGCACACCGACCACCGCCCGGACTGGCAGCCGAACGGCACGCGCCCGGAACGAAACGATCGCTCGCGGTTCAACTCGCATTCTCGGGTCGAGCCCCGCAATGATCGTGACGACCGTTCTGCTCGGGTCGAGCCTCGCAATTCGCGTGACGAGCCCCGTAATTCTCGGGTCGAGCCTGTCGAGACCCGCCCCCGCTACAGTCGGGACGTCGCCGACCGCCCGCGCCGCGACTCCGAGCGCCCGGCACGCACGAGCTACCAGACCCGTCCGGACCGCGCCGACCGCCCGTCCTACCAGGCTCGTCCGGACCGCGGCGACCGCCCGGCCCGTGATGACCGTTCTTCTCGATCCGAGCCCCGTAATTCTCGGGTCGAGCCTGTCGAGACCCGCCCCCGGCACCACTCGGCCCACAGCGACCGCCCCACCTACCAGGCCCGTCCCGACCGTTCCGCCCGTCCGGCTCGCGACGACCGCCGTCCGGAGTGGCAGCCACGTGCCGAGCGCACGGAACGACCGGCCCATAACGACCGTCGACCGTCCTACGATTCCCGCCAGCAGCGCGAAGAGCGTCCCCGTCGCGATTCCGACTTCTACCCGTCCAAGGACGCGACGACCCGCTACACCGCGCATGAGGACGTCGTGCTCGAGAAGCTCGAGGCGGAAGCCATCCAGGCTTCGGATGTCGTTGGCGTGACCTTCGCCGATCTCGGCCTCGGCGGCAACATCGTGCGCGAACTCGCCGCTCTCGGTGCCGCATCGCCGTTCCCGATCCAGGCTGCGACGATCCCCGACGTGCTCAAGGGCATGGACGTGCTCGGCCGCGGCAAGACCGGCTCCGGCAAGACCATCGCGTTCGGCGCCCCGCTCGTTGAGCGCCTCATGGAGAATGGCGGAGCGAAGGGCCGCAAGCCGGGTCGTCGCCCGCGCGCCCTCATCCTCGCCCCGACCCGAGAGCTCGCACTGCAGATCGACCGCACGATCCAGCCGATCGCCCGCAGCGTCGGGCTGTTCACGACGCAGATCTACGGCGGTGTTCCGCAGCACCGCCAGGTGACGGCGCTGCAGCGCGGCGTCGACATCGTGATCGGAACACCCGGCCGCATCGAGGACCTCATCGACCAGGGCCGTCTCGATCTCTCCGACGTGACCATCACCGTGCTCGACGAGGCCGACCACATGTGCGACCTCGGCTTCCTCGAGCCGGTGCAGCGCATCCTGAACGAGACTGCGCCAGATGGGCAGAAGCTGCTCTTCTCGGCAACACTCGACAAGGGCGTTGCCGCACTCGTCGACGAATTCCTCGTGAACCCCTCCGTGCACGAGGTCGCCGGCGAGGACCAGGCCCACTCCACGATCGACCACCGGGTCCTGCTCATCGAGCAGAGCGATAAGCGCGCGATCATCGAGCAGCTCGCTTCCGGCGACGGCAAGACGCTGATCTTCGCTCGCACCCGTGCGTTCGCAGAGCAGCTCGCCGACGAGCTCGACGACGCCGGCATCCCCGCGGTCAGTCTGCACGGCGACCTGAACCAGGCCCGCCGCACTCGCAACCTGGAGAAGCTCACGAGCGGCCGGGTCAAGGTGCTCGTGGCGACGGATGTCGCCGCGCGCGGCATCCACGTCGACGACATCTCCCTCGTCATCCAGGCCGACCCGCCGGACGAGTACAAGAGCTACCTGCACCGCGCCGGTCGCACCGGTCGCGCGGGGAAGGTCGGCACTGTCGTCACGCTCGTGAACAACCGTCGTCGCCGCAAGATGGACGAGCTGCTGGGCAGGGCGGAGATCACGCCGAGTTTCGACCACGTACGCCCGGGTGACAAGTTGATCGGGGAGCTCGCGGCCCTGTAGGCCTGGTGCGCCGCCGCTTCGGCGGCGGCGCACAGCACGGGCTGGTGGGCTTATCACGGAATCATGGCGGCCGTCGCGATTCCGTAATAGGGTCGTAGCATGCCCGATGCAATGACGCACGAACGCACCATAGAATCCGGAATCGTCACCGACTTCACCGACAAGATGAGCTACGGCTCGTATCTGCAACTCGACCGCTTGCTCTCCGCCCAGGTTCCCATCAGCGAACCGGTGCACCACGACGAGATGCTGTTCATCATCCAGCACCAGACGAGCGAGCTCTGGCTCAAGCTCATGCGGCACGAGCTGATGTCGGCGCGGGAGCTCATCGCGAACGACGAACTGCAGGTCGCACTCAAGCGCATTGCGCGGGTGAAGCACATCCAGCGGCAGCTCACAGAGCAGTGGTCGGTGCTCGCGACGCTCACGCCGACCGAATACGCGCAGTTCCGCGGCTTCCTCGGCAACGCATCCGGATTCCAGTCCTATCAGTACCGCGCGGTCGAATTCCTGCTCGGCAACAAGAACGCCGGGATGCTCAAGGTCTTCCAGTCGCAGCCCGAGGCGCACGAGCTGCTCGCCCAGCTGCTCGACGAGCCGAGCGTCTACGACGAATTCCTTCGCTACCTCGCGCGGCACGGGCACGAGGTACCCAGGAGTGTGCTCGACCGGGACGTGACGCAGGGTTACGCGATGAGCGAAGAACTCATCGAGACGTTCCGCCGGATCTACGAGAACCCAGAAGAACACTGGCTCGAGTACGAGACCTGCGAAGAGTTCGTCGACCTCGAGGAGAACTTCCAGCTGTGGCGCTTCCGCCACGTGAAGACCGTGCTGCGCATCATCGGGACCAAGCGCGGAACGGGCGGATCGAGCGGGGTCGGCTTCCTGCAGAAGGCGCTCGACCTGACCTTCTTCCCCGAGCTCTTCGCGGTGCGCACGGAGATTCGATGACAGCTGGAAGTACCGACGAGCCGTTCGCTGCTCCCTTCGAGCCGTTCGCTGGCGCTCGCTCCTCAGGGAGCGGTGAGGTCACGCACCTCAGGGACCGGGATCCAGGGGACGGCGTCGTCTTCACCGTCGACGAGTGCTGGCACGGCGGCTGGCTCGGCCTCTCAACGCTCGTCCTCGATGACGGCGGCTTCAGGATGGCGACGGATGCCGACCCGGCACCGGCAGGGCACCTGCCGGGCACGATCCTCCCCGGCTTCCGCGACGCGCACGTGCACCTCGGGCTGATCGACGGCAGTCTGCTCGCGGACGGCGGCATCGTCGCCGTCGACGACTTCGGCTGGGATCTCGACATCGCACGAACCTGGCCGGGCGACGCCGCGCTGCCCGAGGTGCGGTTCGCAGGCCGATTCCTCACGTCGCCCGGCGGCTACCCGACACACGACGGCTGGGCGCCGGCAGCCTCCATCGAAACCGTTGTCTCGCCGGAGCAGGCGCCGATCGCGGTGAACCGCCAGCTCGATGCCGGCGCGACCTTCATCAAGATCACCCTCGACTCGGAAGACGGCCCCGTGTTCGACGACGCCACCCTGTGCGCGATCGTCGGGCACGCCCATTCCCGCGGGGTGACGGTCGCCGCCCACGTCCAGGGGGTCGGGCAGGCAGAACGGGCCTTCGAGGCAGGGGTCGACCGCCTGGCACACTCGCCGTGGACCGAACGCCTCGACGACCGGCTCCTCGCCTCGATGGCTCTGGCGCAAAGCTGGGTGAGCACCCTCGACATTCACGGCTGGGGACGATTCGGCGCGGCCTTCGAGATCGCGAGCGACAATGTCCGTCGCTTCCATGCGGCAGGCGGCATGGTCGTGTACGGGACGGACCTCGGCAACGGCCCGCTCCCGGTTGGCGTCAACGAGCGTGAACTGCTTGCCCTGGAACATGCGGGATTGGGAATGGACGCTGTGGTCGCCGCGATCGCCGCACCGGCTTTCGGCACGCGCGTGAGTCACCTCCGGCAGGAACGCACGGGGGGTCCGGCCCAGTGGTTGTCCGGCTCCGTGGTTCTCGATGGATCAGACCTCAAGGAGAGACTGACATGACCGACTCCCGCGCCCAGGAACTGGACTCCGCCGATCCGCTCAGCGCCCATCGCAGCCTGTTCGTCGACGACGGCGACGTGAAGGCCTACCTCGACGGCAACTCACTCGGCCGCCCGCTGAAGGCGAGTGCGCAGCGGCTCTCCGAGTTCGCCACGAGTGCCTGGGGCGGGCGCCTCATCCGGGGCTGGGACGAGCAGTGGTACGACCTCCCGCTCAGGATCGGCGATGGGATCGGTGACGCAGTACTCGGGGCGGCCAACGGCCAGGTGTTCGTCGGGGACTCGACGACCGTCATCCTGTACAAGCTCATCCGGACCGCGCTGGCTGCGCGGCCCGGGCGCTCCGAGATCGTCGTCGACACCGACAACTTCCCGACCGACCGGTTTCTGCTGCAGGGGATCGCGACGGAGCTCGGCAAGAAGTTGGTGTGGATCACGCCGGAGCCGGATGCCGGCGTCACACCCGAGCAGATCGTCGCGGTCGTCGGTCCGGACACCGCGCTGGTCGTGCTGAGCCATGTCGCCTACCGGTCCGGCTTCCTCGCCGATGCTCCCGCGATCACCGCGATCGCCCACGACGCCGGGGCGCTCGTGCTCTGGGACCTCTGCCACTCCGTCGGCGTTGTGCCGATGCAGCTCGATGCCTGGGGTGTCGACCTCGCGGCCGGGTGCACGTACAAATACCTGAACGGCGGCCCGGGCTCCCCGGCCTTCGGCTACGTGAGGGCCGAGCACCAGGACAGCTTCCGGCAGCCGATCCAGGGCTGGATGGGCACGAGCGAACCGTTCGCAATGGGGCAGGACTATGAGCCTCACGCCGGCATCCGCCGCTTCATCAGCGGGACACCGGCGATCGTGGGGATGCTCGCCATGCAGGACATGCTCGCGCTGATCGCCGCGGTGGGGATCGATGCGATCCGCCGGAAGTCCGAGGCCATGACCGCCTACGCCATCGACCTGATCGACGAGTTGCTCGTGCCGAAGGGCGCCGCGCTCGCCTCCCCGCGCGACCCGACGCGTCGCGGGAGCCACGTGACGGTCGACCACGACGCGTTCGCGGAGGTCAACGCGCGGCTCTGGAGGCGCGGGATCATCCCCGACTTCCGACGGCCGAACGGATTGCGGCTGGGGCTGTCGCCCCTCACCACGAGTTTCGCCGAGCTGCAGCTCGGCGTCGAGGCGATCGCCGGGGAGTTGTCATGACGCCGATCCCGGAGACGCATACGCGCAGCGTGAGCTCGCACCTCGACGGCCTCGAGGACTTCGACGCGCGGCCGGGGAGTGCGACCTCCCTGCTGCGCACGATCATCGGATCGTACCTGCGCAGTCTTGGCGGCTGGGTGTCGATTGCGGAACTGATCCGCCTCATGGATGCGGTCGGCGTGACCGATTCCCACACCCGCACCGCCGTCCTGCGTGTCAAGAAGAAGGGGTTGCTGGTCCCCGAGGCGGTCACCGGCCACAGCGGTTACCGATTGAACGGATCCGCTCTCCCCATGCTGGAGCGAGGAGATCGCCGCATCTTCAATTTCCGCCAGCAGCGCGACGGCGGCTCCTGGTGCCTGGTCTCCTTCTCGCTTCCGGAGTCCGAGCGCGCCGCACGCCACCAATTGCGCAAGCGGCTCGGCTGGATCGGATGCGGAACGGTCGCCCCCGGTCTGTGGATCTGCCCGGCGTTCCTCACCGATGAGGTCGAGGAGATCCTCGCCGCTCTGGAACTCCGGCACGCTGCGACCGTGTTCATCACCGACACCCCGCAAACGGCTGGAACGCTGCAGTCCGCCGTTCGGCGGTGGTGGGATCTGGACAGCATTGCGAGGCTTCACCGCGGGTTCATCGCGTCATTCTCGGGATACGGCCCGGCCAACAACCCTCACGACGCGTTCGCCGACTACGTCATGGTGCTCGACCAGTGGAGGACGATCCCCTATCTCGACCCCGGCCTGCAACCGAGAGTGCTGCCGGAGGACTGGCCTGGGTTCGAGAGCGTCGCCCTTTTCGACCGGCTGAAGTGGGAACTTGCCCCCCTCGCCGACCGCTTCGTGCACCCCTGAGCTTGCACACCCCTGAGCTTGCACACCGCTGAGCTTCTATCCTCTGAGCACCTACACCCCCTAGGCGAGCGCGAGCATCCCTGCTGCGATCAGGGCGAGCACGAGGCCGACGACCTGCACCGGGGCGATGCGTTCGCGGAGCACGACCGCAGCGAGGATGATCGTCCCCGCCGGGTAGAGCGCGGTCAGCACCGACATGACGGTGAGCTCGCCGATGCGGAGGCCGAGCAGGAGCACGGCGTTCGCGGAAGCGTCGATGGCGCCGCAGACGACGGCCAGCCAGAGGCCGGCGCGCCAGCCTGGGCGGAGCATACCGAGCGGGGAGCTGGCCTCTTTGCGCACAGTAGGAACCCGACGTCCGGGACGGACGTCGGCGCTGGCGTCGCGGCGAAGACCAGAAATGGTCTTCGCTCCAAGCGACAGCGCGCCCACCACCACGAACATGATGACCCCATTCACGGCGCGGTTCGCGATGAGCGGGACGAGGCCGGAATCATCCGGGGTCAGGTCGATCAGGATCAGGAACGCGCCGATCATCGTGCCGGAACCGATCGCCATGAGCAGCGCCCTGACGCTGGGCCGCACGGCGCCCTTCTCCTTCACGAATCCGACCAGCACAACGGCGACGAGCGCGATGCCGATCGCGAGGTATCCGAACAGCGGAAGGCGCTCACCGCGGATCACGCCCG
>DATCXP010000201.1:0-26034 GCA_036565765.1 Terrimesophilobacter sp.
GGCTCGCCGCCGATGATCGCGAGCATGAGCGGAAGGCCGTACTTGGCCGCGCGGACGACCGACTCAGGGCTGCCGCCGACGCCGACCCAGGTCTTGAGCAGGCCGGACTCGGTCGGCGGGAACACCCGCTGGTCGGTCAGACCGGAGCGCAACCCGCCGCTCCAGGTCACCGGCCCCTGTTTCAGGAGTTCGGCGAAGAGATCGATCTTCTCCTCGAACAGCTGCCCGTAGTCGGCCAGGTCGAACCCGAACAGCGGGAACGACTCGGTGAACGAGCCTCGCCCGATGATGACCTCCGCACGGCCTCTTGACACGGCATCCACCGTGGAGAAGCGCTCGAACACGCGCACCGGGTCGTCCGAGCTCAGCACAGTCACCGCCGAGCCGAGGCGGATGCGGGAGGTGCGACTCGCAATCGCGGCGAGCACTACCTCGGGCGCTGAGACCGCGAAGTCGTCCCGGTGATGCTCCCCTACCCCGATGAAGTCCACGCCGACCTCGTCGGCGAGGACCGCCTGCTCGACCAGATTTCGGATCGACTGCGCGTGCGAGAGCTTCTCGCCATCAGCACCGACCGTGACATCGCCGAAGGTGTCGAGTCCGAGTTCGAGTTCCATGGTCGCCTTTCACTGCGTTTGATCCACCTGTCCAACGCGACCGCACCCGGAATCATTCCACCCGTCAGGCGGGATCCTCCGGGATCAGGATCCACAGAGCTATGTAGATGACGAACTGCGGTCCGGGGATGAGACAGCTCAGGACAGTGGCGACGCGCACGGTCGTCGGATTCCATCCGAAGCGCCGCGCAATGGCTGCGCACACGCCGGCGATGACTCTGTCGGATCTGGGCCTGCTGAGGTTCATGGCTTCAGGCTCTCAACTTCTGCGGCAATCCGCTATCGGGGTATCCCCCGATCTTCCGTTCGGGGTGGCTCGCTCAGCCGCTCCTCCACGTCGACGACGGGTTCGGCGGGACGGGTCGGCGCGCTTTCGTAAACTTGTCCTCATGCGAGCAACGATGATCTATGGAGAACGCGACATCCGAGTCGAGGAGGTCGCCGATCCGGTCATCTCGACCGACACCGACGCGATTGTTCGGGTGACGGCGGCGTGCGTGTGCGGGTCGGATCTGTGGCCGTACCGGGGCGTGACGCCGGTACCGGTACCCCGTCGCATCGGCCACGAGTTCGTCGGAATCGTCGAGCAGGTCGGCTCCGCCGTCGCGACGGTGCGTGTCGGCGACTTCGTCATAGCCCCGTTCTACTTCTGCGACAACAGCTGCCGGAACTGCCGAAACGGAGTGAGCACCTCCTGCCTGAACGGCGGCTGGTGGGGCACAGACGACCGCGAGGGCGACTTCGTCGACGGCGCCCAGGGCGAGCGGGTGCGGGTCCCGCTCGCCGACGGCACGCTCGTGGCGACACCGTCGGTCCCGAGCGAGGCACTCGTTCCGAGCCTGCTCACGCTCGCGGATGTCATGGGCACCGGTCACCACGCGGCGATCTCGGCCGGCGTCACCGCGGGCAGCACAGTCGCCGTCGTCGGCGACGGCGCCGTCGGGCTCTGTGCCGTGCTCGCCGCGAAGCGGCTGGGAGCGGCGCGCATCGTTTCGATGTCCCGTCACGCCGACCGCCAGGCGATCGCGCACGAGTTCGGTGCGACCGACGTGGTCGAGGAGCGCGGCGACGCCGGGGTCGACCGCATCAAGGAGCTGTTCGACGGGGTCGGCGCGGACTTCGTGCTCGAGTGCGTCGGAACGAAGGAGTCGATGGACCAGGCCATCCGTTCCGCCCGCCCGGGAGGCATGGTCGGCTACGTCGGAGTCCCGGCCGGCGGGCCGGAACTGCCCATCGGGGTGCTCTTCAACAGCAACGTCGGGGTGAACGGCGGAGTCGCACCGGTGCGCGGGTACGTCGATGAGCTCCTGCCGGAAGTGCTCTCCGGCGCGCTCAACCCCGGCCGGGTGTTCGACCTCGAGTTGCCTCTTGCGCGGGCCGCGGACGCCTATGCCGCGATGGACGAGCGCCGCGCCACGAAAGTGCTGCTGCGTCCCTGAGCGCACCCTGAGGATCCGCTTCCGACGCGCCGAGGAAGATGCGTTCGGTCGGCAGGTGGCGTAAGGTCGGCTCTAATCGAAGCCGATCGTGCTTCCGAGGGAGGGAGTCTTTATGGCAGACAAATCACCCAAGAAGAGCAGCGCCAAGACCGCGGCGGCTAAGTCTCTGAAGGAAAAGCGCGCCGACAAGAAGGCGAAGGCAGCCTCCAAGAGCAACAGCGCATAGCTGCGCCGCAGTCGCGATCTCGGTCGCGCATTCGGGAGCCGGGCATTGAGCCCGGCTCCTTTTTTCTGTTCCGGCGGCCGGGCATCCGGTAGCGTCTCGTCCATGAGAACCCTCCCGCTCCGCGAGCGCAGGATCGACGTGTTCTTCGTGGTGATCTTCTCGGCGTTCGCGGTCACGTCGCTCATCAGCGACCTGCTGCCGACCCTCGGAGTCGACTTCAGCGAGCCGTCCGCGAACTTCTTCGCGAACTCGAACTACTGGTACGCGCACGATGCCGACCCGCTGTTCATGCATCCTCCGGTGTGGATGCGCATCGTGACCGGCCTGTCGGCCCTCGTCTACCTGCCCTTCTACCTCGTGCTCGTCGCCGCGCTCGTGAAGGGCTGGAACTGGATCCAGCTCCCCAGTGTCGTCTACGCGACGGCGATCTCGGTCATCACCGGGGTCATCGTGTTCGGAGTGGAGTTCTTCGGAGAGCCGGAGTTCCACACCCAGAATCCGCTCAAGTTCCTGGCCTTCAACCTGCCGTACGTACTCGTCCCGATCCTGCTGCTCATCCGGATGCGGAAGTCCCGGCCGTTCGCGCGGCGGTTCTAGCGCTGACCCTTCGCGACCGTGACGGTCACCGGAGTGGGGTTCCGGAACAGGTCGAGCACCGGGCAGTGCTCGTCGACCGCCGCGCGGAGCTCCTGGTAGCGCTCCTCGCTCTCCGGCCCCGTGATGGTCACCGCGAGGCGCACCGCGCCGAAGCCGGGGCGCACGCTCTCCTCGATGCCGAACAGGCGGCGCGCGTCCAGGTCGCCTTCGGCGGCGATGTCGATCTCGTCCACCTGGATGCCCAGTGCCTGGGCGTACAACCGGTACACGACGACCTGGCAGGAGAGGAGCGCCCCGAGGGCGTACTCGACCGGGCTCGCGGCCACATCGTCGCCGGCGAGCGCGGCAGGCTCGTCGACCAGGAACTCGTGCCTCCCGGCCGTGATGCGGCTGGCCACCGAGCCGGTGCCGGAAGCCTTGACCCGGTAGGTGAGCTGTGCGCTCGAGACATCGGAGGCGATGCGCTCCGCCCAGGAGGAGCCCGCCGAGCTGAGGCGTTGTGCTCGTTCCAGGGCGGATGTGGACGGAGTGGCCTTTGTGTCGATGAGAGTCATGAGGAGACGCTAACCGGGCGAGCCGAACCTCATCGGTTCGTGACGTCACACGGAGAAACCCTGCGTAACCTGAGCCCGGCCGATCAGGGCCGGCCCACCTCGATGAGCACCTTGCCGACCGCACCGCCCTCGACCGCGGCATGGGCCTGTGCGGTGGCCGCGAGGTCGAAGCGATGGAGAGGCAGGCCGGCCCGCTCCCCGACCGCAAGCGCGCCGTCGACGAGCGCCTGGTGGACATCCGTCACCGCAGCCTCGATCTCCCGCCGCCCGACCGTGTACAGGAGCAGAAACTGATAGCGCACGTTGAGGCTGAAGTGCTTCCGCACCTCGAGCGTGAGTGCGTCGCCGCCGTTGTTCGCATAGACCGCGATCGAGCCGCGGTTGCGGATGACCGCGAGGTCCAGTTCTGCATTCCGCGCCGGCGCCACCTCGACGATGAGGTCGACCCCGCTGGGAACGAGACGCCGGATCTCGACCGCGGCATCCGACTCACGATAGTTCACAACATGGTCGGCGCCCGCCGCCGAGGCAAGCGCCGCCTTCTCCGGGGAACTGACGGTCGCGATCACGCGCGCCCCGGCCCAGCGGGCGAGCTGGATGGTGGCGTTCCCGACCGCTCCTGCGCCACCGGCAACGAGGACCGTCTTTCCCGACAACGCCCCCTGACTCAACCGGGCGGGGCCGTCCTCCGAGACGGTCAATGCCCGATGCGCGGTCAGGGCGGGGACTCCGAGGCTCGCCCCGAGCTCGAAGCTCGCGGCATCCGGAAGCGGATGAACCCGTTCGGCCGGCAGCACGGTGAACTCCTGGGCAGTGCCGCCGCTCGCCCGCCCATAGGCGGCGAGCGTGAGCCACACCCGATCGCCCGCCTTCAGCCGGTCCACGCCCTGTCCGACGGCGTCGACGATGCCGGCACCGTCCTGGTGGGGAACCACCTCCGGGAAGGGAAGCACCTCACCGGGCTGAGAGCCGCGCCGTGACTTCCAGTCCGTTGGGTTCACCCCCGACACGATCACGCGCACGCGCACCTCGCCCGGACCCGGGTCGGGAAGCTCCCGCTCGACCAGGTGGAGAACGGAGGGGTCGCCGGTTTCGCTGTAGACGATGGCTTTCATGATGGGACAAACCCGAGGGAACGCAGAAATCTTCCCGTCGCAGGGCATCCGCAACCCATGCCTCGGCCGGGATGCCGCGCCGGAGGAACTTCTCGAGCAGGGACGCGAAAGGAGGAAGAATCAACCCGTGGAGAGGCGATTCGTCCTCCCGCATCCGATCAGGACTTTGCGAGCAGGGCGTCGAGACGGCCGTAGCCCTCTGACATCCCCCGCTCCATGCCGCTCGCGACCATGCCGTCTCGGGCCTCCTGCGTCGGGTACACGCTGTGGCCGACGAGGCGCGTGCGACCGTTTCCGAGATCCTCGAATCGGAGCGACTCGATGCTCACGACATCCGGGAAGCCCTCGAACTCGAAGGTCTGGATGACGAACTCGTTGTCGCGGACGACGTGGAACACGCCATTGAAGGCGTACTCGTCGTCGCCGTCCCTCTGGACGAAACGGTAGCCGCCACCCGTTCGGAAGTCGTAGCGTTCGACCTGAGTCTCGTAGCCGTTCGGGCCGAGCCACTGCTTGATGATGTCCGGCTCCTTGTGGGCGCGAAACACGTCCTCGACGGACGCGTCAAAGTCACGTGTGAACTCGATGAACGGCACTCCGGGTTCTGCGGTGATGGTCAGTGCATTGGTCATGATTCCTTCTCCTTCATGGTGTCCAGTACGGCGTCGAGCCGGCGGTACTGCCGCTCGGCGATCAGGCGATAGCTGTCGATCCAGCCCGTGAGTGCCTCGAGCGCAGCGGGGTCGAGGTGACACGGACGCCGCTGGCCGTCGCGAGTACGGGTGATGAGCCCGGACCCCTCGAGAACCCGGATGTGCCTCGAGACGGCCTGCTTGGTGATGTCGAACGGCTCGGCGAGCTCGTTGACCGTCGCCGGCCCGCGTGAGAGGCGGGCGACGAGTGCTCGCCGCACCGGATCTGCGAGGGCCATGAACGCGCGGTCGAGCTTTGCCTCATTGCCGCCAGCTATCATCATTATCAACCTATCGCTTTATCAACCATTTAGTTGATTACAAGAGATTACTGCCACCTCATCCAAACGTCAATGGTGTCTTTCACTCCCCCGCTTGCGCGCAATGTTGACACCGTATACATTTAACCGCCTAGGCACGTCGATGTCCTAGGAATAGTGCAAGCTATTCCAACGCAGACTTTCCACAGTCACCTCCCCTTCCCGCCGATCACGAGAACTCCCATGACCGAAACCACACTTTCCCATCCGACCCCCGAGACCGCATCCGAGGCGGCGACGACGAGCGCGCGCAACCGCCTCGTCATCACCCTCATGCTCGTCTCGGCGTTCGTCGTGATCCTGAACGAGACGATCATGGGCGTCGCCTTGCCCGTGCTCATGCGCGACCTGCGCATCGACGCGAGCGCGGCGCAATGGCTCAGCACGGCGTTCATGCTCACCATGGCCGTAGTCATCCCGGTCACCGGGTGGCTTCTGCAGCGATTCCACACCCGTCCGGTGTTCCTCACCGC
This sequence comes from Terrimesophilobacter sp., assembly GCA_036565765.1. Classification (GTDB taxonomy): domain Bacteria; phylum Actinomycetota; class Actinomycetes; order Actinomycetales; family Microbacteriaceae; genus Terrimesophilobacter. The sequence continues at coordinate 6,034 of DATCXP010000201.1, forward strand.
CATGACTCTGTTCAGCGCAGGGACGCTCATCGCAGCGATCGCACCCGGCTTCACGATCCTCCTCGCCGCGCGCATCGTGCAGGCCAGCGGTACCGCGATCATGATGCCCCTGCTGTTCACGACCGTCATGACGCTCGTGCCGCCGGCCTCCCGCGGACGCACGATGGGCAACATCTCGATCGTCATCTCGGTCGCCCCGGCGATCGGGCCGACGATCTCCGGGCTCATCCTGAGCGTGCTCGACTGGCGCTGGATGTTCTGGCTGGTTCTCCCGATCGCGATCGCCGCGCTCCTGCTGGGCGCGGCGCGCATCCAGAACGTCACGGAGCCGAAGCCCACCCACTTCGACGTACCGTCCGTCATCGTCTCCGCGTTCGGGTTCGGAGGGCTCGTCTACGGCCTGAGCAACCTGGGTGCCGTCGCGAGCGGGGGCAACCCCTTGAGCGGCTGGATACCCCTCGGAGTCGGCGTCGTGGCGATCGCCCTGTTCATCCTCCGCCAACTGCAGTTGCAGCGCCGGGACGACGCGCTGCTCGACCTGAGGACGTTCCGGTCCCGCACCTTCACGCTGTCCATCATCATGATCACGATCAGCATGCTCGCGCTGTTCGGCACCATCATCCTGCTTCCCATCTACATGCAGAACGTGCTCGGTCTCGACACCCTGTCGACCGGCCTACTGCTCCTGCCCGGCGGCCTCGTCATGGGGCTCATGGCGCCCTTCGTCGGCAGGATCTATGACCGTATCGGGCCGACCGCGCTCGTAGTGACGGGTTCCGTCATCGTGAGCATCGTGTTCTGGGGGATGACCATGTTGGACCAGCACACGCCGTTCTGGTGGGTGCTCGCGGCGCACCTCTCGCTGAGCTTCGCGCTGGCACTCATGTTCACACCGCTGTTCACCGCCGGACTCGCCGCGCTCACCCCGGATCTCTACTCGCACGGCAGCGCGATCGTCGGCACGGTGCAGCAGGTCGCCGGCGCCGCCGGAACAGCGTTGTTCGTCACGGTCATGGCCGCGCAGTCCGCGACCCTTGCCAACCACGGCGCGCCCGCCCTGCCCGCGCTGGCAGGCGGAATCCAGGCCGCGTTCCTGTGCGGGGCGATCATCTCGCTGTTCGCGATCCCGGTCGCCGCGTTGATCCGCAAGCCGGCGGATTCGTTCGAGCACGGTACCCCCGAGGCCTGAGCGTGCGGCAGGCAAGCGCTAGGATTCGAGCACGACTACAGCAACGACGCTGAAAGGATCATCATGCTTCCCGAGATCAACTACTGGGCAGTCATTCTCGCAACGCTCTCGAGCATGATCGTCGGCTCGATCTGGTACACCCCGAAGGTGTTCGGCAACTACTGGATGAAGACCGCGGGTGTCACCCCGTCCGGAAAGATGAGCGATGCGACAGGGCCGATCATCACGACGCTCCTGGTCAGTTTCGTCACGGCATGGGTGCTCGCTGGATCGGTCTTCCTCGCCTGGAAGTTCTACGGCGGCAGCTTCTTCTGGGGTGCGATCGTCACCGCGGTCGTGCTCTGGGCGGGATTCACTGCGGCCCGGTTCATCACTCATGACGCGTTCGACAAGCGCCCGAGCGGGCTGACCATGCTCAACATCGCACACGAGCTCGTGACGATCCTCGTGATGGCGATCATCATCGGGGTGTGGCCGGCTTAGCCCCGTACTTCCCGGCGAGGTACTCCTCGAAGGTGCCTTTGCCAAAAGCGGGCCCGGGAACGAGGTGATGTCCTGCGGCGTAGCCGGCGAAGGTCTTTCCGGGCAGCTTCACGGTCCAGATCGGCCGACGGACTCCGCAGGCACGCTTCCACGCCTCCGCGAGATCGCGGGCCGTACGCTGCTGGGGCCCGCCGATGTCGGCGACCCGACCTGCCGGATCCGAGCCGGCCAGCTCGACGAGCCGCGCAGCCACCTCGGATACCGCGACCGGCTGGAAGGAGAATGCGGGCGCGACAACGACCGGCGAGAGCTTCTGCGACCGGAAGATGCCGTCGACGAAATCGTGGAACTGGGTGGCGCGCAGGATCGTGAGCGGCAGCCCGGAGTCCTGCAGCATCCGCTCGATCTCGACCTTGCCCTTGTAGTAGCCGAGCGGGATGTCCTCGATTCCGACGATCGAGATGAGAAGGAAGTGCGCGATTCCCGCCGCGCGCGCGACGGTGATCATGGTGCGCGCCTGATCGACATCTCTGCGCCCGGTCGCCAGATGCACGACGGCGTCGACGCCATCGAGCGCCGCCGCGATACCCTCCCCGGTCAGGAGGTCGCCCGTCGTGAGGCCCGGGCCAGTGCGCCTGCTGAGCGCTCGAACGTCGTGACCGGCCACCCTCAGCTGTTCGGTAGTCGGGGTGCCGAGTGTGCCGGTAGCGCCGGTAACGAGAATCGTGCTCATGCTTTCATTCTGGACCCCGGCTGAACCCGGCGCGGACTGTCGATCGGGATTCCCGTGAATCGTCATGGAGGTATGTCGGTCGCCCAGGGCGGCCGGTACCGTACCAATGATCGGAAAGGAGTCCCATGCGTTACACACTTCTGCTGCACTACCCCGAGATGTCGGAGGCCGAACTCGGCGAGGACGCACTCAATCAGGGCAAGGCGGCATTCGACGCCTACGCGAAGGAGCTCGATGCCGCAGGGGTCCTCGCCTCCGCCGAGGTGTTGCAGCCATCCGGGACCTCGACGACCGTCACACTGCGTGAGGGGAGCATGAGGATTCAGGATGGCCCATTCGCCGACACCAAGGAGCAACTGGGCGGCACGTTCGTGATCGATGTCCCCGACCTGGATGCCGCACTCGCCTGGGCCGAGAAGTGCCCTGCCGCACAATGGGGCACCGTCGAGGTCAGGCCGTCGGCCGTCCGCTTCAGCGACGGGCAGTGGCAGAGCACGATGTGAGTGAACACCGTGTGACCGAGTCGGCTGATCTCGCGGGGGCGCGGGCCGAGCAAGTGGCCCGCGCCTCCTACGGACGACTGCTCGCCCTGCTCGCGGCGCCGACCGGCGACATCGCACTGGCTGAGGACGCGCTCTCTGACGCGTTCCTGCGAGCTCTGACGAGTTGGCCGGCGAAAGGAATTCCGGGCAATCCCGAGGGTTGGTTGCTCACGGTGGCCCGCAACCGGCAGCGCGACGCGTACCGTTCTTCCGCCCGTCGCAGCTCAACGCCGCTCGACACCGTCTCCCTCGCCTTCGTCGACGATCTCGACCTCGACGCCATCCCGGACAAGAGGCTCGAGCTCCTGTTCGTGTGCGCACACCCCGCGATCGATGCCGCCGTGCGCACCCCGCTCATGCTGCAGACCGTGCTCGGGTTCGAATCGCGGCAGATCGCGTCAGCGTTCGCCATACCGGAACCCGCGATGGCGCAGCGGCTCGTTCGGGCGAAGCGGCGCATCAGGGACGCCCGCATCCCGTTCACCGTTCCGCTCCGCCAGGACATGCCGGCCCGGCTTCCCGCCGTGCTCGAGGCGATCTATGGCGCCTACGCGATCGACTGGATGCTCGTCTCGGGAGAAACCGTGCGCGAGTCGCTCTCCGCGGAGGCCCTCTATCTCGCGTCAACACTCGCCGAGCTGCTCGAGAACGAACCGGAAGCGTTCGGTCTCGCAGCGCTCATCGCGCTCTCACTCGCGCGCGCAGACGCTCGAGTCGCCGACGGGCGCCACGTCCCCCTCGACGAACAGGACACCAGCCGGTGGGATGCCGCGCTCGTGGCCCAGGGCGAGGCCTGGCTGGGCCGCGCCCATGATCTCGGTCGCGTTGGCCGGTTCCAGCTCGAGGCGGCGATCCAGTCGGTGCACTGCGCCCGAGCGAGGTCGGGCATGACCGACTGGGCCGCGCTGCAGAAGCTCTACGAGGCGCTCGTCGCGCTCGCCCCGACGCTCGGCGCCCGCGTCTCCCTCGCCGCGACGATCGGCCGCACCGACGGCCCACTCGCCGGACTCGCCTCGCTCGACGCTATCGAGGATGCCGCGGTTGCGCGCTTCCAGCCGGCCTGGGCGACCAGTGCGCACCTTCTCGCGCTGGCCGGACGTCCGGATGAGGCGGCCGCGGCGTACCGGAAGGCCGCGTCCCTCACGACCGACCCGGTGATCCGGGAGTACCTGCGAAACTGCTCGCGCTCGGCCCAAGGCTCTTGAGCGCGTCGGCGGCTGGGGTTAGCCTCGCTGCATGTGCCGCAACATCCACACCCTCCACAATTTCGAACCGGCTGCGAACGACCTCGAGGTCCACGCAGCCGCTCTGCAGTACGTGCGCAAGATCAGCGGGACAACGAAACCGTCGAAGGCCAACGCCGAAGCGTTCGAGCGGGCCGTCCACGAGATCGCGCATGTGACGCAGCATCTGCTCGACGATCTCGTCGCCACGACCCCGCCCAAAGACAGGGCGGTCGAGGCAGAGAAGGCGAAAGCGCGGTCCGCGAAGCGGTTCGCCGCCGCGTGACTCCTTGCTGCATCTCACGTTTCGGGCCGCCGGGACGTCTACAGGGTGAAGCGGAATCGAGTGACGGGGAGAATCGAAGGCAATGGCTGCACACCACACCATCATCGAAACGGGTATCGGGGAGTTGACCCTCGTCGCTGAGGACGGCGCCCTGACGGGAATCTTCTACCCGCAGCACTGGCACCGGCCCACCGAGGAGATGTTCGGACCCTACGTCGCGCCCTCGTCCGACCCGCTCTTCGCGCTGATGGCCGAGCAATTCGCCGAATATCTCGCCGGCCGCCGAACCTCGTTCGAGATACCGACCGCGGCCGCCGGTGACGCGTTCCAGACGAAGGTCTGGGCGCTGCTGGCGGAGATCCCCTACGGCGAGACCACCACCTACGGTGCCCTCGCGGAGAAGCTCGGCGACAAGTCGCTCGCCCGGATCGTAGGGCAGGCCGTCGGCAGGAATCCGCTGAGCGTGATCGTCCCCTGCCATCGCGTCGTGGGGTCCGACGGCAGCCTCACCGGTTACGCCGGCGGGCTCGAGCGCAAACGCCTGCTCCTGGAGATCGAGGAGCCCGACGAGGCGAAGGCGGAGAAACTGTTCTGAGTGCTCCGCCCCTGCCCCGCCAGGGTGGTTCGGGCTAAGCCTCCGCGATGGCGAAGCGCACGGCGCCGCCCTCCTCGAGTTGGGCGTCGAGCACCTTGTCGGCCAGGGCGTCCGCGGCGTTCTCCTCGAGGAATACGCGGGCGCCGGCGCTCTCGACGACGGCGTCGGTCGGCTCAGGAGCAGTTGCCAGATCGACCGTGAGGGTGGTGACCTCGGCATCCGCGCTGATCCGCAGCCCGGCGTCCTCCGCCACCGCCGACTGGTCGGCGAGATTCTTGATGAGCGTGCTGGCAGTTTCGGTGAGGGTGAGCATGGGTGCTCCTTTCCGGTTGCATGAGTGTTCAACCCTTCCCTCCCGCTCGCCGAGACTCAAGCCAAGAGCCGGACTCTGTGGAAGTTCACACCTGGGACGCCGCCGCCTGGCTGATGCCGGCACTGTTGCGAGACGGAGGCCCCACCTACACTGTGACCATGTCCGCTCGACCTGAGGAGTATCGTGACGCGCTCGACAGCGCGCACGCGCACGCCATGGGCTGGCTTCAGTCTGTTCCGAACCGGCCGGTCGGCCCACGACGAAGCGTCGACGAACTTCTCGCCGACTTCTCGATGCCGCTGCAGGATCAAGCGATCGACGCGCTCACCGTAGTCGACGAACTCGCCAGACTCGCCGAGCCAGGCCTCATGGCGATGCCCTCCGGCCGCTTCTTCGGCTGGGTGATCGGCGGAACGCTGCCCGCGTCGATGGCCGCGGACTGGCTCGTGAGCGCCTGGGACCAGAATGCCGCAATGCGCTTCGCGACCCCGGCTACTGCGGCGGCGGAGGAGACCGCTGGCGCCTGGCTCCTCGACCTGCTGGGACTGCCTTCTGGCGCGGATGTCGGATTCACGACCGGCGCCACCGGATCGAACTTCGTCGGCCTGGCCGCGGCCCGCCAGTACGTGCTCGACCAGGCCGGCTGGGATCTCGCCGCCGATGGGCTGACCGGCGCACCCCGGGTGAGAGTCTTCGTCGGGAAGGACCGTCACGCATCCGTCGACCTCGCCCTGAAGTATCTCGGACTGGGACACCCGGTCGAGGTGGAGGCGGACGCCCAGGGTCGGCTGGTCGCGAGCGCGCTGGCCGACGCGATGTCCGCCGTGACCGGTCCGGCGATCGTCTGCCTGCAGGCGGGGAACCTGCACTCCGGTGCCTCCGATCCGATGGCAGAAGCAGCGGAGATCGCGCACGCGCACGGCGCGTGGGTGCACGTCGACGGCGCGTTCGGACTATGGGCCGCCGCGAGTCCGACGCATCGTCACCAGCTCGCCGGACTCGAGACCTGCGACTCCTGGGCGACGGATGCGCACAAGACGCTCAATGTTCCCTACGACTGCGGCGTCGCGATCGTGTCGCGGCCGGAGGTCGTCCGCTCGGTGTTCGGCGTGCGCACGAGCTATCTGATGAACGACGACCGCGGCCCCGGCGACCCGTTCGAGAAGGTTCCGGAGTTCTCCCGTCGCGCCCGCGGCGTTCCGGTGTGGGCGGCCCTTCGGTCACTCGGCCGGTCCGGCGTGATCGCGCTCGTCGACCGGCTGGTCGCCCACGCGCAGACCTTCGCGGAGGCGCTGTCGCGCATGCCCGGCGTCGAGGTGCTCAACGAGGTGGTGTTCACCCAGGTGTCTGTGAGCTTCGGATCCGACGAGAGGACACGCAGCATCACCGCACGTCTGCTCGCCGACGGCACGACCTGGATGTCGGGCTCGCACTGGGCCGGGCGCGACATCCTGCGCATCTCGGTGAGCAATTGGTCGACGGACGACGACGATGTCGCACAGTCCATCGCGGCCATCGAGAGGGCGATCGCCGCAGAGGATGCCTAGGGGTGCACCCGGCGCGACTCAGACGGCCGGGAGGAATGCCGCCCAGGCGCGTCGCCGTTCGCCACGGGGATCGGCCTCGACCCGGTCGACCTGATCGATGATCAAGGTGGCGCGGTCATCCTCGAGATAGGGAGGCCAGTCCTCTGCCACGGTGCCGTCGGTGGCGAACTGGATCCAGCGAAGCCGCATGCGGTCTCCTGCACTCGTGAACTGCTCACGCCCGCCGAGCACGGTCATCGTCTTCACCAAGGGTGTGTCTGCACGGTCGAACAGGGTGAGAAGCTCGATGCCATGAGTGGCATCCAACCCCAGTAGGCGCACCAGGCGGGGTGCGATGTCGAAGCGGTAGACGTGGACGGGTGCGCTTCGCGAGTGCCGGTCGGCGACGAGGGCGCTCGGATACCAGAACGCATAGTCCCCGGCGAAGTCTGCGGCCGGTCGCGCGGCGGGCAGGCCGGGGTAGGCGGCCCTCATTGCGGGGCGGGAGCCTGGCGGCGCGTGTCGGATGAGGGCTCGGATGCGCGTAGGGGTACGCGGGAGGATGTCGATGCGCCCGCGGAACAAGGACCCCTCGCGATCGTTCGTCCCGATGATGAGCGGAACCCGGGCCACGTCGCCGCTGCGGAAGGCGGCAATCGGATGCTGCGGCAGGAATCCTCCGTCGACGACCGGGGCGAGACAGAACGTTCCAGGATTCAGGTCAGGGCTGCCGATTTGAAGCGTGAGCGCCGCCCTGGTGAGTTGGGCGACGGTCGCCGAGGTGATCAGGCTGGCGGGCGGGTTCGAGCTCTTGCCGAGCGCGGCTCGGGAACGCAGGATGTCGACGAACGCCTCCGCCCAGCCGTCGGCGAGTTCGCGCGAGTAGACGGCGTTCGCGGGCGGGCTCTGCGCGATCGCGCGCGCGAACAGCCCGCGAGCGGAAGGTGTTGCCATGAGGGTGGTGACGGAGTTGCCTCCGGCCGACTCGCCGAAGATCGTGACGTTTCCCGGGTCGCCTCCGAATGCGGCGATGTTGTCGCGCACCCACTCGAAGGCGGCGACCTGATCGCGCAGGCCGAGGTTGTTCTCGATGGGGCGCTCCGGCGTCGAATACTTGCCGAAATGGAGCCATCCGAGCGCCCCGAGGCGGTAGTTGAAACTGACGTAGACGACTCGTCCGCTGCGCACGAAGCTCTCGCCCTGGCCGGGAAAGTCCTGCGACGATCCCGCGCTGTAGCCGCCGCCGTGAATGAACACCATGACCGGCAGGGGGAGGCTGCGTTCGGCGGGAGCGAGCACGTTGATGGTGAGGCAGTCCTCGCCGGCGGGGATCTTTGGGCTCGCACCGCGAAACTGACCGTAGTGGAGTTGCGGCGCGACCTGGCCGTACCTGCTGGCGTCGCGGACACCCGTCCACGGGATGACCTTCGCCGGACCGCGGAACCGAAGCTCCCCCACCGGCGGAGCCGCGTAGTGGATCCCCCGCCAGGCCAGCGTCGATCCGTCGCGGACCCCGCGCACGATGCCGCCGCTCACCCGAACGTCCAGATCGGTTCGCGCTGGGATACGAACGGTCGCCGATGGCGCGCGGCCTGCTGAACGTCCGATCGTGGCCATGGCTGGCCTCCCGTGTGCTCTCCCCTGAACCTACTCCTCCCACGGGTCGACGGCGCGGCAGCGAGACAAGGCTGCTGCCTCGTGAAGCCGGGCGGAAGGCTCAGGTGTTCGCGCCGCGCGCCGCAACCGCCCAGCTGTCGACGATCTCGCCGGCCCGGACAACGAGCAGTTCATCGGCGAGGTTCACGGTGGCGCAGACGTGGTTGGGAACGATGCGCAGGACGCTTCCCCGTTCCGGAACCGGTTCGCCGTCGGGGAAGCGGATGGTGGCATGGTGCTCCGACAGGGCAATGATCCGCGCGGCGGGAGTATCGGGTAGCCGCCCGAAGCCGGTGGCCCAGGCCGCCCGGTCTGCGCCGAGCACCTTGCTGCCGGCATCCACGATCGCGTGCTGCCCCGACCGGCTGACGACCGTCGCCATCGCGCTGAGGGCGACCTCCTCGAACGAGCAGGTCCCGAGCTCGACCTGTTGCGCGTCGTTGAAGACGTAGACGCCGGGACGCAGCTCGGTGAGCGCTGCCGGATCGGCATCCGCCCGCGTCGGGGTCGAGCCGCCGCTTCTGACGCTGATCTCGAGGCCGGCAGCGTGAATCGCCTCGGCGGCGATGGTGATGGCGGAGGCCTCATCCTGCGCTGCCTGGCGCCCCGCGCCTGGCGCGTAGCCGTGCCCGGGGAACGTGAACACGCCGACGATCCTCAGACCCGAGCGTGCAGCGGCGAGCGCGACTTCCGCGGCATCACTCGGCTGGACACCGCTGCGATGATGCCCGCTGTCGACTTCGACAAGAACTTCGACGCCGGCACCGGCCAGTGCGGACCCGAGCGCCTGTGCGCTCTCGACCGAGTCGATCCCGAGTCGCAGAGACGCGCGCTCCGCGAGATCGCGGAGCCTGGTGACACGCGCGGCGGACGGCCACACCGGGTAGGCGAGGAAGATGTCCGAGAATCCCGCCGCCGCGAAGACCTCGGCCTCTGCGACCGTGGCGAGGGTGAGACCGGCTGCCCCGAGTTCGAGCTGCCGTCGGCCGATCTCCGGCACCTTGTGGGTCTTCGCATGGGGCCGCAGCGCGATCCCCCGCTCCCTGGCATCGTCAGCCGCGCGCCGAAGATTGCGTTCCATCACCTCGAGGTCGACCGCGAGGTACGGGGTTTCCGGGGCGTTCGCCGGCGTGCCGGGATCAGCTTCTGTAGACGCTGTGATCATGCGCCGACGCTACCGCATCGACTCGGACCTCGAGTCACACACCCCATGAGGCCGAGGCTAGTATTCCGCCATGCCCTCCGCCGTCGTTCTGGTTCATGGTCTGCGCACCTCCGCGACCATGTGGCGACACCAGATCGAGTCCCTTCAGGATCGGAATATCCCCGTGACAGCGATCGACCTGCCGGGCCACGGCCGCAGGATGGGCGAGCGCTTCACCCTCGAGAACGCGCTGGAGACGATCGGCGATGCCGTCGCGACGGCATCCGGCGAAGGTTCCCGCCCGTACTTGTGCGGGTTCTCGCTGGGTGGCTACCTCTCGATCGAGTGGGCGGCGCAGAATCCCGGCGCGATCTCCGGGCTGCTCGCGGCAAGCTGCGGCACGACGCCGAACCGCGCGGTCCTGGAGGGCTGGCGGATTCTGGCCCGCGGCATCCACGCACTGCCGGATCGCGGCCGCGGCCTCAACGACTTCATGGTGCGGATGTTCGTCCCACGCGTCGGCGCGGAGGACGTTCTCGCCGGCGGGGTCGCTCTCGAAGTGATGGATGACGTGCTGCGGGCACTCAGGCCGGTGAAACCGGTGCGCAGCCTGGCCCGGATCGGGGAGCCCGTGCTGTTCGTGAACGGGCGGCTCGACCATTTCCGTCTTGACGCCCGCCGCTACCTCGCGGCGGCGGCGAACGGGCGCCTGGTGACGGTATCCGGCGCGACCCACATGGTGAGCCTCGTGAAGCCCGACCGGTTCACGCAATTGCTGCTGGACGGTTATGCGGAGGCCGGCCGGATCACCGGATGAGAGCACAGCGCGCACGCTGAAGGGGCGCAGGCGACATGGTTGCGGTTGCCCGCGACCGTTCAGGGTGTTCCGGGGGTTCCGAGCTGGGCCCTCCACCACGGCGTCTCCGCGAAGCCGCGCTTCAGGAACAGCAGCTCCATCGATGCGGTCCACCCCTCCACTCCGTCGAGAGCCGACAGCGTGGAGGTGATGAACTCATACAGGTCGTCGCTGGAACGCGTGATGACCTCGCAGAAGAGCGCGTTCTCATCGAGGGTCGCGGCAAGGTACCGAACGGACGAATATTTCGCGAGTTCGCGGGCGACCTCATCCATGCGTGAGGGCGCGACTCGCACCGTGAGGAGTGTTTCCGCTCCCATGCCGAGGGCGGGTGCGGGCACGAGGGTGACGATGTCGATGGAGTTCGAGTTGCGCATCTGCTCGAAACGCCGCCGCACACTGCTCTCGTTCATGCCGAGCCGGTCGGCGATCGTCTGAACCGCCTCCCGGCCGTCATCGCGCAGCACCTCGAGGATCTTGAGATCGGCCTCATCGAGAAGCCCTGGGGATCCAGGCTCCATGGGGCTCTTGTCGGCCCGATCCTGCGGCTCGCCCGAAGTGTTCAGCCTCTCTTTCAGCAACTGATTGCTCCAGTCGGAGCTGATCTTGTAGACGTGCATGATGAGGTCGCTTCGCCAGCGCTCGACGTTGTCGATGGATTGCAGCTCGGCGATCAGGTTCGGGTAACTGGCGGCCCCCCCGGACACCACCATCTCCGCGACGATGTCGTAGCGGCCGGTGACAATGGCCACGAAGCGCATGCCGGGATTCTCCACCAGTTGCGCGGCGACGGACACTTGTGTTCCCGGTTGGCAGTTGATGCGGATGATGAACGCATCCGCCGGCCCGGTACTGCCCGGGGCGGGCGACACGGCGATCCGCACGATCCCATCAGCGATCAGCTGTTGTCCCCTGCGCGCGACAGTGGGCAACGAGGCATCCACCATTTCGGAGATAGCGGTCCAGCTGGCCCGTCCATCCTGTTGCAGCGCGACGACAATACGCCGATCCAATTCATCGAGCGAGCGCATCGGAACCGGTGTCAGGACGCGAGCACGGTCGGCGGGTACACGCGGTGAAGGAAGTCCCGAACCGTCTGCGTCCACGCCTCGGCCTCCTCGATCTGTGGGGAGTGACCCGACTTCTCAAATACCACCATCGTGGAGTTCGGCACCAGCCTGGCGATGGTTTCGCTACATGTTACCGGCGTGATCCAGTCGGTACGACCGACGGTGATGAGCATCGGCACCGAAATCGACGGGAGAAGCGGCTTGAGGTCGTACTGCGGCAGGTTCACCGAGAATGCGTAGTTATGCGCCTCATAACGGTAGGGAGTCGCCGCGACCTTGCGCTCCACCGACTCCGGGTCGTAGACGAAGTCGTACAGCGGGAGGATTTCGCGCCAACAGTCCCTCAGGTCGTCGTTGTCCCTGACCTGCCCGACATCGATGCGATCGAACTTCTCCATGTCGATCTTCACCCGGTCCGAGGCCAACGCGTTGTCGCGCGCCAGGTGACCGTTCGAGTTGTCTGCCGACGTGTCGCGCAGAACGACGGCAGCGACCCGATCCGGATAGCGGGTCGCGTACTCCATCGCCATGAATCCGCCATAGGAGCCACCGGCGATCACGATGGTCTCGGCGCCGATCCATTCGCGCAGACCGTCGATGTCGGCTGCCCACTGTTCGTGGCTGAACTCGCCCTTGCCTTCGCTCTGGCCGCTGCCGCGCGCATCGAAAGCCAGCACACGATACTCGTCGGCGAGGCGCCCGAAACTGGCCCGGGGCTCCGCGCGCGAACCGAGTCCCGGCGCACCGTGGTGGGTGATGATCACTGGAGCATCAGGGGAGCCGAGCACCTCAACGGCAAGCAGATTGCCGTTGATCTCCACCATCTGCGCCTCCGTTGTGGCTGCGGCGAATTCCGGTGACACCGGCGAACTGGATGACATGATTCTCCTTCGAATGAACGTATGCGGTGTTGGTCAGATCGGGATGACGCAGGTCTCCAGCCCACGTCCGAAGCGGGTGAGGGCCTCTGAGCCGCTGGCGGTGACCAGCATGCTGTCGCTGATCCGATACCCTGCGTGCCCGAGAATGTAGATCCCCGGCTCGTTGGAGACGACCATTCCCTCCTCCAGAAGGGTGCCGTCACCGCTCTCCAGCCACGGCGGCTCGTGCATGCCGAGCCCGATTCCGTGTCCCTGTCGGTGGCGCAGATACTCGCCGAATCCGGCATCCCGAATCACGTCGAGGCAGATCCGGTTGGCCTCACGGCACTCCCGGCCCGGCCTGATGGCCTCTCCGCCGAGCTGCTGAGCGAGCCGGACGGCCTCGTAATAGCGTCGCTGCTCGGCGCTCGGATCCCCGAGAACGAAGGTTCGTTCCCCCTCGACGAAGCGCCCCCCGACCGCACATCCCAGGGACAGGATGAAGGTGTCACCGGGCCGCAGGCGATAACCGGACGGCAGGCCGTGCGGGTAGGCGGAATTCTCCCCGGCGTAGACGAGTGCACCGGCCAGCGGTGACACGACGACGACATTGTCGTGTTCCGCATACATCATCCGCGCCCCCGTGCCGGTGACGTGGGCGGTGAGCTCTGCCTCGCTCGGAAGCCGGCCCTGCGCCGCGACGGCATCCGCGATGAGGCTCACCCCGGCTTCGAGCATGAGATCGGTGATTCTCGCCGCCTCACGGTGAAGGGCGATCTCCTCATCGAACTTCAGGTACCGGGCAACCGTGACGAGTTCCGTGGGAAGGTAGGTCTCGCCCGGCAGCACAGCCTGCACCGCACTCAGCCGCTGATGGGTCATGAGGGTCGTGAATCCGATCCGGCGCGTTCCCCGGCCGACGGCATCGGCGAGCGCGGCGAACGGTGGGATGACTCCCGGATATTCCGCGAACGACACGAGTTCCGCACGCGCGTTCTGCGACTCCGCATACTGACGTTCCAGTTCCGGCACGAGCAGGACACATCGGCCGTCGTCCGCCAGCCAGACCGCGACGGGCCGTTCGGAGGGATGGTGGAAGAACCCGGTGAGATAGGCGATGTCCTCGGTGGAGTCTGTGAGGATGGCATCGAAGCCGGCCTCCTGCATCCTCTCGATCACACGAGCCTGAACCTTGTCGTAGAAGGCGGGGTTCAATCGTTGATCGAACGCTGTCTCGGTCACGTCGGTCTCCTAACGGGCTTGGTTGCGCGGATTGCGGGCATCGTTGTAGGCGATGGAGAGCAGGGTCGCCGAGAGCACGAGAAGGAGAATCGCCAGGGAGGGGAAGAGCGTGAGCCACCAGGCGCTCGACATCGCTCCAGACTGTTGCGCCTCGTAGAGGATGCGCCCCCACGACCAGGTGGTCGGATCCCCCAACCCGAGGAACGCCAGCCCGGCTGCGGCCAGCACCGCGCGGGAAGCGGTGATGACCACGGAGACGACGATCACCGGGGTCACCGCCGGAATCACATGCCGCCCGAGAATCCATACCGACGACGTGGTCATGAGCCGTGCCGCATCGACATACGGCAACCCGACGACGGTGAGGGCCTGCGAGCGAACCAGGCGCGTCACCTCCGGCCACGACAGCGAGGCGATGACGAGAATGATCGTCGTCGTGCTCGGCCCGGCCAGGGCGGCGATGAGGATCATCAGCGGCAGAACCGGCAGCGAGAGTGTGAGGTCGACGATGATGCTGATGAAGCCGTCGAGATGTTTGAAGTACGCTGCAACGACGGCGACGATGGTTCCGAACGCGATGGCGATGACCGATGCCGCAATGGCGACGAGCATGCTCTGCTGCGTGCCCCAGATCACTTCGGAGTAAACGTCGCGCCCCAGGCTGTCCGTCCCGAAGATGTATTTCAGGCTCGGCTCGCTCAGGACATCCGTTCCGTAACTCGCCGGATACGCGGCGAGCAGCGGGGCGGCCGCAGTGATGACGATGAGAAGGCTCAGAATACCCAGGGATGCCATGCCCAGAGGCTCCCGCCGGAACGCGCGCCAGGTCTGAGCACTCGCGCGCACCGGTTCTGTGGCGAGTGGTTCGGCAGTCACGTCAGCGGAGGTCATGCGGTCTTCACTCTCGGATCGAGGTATCCGTAGGCGATGTCGGTGATCATGTTCGCGATCACCACGGTCGCTGCCAGGAGCAGGAACGCGCCCTGCAGCACAGGAAAGTCGAGTTGGATCACCGATTCATAGATCCCGCGCCCGATTCCCGGGTAGGCGAACACCGTCTCGGTCAGCACTGCGCCTCCCACCAGGAACCCGAGTTGCAGGCCGATCAGCGTTGTCGTGGGAAGCAGGGCATTGCGAAGTGCGTGCTTCCAGATGATGCGACGGAACGGGAGCCCATTGGCCCGTGCCAGGGTGACGTAGTCCTCGTTCAGTGCCTCGATGAGCGTCGAGCGCATCATGAGCACATACGATCCGATCTGAATCAGCATGAGTGACGTCGCGGGCAGAACCAAGTGGCTCAGCACGCTGAGGTACCACGCTCCGCCGTAGCTTTCTGTGCTGTATGCGCCACCGATCGGGAACCAGCCGAGCTTGAGTCCGAAAAAGAACAGCATGAGGATGCCGACGCTCGGCACGAACAGTGACTGCCCGGTCACGCCGAACACCTGAACGGCACGATCGAGAAACCTGCCCTTGTGGGAAGCCGCCGCAACACCCAGCGGAATCCCCAGCACCACGGTCAGTATCAGGGCCGTCGAGGTCAACAGGAGAGTCCAGGGCAGCCGCTGCAGGAGAACATCCAGCACAGGAATGGACTGGGTGAAGGACACCCCGAAATTCCCCTGCAGCAGCTGCCACAAGTAGAGGCCGTATTGGACGAGCAGTGGCTTGTCCAGGCCGTACTGGGTCAGCAGGAGCGCCCGGGCGTCTTCGGTCATGTTCGGACTCGCGACTGCGAGGGCGGGATCCCCCGGCAGCAGCCTGAGCAGGAGGAACGTCACGGTCACGGCGAACCAGATCGTGAGCAGACCCCTGCCTACTCGGCGGAGTATGAACCAAAAACGAGACACCCGGGCGACGCCTTGCTACTTGACCTTGTGTGCGCTGGCCACCGACACCGGATTGATGATCGACAGCAGCTCACTCGGCTGCGAGATGAACCCATCCCACTTCGAGCTGTGCGCGAAGTAGAGGTTCTGCGTGTACATGATGTTGTCGTACACCTGATCGTGAACGATCCTGGCACCCTCGCGAAGCAGCTTGATGCGCTCCGCTTTGTCCGGCGTGACAGCACTCTTTTCAATCAAAGCGTTGAGCTCCGCGTCGTCGACGTAGGTGTAGTTGATCGCTCCACCGGGGAGGTACGACAGGACGAAGTTGGTGACCGGGTCATCCATGATGGCGAAGTTGCCCGCATAGATGTCATAGTCGCCCTTGTTCGTCATCGCCAGGTAGGTGTTGCGCTCTGTCCCCTGCAGCTCGATGGTGATGCCGGCTTTCGCGGCGCTGTCCTTCACCATCTGTGCCCATTGACTGGTCACGCTATCCTGCAGCGAATAGATCAGACGGAACGAAACCGGGAAATTCCCACTTCCGTCCGCGGTGTACCCCGCCTTCTTCATGAGCTCGCGAGACAGGTCGGTGTCGAACTTGTACTCGGTGATCGACTTGTCGTAGTACTGCGCGAGCACCGGCATCAGCGGGCTTGAGCCGGTGGAAACCGCCTGCCCCTGCAGGACGACCTTGCGAATGGCCTCGTAGTCCACTGCATGGGCGAGCGCCTGGCGAACTTCCTGCTTCGCCAGATCAGGCTTCTGCATGTTGTAGGTCATGTGGGCATAACCGAGCCCGGTAGCCTCCACGACCTTGATGCCTTCGGTGTTACGCAGTTTCTCGACCTGTGTGGGGGGCAGGGCGTTGGCGATCACATCGATCTCACCACTCTGCAGTGCGAGGATCTCGGTGTTGACATCCGGGAACACCCGGTAGACGATCTTCGCCGCGATCGGAGTCCCACCCTTGACGAACGGGTAGTTGTCCACGCGCTCGAGCGTGTAGCTCTGCCCGACCTGCACCTTCGTCAGCAGGTACGGACCCGCGCTGATCCAGCCGCCGTCCTTCCCGTCGTTGGCGAACGTCGCAACGGAGTCGGCCTTCTCGAAGACGTGCTTCGGGACGACATTGCCCCAGAAGCCGATCTCCTCGATGATGGAGGAGTCCGGTTGGCTGAGCTTGACCTCGACCCGAGTCTTGGACACTGCGGTCGCCGATGCGAAGTTCGCCATCTGCCCGTAGAACGTGCCGGACGGCGCGTCCTTCTTGACCGCGTTCATCGTCCACGCGACGTCCTCGGCGGTGAGCGGCTCGCCGTCACTCCAGGTGAGGTCGTCGCGGATCTCGTAGAACGCGTTGGTGCTGTCGGTATAGCCCCACTTCACGGCGACGCTGGCCTGCTTCGAGCCGTCGTCGCCGATGCTCAGCAGATGCGGATACATCAGGTTGGTGATCCAATAGTCGCTGCGGCTGTTGCCGATCAGCGGGTTGTAGTTGACGACATCGGTTGCTGTTCCGATTCGCAATGTGTCGTTTCCAGCGGTGGCCGGATCACCGGATGGTGCGTTCGGTGCCTCCGGCGCGCAGGCCGCAAGGGATGCGACGAGAACCGTCGCAAGCCCGAGGCCTATCAGTGTGCGTTTTCTCATTAAACCCATACCTCTTCCAGGACGCGCATCGTATTCCCACCGACGACGGCGCGGATTTCGTCGTCGGAATAGTTGTGCTTCACGAGCCAGCCGATGATGTTGTAGAAGCCTTCCGCGGGGTTCTCGAGCCCGTCGACGTACGGCATCTTCTCGTACTCGACGTTGGCATGGGCCTGTCCGAGCGAGAGGTTTGACGCAAAGGCGTCATGGAGCCCGACATGGTCGCCGAACAGGGTGTCCGGTCCGAAGCTGACGTGCTCGATTCCCACCAGGTCGACGCAGTAGGTGAAGTGATCCATCACCGACTCGATCGAGTGCTGCGGGTGCTGCGGCGACAGTGTCGTGTGCGGTGCTGCCTCGATGCCGATCACGCCACCGCGCTTCGCACACTCGACGATGGTCTCATCCGTCTTCATCCGGTTGGTCGGCCAGACGGTCCGGGCACCGGCGTGAGTGATGAACACCGGCATCGTGGAGGCCTTGATGACATCAACACAGGTGCGGTCGCCACTGTGCGAAATGTCGATGGCGATCCCCAGCTTGTTCATTCGCTCGACCGCGCGCTCGCCGAAATAGGTGAGTCCGCCGTCGCCCCGCTCTTTCAGTCCGCTGCCGAGAAGGTTCGCTTCCGAGTAGGCGATTCCCATCTGGCGCACGCCGAAGCCGTAGAGCACATCCAGACGGTCGACCTCATTCTCGATCATGGTCGCCGCCTCGAGCGCGAAGACGTGGGCGATGCGCCCGGTCTCTGCTGCATAGCGGATGTCCTTGATCGACTCGGCCTTGATCACGAAATCCTGATGTGCCATGTCAGCCATGCGCACGCCGAGGTCGAACAGCACGTCCTGGTACTTCCAGCCCGCATCGCTCGAGATGCAGCAGGTCCCGTCCATCCCGTTGTCGAAAACTGCGGTCAGGCCGGACCGCGCCAGGCCCTCGTAGGCGGTAGGTTCGCGGCCCTGGCGAATGTGATCGCGGAGCTCGGACATGTCATCCGGAAACACCTGAACGTGTTCGTGCAGCGAAATGACCGTCTCTTCGGTGAGGAGCTTCCTGGTGCGCTCCTTCTGGTCGTCGCTCAGCTCGAGACCCGTGTATTCGGGTACCCGATTGATCTGCTTCGCGTACCGGAATTCGCGGTAGTCCTTGCCTGCTTCGAGGTAGTCGTAGGCGGTATACCCGGAATAGCGCTTTGCTGGTTCGAGCACGGGTGCTCTCCTTTTACTCATTCGACGGATCGCATCGCCACCCTACGCAGGTACGCGGTGAAATCAACTTTTATATATTCGGCGTGAAATCGTGTATCAGTGAGTGACTTCGGTATATATTTAGCACACTTGTACAGATTTCGGTAGAAATAGCGAACAAGATGGGGAAGTGAAAATGATTGACAGCTCGTCGATGCCCCTCGCGCTGCGGGTGCGCAACCTTTGCGTGACGTTCACAGGAGGGCAGCGAGAGGTGCCGGCCGTTCGAAACGTCGACATCGATGTGCGACGCGGGGAGTTCGTGGCGCTGCTCGGTGAGTCAGGCTCGGGCAAGTCGGTCACGGCGCGCGCCGTCATGGGCCTCATCGAGCCCGCCACGCGTATCGAAGCCGACGAATTGCTGCTCGGCGACATCGATCTGCTCAGCCTGAACGAGGAATCCAGGCGACAACTTCGTGGCGAGAAGATGAGCCTCGTGCTGCAGGACGCACTCTCGGCTCTCAACCCCGTCATGACGATCGGCAATCAGATCGCCGAGCTGTTCCGGGTCCACCGCGGCGAAACCCGTCGCCAGGCGGCCAACCGCGCCATCGAACTGCTCGGTCTGGTCGGAATCCCATCACCCGCCCAGCGCGTGAATGACTACCCGCACCAATTCTCCGGGGGGATGAGACAGCGCATCCTCATCGCCATGGCGATCGCACTCGAACCGGACCTACTCATCGCCGACGAACCGACGACCGCACTCGATGTCACGGTCCAGGCCCAGATCCTCGACCTCCTCAATGGATTGCGAGACCAGCTGGGGATGGGGATCCTGCTGATCACCCACGACCTCGGCGTCGTGATGGAGGTCGCCGACCGCCTGGCCGTCATGTATGCGGGACGCATCGTGGAGCAGGGCGACGCCGACCGGATCCTCGATCTGCCCGCCCATCCGTACACGCAGGCACTGCTGCGATCCGTGCCCCAGTCCGCCGATCGCGGCAGTGAACTTCTCACCATCCCGGGCTCGCCGCCGAGTCCGGCACAGGCGCCCGCCGGCTGCGCGTTCCATCCGCGCTGTCACCTCGCCATCGACATCTGCCGCACCGCCCGCCCCCCACTCGAGGAAGTAGCCGACGGCCGGCTCTCCGCCTGTCACCGGTCCGAGGAGTTGCTCCATGAACCTGCAGCCTGAGAGCATCGAGCGTTCCCGGGCAACTCCGGCCACCGCACAGGGACGCCCGGTCCTCGAAGCCACCGACCTTGTCCGCACCTTCGCGAGCGGCTCGTCATTGCATCCCACAAGAGTTTCCGCCGTCGACGGTGTCAGCCTGACCCTGCATGCCGGGGAAGTCCTCGGCGTCGTCGGCGAATCCGGCTGCGGCAAGTCGACTCTCGCACGCATGCTCGTCGGCCTGGAAACCCCTGACGGCGGAGAGCTTCTCTATCACGGGACGAATGTCACCCGTGGACGGCGCAGCGACCGTCGGCTCCTGCGCCGTGGCGTGCAGATGATCTTCCAGGATCCGTATACCTCCCTCGACCCCCGCATGACGATCGGTGACATCGTCGCCGAGCCGATGGCCGCCACCCGCAGCGCACCGGCGG
>DATCXP010000224.1:0-3411 GCA_036565765.1 Terrimesophilobacter sp.
GGCGGCGATCGAGGTGCTTCGCGCGCAGGTGGGGAGCGGGCAGCTGAAGAGCATCAAGGGCAACGCGTACAAGGAGGACCTCAAGTCCGGGAAGACGGTCGCCACGATCGCGCGCGCCGGTGATGTGATGCAGATCAATGCAGAGGCCGGAGACCAGTGGGGCTTCGCGCTCCCCGCGCAAGGCGCCGTGCTGTGGGATGACGTCGTCGTGATCCCGATCGGGTCGACTCACCGCAAGAACGCGGAGGCGTTCATCAACTTCTACTATGACCGCAGCGTCGCGGCACAGGTCGCCGCCGCGACGAGTTTCATGTCGCCGGTCGACATCCGGCAGCCGGAGATCGGCACGATCCCGCAGGACGTGGCCAGGAACCAGATGATTTTCCCGACCGAGGCGACCCTGGCGACGGCGAAGACGTTCCGCACCCTCACCCAGGGCGAGGAACAGCGCTACGGCGCGCAGTACCAGACCGTGCTGCTGAGCGGATCCTGAGGCTACCTGCGCCTGGGTGCAACGCCAGGCAGCGACCATGCCGAGAACGTCGGGCCGGTGCCGCGGATGACGCTGTCCGAGACTGCGGTGCCGTAGAGCAGCTTTGCGCCCTCCAACCCTGCCACCGCGTGCGGCGCGATCGCGAGTTCGAAGTCCTCGCGCGAGGCGACGATGAGGATCGACTCCTCGGCGGACTCCCGCGCGAAAGCGAGTACGTCGTCGCCGATGTGGATCCAGCGCATCCCGCCAACGCTCAGTACCGGATGCGCGGTGCGCAGCCGAATGAGCGCCGAGTAGAGCTCGATCGTCTCTGCGGCGTCGTCGATGCTCGTCCACGGCAGTGGAGTGCGGGAGTCCTCGCCATCCACCCCGGTCAGTCCGAACTCGTCGCCCGCAAACACGACCGGTATGCCGGGAAGCGTCACTGAGAGCCCGAGGGCGACCGGAACCGACCCATCGATCGCGTTCGTGAGGAATCGGGGGGTGTCGTGCGTGTCGAGCGCGTTCATGGCGTTCTGGCGCACCCGCCATGGCAGTCCGCTCGTGTAGGCCGTGTAGGCCTCATGCACCTGCACGCCGGAATAGGAGGGAATGCCGTGGAGCGGTTGCCCGAAGTACTGTGCGGTGTTGCCAGGCTTCGACAGCCAGCCCCAGATCGGACGCGTGAAGTTCGCGTAGCTCATCGGGCCGTGCCAGGCGTCACCGCGGAAGTCGCTCGTGGCGTCGTTGGTCGACTCTCCGAGCAGGATCGTGTCGGGGTTCACGTCGATCATGGTCTGGCGGATGATCCGCCGAACCTCCTGATTGAGGTCCTCGTCGCGGTAGCGCCCCGTCATGTTCGCGACGTCGATGCGCCAGCCGTCGAGATTATACGGTGGCTTCAGCCACTTCGCGACGACCGAGTCCGGGCCCTCGATGAACCTCCTGCGGAGCTCCGCCGATGCCCAGTTGAACTTGGGGAGGCTCTTCTCGCCGAGCCAGGCGACGTAGTCGTTGTGCCCACCGGGACTCTTCGGCGGCAACCAGTAATAGAAGTCGCGCTCGGCCGACTCCTTGTCGTGCAGCGCGGTCTGGAACCACTCGTGCTCACGCCCCGAGTGGTTCGAGGTGAGGTCGCCGATCACCCGGATCCCGCGGGCGTGCGCGGCCTCGACGAGTTCGATGAAAGCCTCGGAACCGCCGAGAAGCGGATCGACCTCGCTGAACGACTCCGCGTTGTACCGGTGGTTGGATGCGGCGGGGAACACCGGGGTCAGATAGAGCAGGTTCACCCCGAGCTTCTCGAGGTGGTCGAGGTGCTCGGTGACGCCGGCGAGGTCTCCGCCGTAGAACTGCAGCGGTGTGTCCGGTCCGCGGTCGACGACCGGGTCGGACCACCGTGCCGGCCGTGCCCACGCCGGCGGGGTACGGTCATCCGCCGCTGCCGACCGGGCGAACCGGTCGGGGAAGACCTCGTACATGACGCTGCGCGCGCCCCACTCCGGCGGCGCCGGGTAGGTCACGAGCAGGAAGTCCTCGGCGTCGAGCGTCTCGACCCAGTGCAGGCCGCGGGCGTTGAGCCAGGCAGACCGGCCGTCGGCGAGCAGGAACAGGAAGCGGTAGCCGTGCTCTGGATTCTCGACCTCGACCGGAGCCTCCCACCAGTCCCAGCCGTCGGCCGAGGCGACCTTTCTCGCTGCGCTGAAACGCGGTTCGTGATTCGGATTCGATCGAATGTGCACGGCCTCCACCTGACCGAACGACTGCGGGATCCTGACCTGGACCTGAACGACGTCGCCAAGGGAGGGAGCGGGATTCGAAACGTAGAGGGTGGAGCCGTCGTGGTGGGGTCCGAGTTCTGCCACTTACTTCACCGCTCCCGCCGTCAGGCCGCTCACGATGTATTTCTGGAGGAACAGGAACAGGACCATCACCGGGATCGCGGCGAGGATCGCCCCGGCCGAGAACAGCGTCCAGTTCTTCGACGTCTCCTGCGACACGAACTGGTACAGCCCGACCGCGAGCGTCTGGGTCGACGGCTCGGTGAGGACGATGCTCGCGATCACGAACTCGCTCGTCGTCCCGATGAACGACAGCAGCCCGACAACGGCGAGCACGGGGGAGACGAGACGCAGGATGATGCTGAAGAAGATCTGTGCGTGGCTCGCGCCGTCGATCTTCGCGGCCTCATCGATCGACACGGGAATCGTGTTGAAGAATCCGTACATGAGGTAGGTGTTCACGCCCAGAGCGCCGCCGAGATACACGAGGATGAGGCCGAGCTGGGAGCCGAGTCCGAGCGCCGGGAACACGTCCCCGATCGCCGAGAGCAGGAGGAAGATCGCGACGACACCGAGCAGCTGCGGGAACATCTGCACGAGCAGGAGGCTCAGGAGGCCGATCCGCCGCCCGGTGAAACGCATCCTCGAGAATGCGTAGGCGGCGAGAGCGCCGAGGAACACGGTTCCCGCCCCTGCGACGACACCGATCACGAGCGTGTTCAGGAACCAGGCCGCGTAGGGCTGCTGCGGCCGGTTGAACAAGTCCAGGTAGTTGCCGAAGTCGATCGTGCGGAACAGCGCATTCGAGCCGACGAGCGTCCCCGTCGGGTTGAGCGATGCCGACAGCACGTAGAGCAGGGGGAAGATCGCGAACGCGATCGTCGCAATCCCGACGAGGTGTCGCCATCCTGTCGCCGCGAACCAGCGGCGAAAGCTCTTGCGGTGCCGAGCCGGCACGAGGCGTTCCTGGGTTGCCGTCGTCATCAGTTCAGCTCCTCCAGCACCTTGGTGCGTTTGAATCCGTAGGCGGCGATCGCGCCGACCACGATGAAGATGAGGATCGCGAACGCGCTCGCGAGTCCGTAATCGCGGCCCGTCCCGCTGCCGAATGCCACCTTGTAGACGAGCGTGATCAGCAGGTCCGTCGCCCCGGCGTCG
>DATCXP010000225.1:0-7744 GCA_036565765.1 Terrimesophilobacter sp.
TGCTCGACGAGCACCAGCCGCAGGCCGTCGCCCTGGAGCGCGTATTCGCCCAGCAGAACCTGCGCACCGTCATGGGCGTCGCCCAGGCGAGCGGCGTCGCGCTCCTCGTCGCGGCCCGGCGGGGACTGACCGTCGGCCTGCACACCCCGACCGAGGTCAAGGCGGCGCTCACCGGCTATGGAGCGGCGGACAAGAAGCAGCTCGGCGCGATGGTCGCCCGGATTCTGCGACTCGACGCCGTCCCGAAGCCTGCCGACGCATCCGATGCCCTCGCCCTCGCCATCTGCCATGCCTGGCGCGCTGGGGTCGCGTCGACGCCGGCCGCCGAAGGCACCCTCACTCCCGCGCAGCAGGCGTGGCGCGCCGCCGAACGATCCACAGGAAGGTCGGGAGCCGACCGTAGGGTTGGACCATGATCGCCTCCGTCCGTGGCACCGTGCTTGCCGTCTCCGGCTCCGCCGCGATCGTCGAGGTCGGAGGAGTCGGGCTTCAGGTGACCGTGACACCGGATCACGCGCTGTCCCTGCGCGTCGGGAGCGAGGCGAGCCTGAGGACCGCGCTCATCGTCCGCGAGGATGAACTCGCCCTCTACGGCTTCGCCGATGACGAGGAGCGCTCCGTGTTCGACCTGCTGCGCGGCGTGAGCGGCGTCGGACCGAAGTCGGCCATGGGAGTCCTGGCCGCCCTGCGCCCCGCAGAGATCGCGCTGGCCGTCGCCCAGGAGGACGACGCGGCGTTCAGGAAGGTGTCCGGGGTCGGCCCGAAGACGGCGAAGCTCATCGTCGTCTCGCTCGCCGGCAAGCTCCATGTGACCCAGACGGCGGGCCGGCCGGCATCCGCGGCCACCTCCTCGATCGGCGACAGCGTGCTCGTCGCCCTGGTCGGACTCGGCTGGTCGGAGCGCATCGCCGGGCAGGCCGTCGAGGAGGCCATGGCCTCGGCATCGGATGCCGAGCGGGAGGCGGTTCCCGCGCTTCTGCGCATCGCGCTCGGACGGCTCGGCCCGGCCGGCAGTTCCCACGACGGCGCCTCTCACGGCAGTGGCGGCGCACTGCGATGAGCATCTCAGAAGACCCCTCCGTTGCGATCGTGCGCCCGACACCGGAATCGGATGCCGAACTCGCCTTCGAGGGCGCGCTTCGTCCGAAGACGCTCTCCGAGTTCATCGGTCAGTCCAAGGTGCGCGCCCAGCTGCAGCTCCTGCTGGACGCCGCGCGGCTGCAGAACCGCACACCGGACCACATCCTCCTGGCCGGTCCGCCCGGGCTCGGGAAGACCACGCTCGCCATGATCGTCGCCGAGGAGAGCGGGAGGCCGCTGCGGATGTCGAGCGGTCCGGCCATCCAGCATGCCGGCGACCTCGCGGCCGTGCTGTCGTCGCTCGTGCCGGGAGAGATCCTGTTCATCGACGAGATCCACCGCATGGCGAGGTCCGCCGAGGAGATGCTCTACCTCGCAATGGAGGATTTCCGCATCGACATCATGGTCGGCAAGGGGGCCGGGGCGACCTCTATTCCGCTCGATCTCGCACCGTTCACGCTCGTCGGCGCCACGACCCGTTCCGGACTCCTCCCGAACCCGCTGCGGGACCGGTTCGGATTCACAGCACATCTTGAGTTTTACGACGAGCCCGAGCTCGAGCAGGTGCTCGAACGCGCTGCCGGACTGCTGTCCCTGAACGTCGACCGTGAGGCCCTCGCCGAAATCGCCGGCCGATGCCGGGGCACTCCCCGGATCGCGAACCGCTTGCTGCGCCGGGTCCGCGACTACACGCTCGTGCATGAGGTTGACGGCCTCCACGCCGTCCGGGCGGCCCTAGAGCTCTACGATGTCGACGAACTGGGCCTCGACCGGCTGGACCGGGCGGTGCTCTCGGCCATCCTCAATCGCTTCGATGGCGGGCCGGTCGGACTGGGTACGCTGGCGGTTTCCGTCGGCGAGGAGGGGGAGACGATCGAGTCGGTCGTCGAGCCGTTCCTGGTGCGGGTGGGCCTGCTCACGCGCACCCCGAGGGGCCGGGTGGCCACGAAGCAGGCCTGGCAGCACCTCGGTGTCGCCCGGAGCACGGCTGGCTTGTTCGGGGATGACCTATAATTCAAGCTGGCCACTCATCGGCGGCGACGTTCCGTTGCGCTGATTTCACCAGGAGCCAGTCACAGACGATTTCGGAAGGCCCAACGCCACCATGGATTACACCCTCATTCTCATCGCGGTCGCGCTTGCCGTGTTCGTGTTCTTTCAGTTCCGCAGCTCCAAGAAGCGTCAGAAGGAAGCGGCGGAGCGCCTGGCCACCATCGTTCCCGGCGTCGAGGTCATGACCAATTTCGGCCTGTACGGAACGCTGGTCTCGATCGACGAAGAGGACAACATCGCCCTTCTGGAGATCGCTCCCGGCACGATCGTCAAGCTGCACCGCCAGGTGATCCTCAAGGCCGTCGACCCGATCGTTCCCGAGGAGCCGGAGGCCGAAGAAGAGGCAGCAGGCCCGCAGCTCAACACCTCGAACGCGATTCCGATGGGCGAGCCGGAGTTCGGCGAGCGCACGACAGGATCGAAGAAGTCGACCGGCAAGGCCGGCAAGAAGACTTCTGAGTAAAACTGCCACTGACGGAACCGCTAACCTGTTGTGGGCCCTGCGCGAGGCTGCGCAGCGGCAGGACAGGCGCAACGCCCGTCTACCCGTATCCCTAGAAAGCTGAGTCGCAAGTGGCGCCAAGATCGACCCCGGTGAAGAAAGCGTGGCGTTCCCTCACCTGGCTTGTGGTGATCATTGCCGGCCTCATCGTTCTGAACCTGGCCGGCGTCCTGTGGCAGAGCGGCACCTGGGCCCCGAAACTCGCGCTGGACCTCGAGGGCGGGACCGAGATCATCCTCGCCCCGCAGCTGGAGGGCAATCAGACCGTCACGACCGAGCAGCTCGACCAGGCGGTTGCGATCATCCGGCAGCGCATCGACGCCTCTGGCGTCTCCGAGTCGGAGATCAACACGCAGGGCAACAACGTCGTCGTCTCGATCCCGGGGAAGGAAGTCGACGAGGAGACGCGCAATCGCATCGAGTCCTCGGCGAAGCTCGAGTTCCGCGCCGTCTTGATGTCGGATGCCGCGGCCGTCTCGAGCGTCGGTCAGACTCCCTCGCCGACCCCGTCGCCCGGCGCCTCCGAGTCGCCGTCCCCCGAGCCGACCCCGTCGGTCAGCCCGAGCAACGCGAGCGACCTCGCCTGGGTTACTCCCGCGCTGCGGGAGAAGTTCGACAGCTTCAACTGCGCCGATGTCGAGCAGACGGGTGCGAACGTCGCCCCGCCGGACAAGCCGCTCATCACCTGTGAGATCAACGGAACGCTCTCCGATGCGCTCCCGGACTACAAGTACATCCTCGGACCGGTCGAGGTCGCCGGCGAGCGGATCAAGGACGCGACGAACGGACTCGTGGCCAACAGCCAGGGCATCAGCACGAACCAGTGGGGCGTCAATATCGTGTTCGACGGTGAGGGTGCGAAGGAGTTCGGCGCGGTCACGACCCGGCTGTACGCGCTGACCGGCGCGCAGCACCAGTTCGCGATCGTCCTCGACGGCAAGGTCATCTCCGCCCCGACCACCAACGCGATCATCACGGACGGCAAGCCGCAAATCACCGGATCCTTCACCCAGGAGTCATCCAAGACGCTCGCGGATCAGCTCAAGTTCGGCGCACTGCCGATCGGATTCACGGTCCAGAGCTCGGACACGATCTCCGCGACACTCGGTACGACGCAGCTGCAGAGCGGTCTCATCGCGGGGCTGATCGGCCTCATCCTGGTCATGATCTACACCCTGTTCCAGTACCGGCTGCTCGGAACGGTCACCATCCTCTCGCTCGTTGTCGCAGGAGGACTCACCTATCTGGTGATCACGATCCTGGGCTGGAGGGAAGGGTTCCGCCTGTCACTGGCCGGGGTCGCAGGACTCATCGTCGCGATCGGCTTCACCGCGGACTCGTTCATCATCTACTTCGAACGCGTCAGAGACGAGCTCCGGGACGGTCGCATCCTGGTGTCTGCCGTTGAGGCAGGCTGGAAACGGGCGCTGCGCACCGTCTATGCGGCGAAGGGCACCAACCTGCTCGCCGCGGTCGTGCTCTACATCCTCACCGTCGGAAACGTGCGAGGATTCGCGTTCACCCTGGGTGTCACCACGATCATCGACGTGCTCGTCGTGATCGTCTTCACCCACCCCATGCTCCAGCTTCTGGCGAGGACGAAGTTCTTCGGCAACGGGCACTGGCTCTCCGGCCTCGACCCTGAGGCCCTCGGCGCGGTGTACCGCGGGCGGGCACAGTTCAGAACGACGGCGAACGTCACGACGAAGGCCGCATCGTCGAGCTCACGGGAGGCCGTGAAGCGGCAGACCATCGCCGAGAGGAAGGCTGCGGAGCTTGCCGCCGCCAGTCAGACAGCAGAAGCCGGCCGGGGCAAGGGGAAGAACAAATGAAGGCTGGATTCGGACAATCTCGTTTCATCAAGTTCGGCAACCACCTCCACACGGGAGAGCTGTCCTTCGACTTCATCGCCAAGCGCAAGATCTGGTTCACGATCGGGATCCTGATGATGATCGCGTCGATCATCGTCCCGATCGCCAAGGGCGGATTCAACTTCGGGATCGAATTCCGCGGCGGATCCCAGTTCCAGATCGCGAACGTCGTGAACCCCGAGCAGCAGCCCGCGATCACGGCCATCGACGAGGTGGTCCCCAAGGCCGTGCCGCGCGTGACGATCGTCGGAGACACCGGTGTGCGGGTACAGACCGACAAGCTCAGCGACGACCAGACGAAGCGGGTCAGGGCCGCCCTTGCGGATCTGTACCAGGTGTCGGAGTCCGAGGTGTCGACCTCGTTCATCGGCCCCACCTGGGGAGCCGACGTCAGCAGGCAGGCGATCCAGGGGCTGATCGCGTTCCTGCTCTTCGCGACGATCACCATGGCCCTCTACTTCAGAACCTGGAAGATGTCGCTCGCGGCCATCCTGGCCCTCGTGCACGACCTTGTGATCACCGCGGGGATCTATGCGCTCACCGGATTCGAAGTCACCCCAGCAGCGTTGATCGGCTTCCTGACGATCCTCGCCTACTCCCTCTACGACACCGTCGTGGTCTTCGACAAGATCAAGGAGAACACCCACGAGGATCAGGGAGGGTCACGGCGCACCTTTGCCCAGTCGGTGAACCTTGCCGTGAACCAGACCCTGGTGCGGTCGATCAACACCGGAGTGGTCGCGGCGCTGCCGGTGGGCACGATCCTGTTCGTCGGCGCCTATGTGCTGGGGGCGGACACGCTGCGCGACATCTCCCTCGCCCTGCTCATCGGAATCCTGA
Organism: Terrimesophilobacter sp.; assembly: GCA_036565765.1. Taxonomy (GTDB): domain Bacteria; phylum Actinomycetota; class Actinomycetes; order Actinomycetales; family Microbacteriaceae; genus Terrimesophilobacter. Next base: position 5,347 of record DATCXP010000225.1, read on the forward strand.
TCGGAACCTACTCGACGATCTACATCGCCTCGCCGCTGTACGCATTGCTGCGCCAGGGCGAACCGGCGATCCGCAAGCACGACGCGATATCCTTGGCAGCACAGGCGAGCGGCAAGACGGCGGACAGGGTGGCCAGCGTCACCTCCTGAGCCATGACCAGGTGGTGCGTCTCCGACGACCTCGGACTCCGCCGCCCTGAGCGAACGGCACGATCGCTCCCGGGCCGGAATGCTAGCTTTGCTGGTGAGGAGGCGCGATGACCGAGACGAAGGTGACCGCTGCTGCGGCGGCCACCCCGCCCGTGACTCCGACCTCGGTGGCGCGGAGAGCACTCCTGCCCCGCCTCTTCTCCAAGGCCCAGCCGACCGGTGCGATGGACCGGCTGATCAAGACCGTCAGGGCGCAGCATCCGAAGGCGGATGTCGGCCTCATCGAGCGCGCCTACGCCGCGGCCGAGCGCGCCCACGACGGGCAGCTGAGGCAGAGCGGCGAGCCCTACATCACCCACCCCGTCGCGGTGGCGCAGATCCTCGCCGACCTCGGCATCGGGCCGGTCACGATCGCCGCCGCGCTGCTGCACGACACGGTCGAGGACACCGAGTACACGCTGGAGATGCTCCGCAAGGACTTCGGCGACGAGATCGCGATGCTCGTCGACGGCGTGACGAAGCTCGACAAGCTCAAGTACGGAGACAGCGCGCAGGCGGAGACGGTCCGCAAGATGGTCGTTGCGATGTCCAAGGACATCCGCGTCCTCGTGATCAAGCTCGCCGACCGCCTGCACAACGCGCGCACCTGGGGGTTCGTGCCCGCGGCCTCCGCGACCCGCAAGGCGCAGGAGACGCTCGAGATCTACGCGCCACTCGCCCACCGCCTCGGCATCCAGGCCATCAAGTGGGAGCTCGAGGATCTGTCCTTCGCCGTGCTCTATCCGAAGCTCTACATCGAGATCGAGAGCCTCGTGAAGGAGCGGACCCCGCAGCGCGAGGAGTTCGTCCAGGAAGTCATCGACGCCGTGAACGAGGACCTCAAGGCGGCGAAGATCCGTGGCAAGGTCGCCGGCCGCCCGAAGCAGTACTACTCGATCTACCAGAAGATGATCCTGCGCGGCCGGGAGTTCGACGAAATCTACGACCTCGTCGGCATCCGGATCCTGGTGAACTCGGTGCGGGACTGCTACGCGGTTCTGGGTGCGATCCATGCCCGCTGGAATCCGATTCCCGGACGGTTCAAGGACTACATCGCGACCCCGAAGTTCAACCTCTACCAGTCGCTGCACACGACCGTGATCGGACCGCATGGGCGTGCCGTCGAACTGCAGATCCGCACCGAAGAGATGCACCAGCGTGCGGAATTCGGGGTAGCGGCGCACTGGAAGTACAAGGAACGCATGAGCGGCGGGAAGGGCAGCGGATCGGTGCTCGCACCGGACACCGACATGGCCTGGCTCGCCCACATCTCCGACTGGCAGGCGGAGACGAGCGACCCGAACGAGTTCCTCGAGTCCCTCCGTTTCGAGATCGGCGCGAAGGAGGTGTACGTCTTCACGCCCCAGGGGAAGGTCATCGGCCTGCCGGCCGGCGCGACGCCGGTCGACTTCGCCTACGCCGTCCACACCGAGGTCGGGCACCGCACGATGGGCGCGAAGGTGAACGGTCGTCTGGTCCCGCTCGACACGGTCCTGGGAAGCGGAGAAGTCGTCGAGGTGTTCACCTCGAAGAACCCGGATGCCGGTCCGAGCAAGGACTGGCTCGCGTTCGTCAAGAGCCCGAGGGCCCGCAACAAGATCAAACAGTGGTTCACGAAGGAGCGCCGCGAGGAGGCCATCGAGCAGGGCAAGGACTCGATCGCGCGGGCGATGCGCAAGCAGAACCTTCCCCTGCAGAAGCTCATGGGCCAGGACTCGTTCAGCGAGGTCGCCGCACAGATGCGCTACGAGGACGTCTCTGCGCTGTATGCGGCGGTCGGCGAGGGTCACGTGTCCACCCAATCGGTGCTCGAGAAGGTCGTCGCGAGCCTGCAGGCGGAGTCGGAGAACGACGACGCGGAGTTCCCCCTCCCCACCAAGGGGCGTACGCGGCACTACCTCAACAACGACTCGGGGGTGCTCGTTCGTGGCGCTCCCGACATTCTCGTCAAGCTCGCGAAGTGCTGCACCCCCGTTCCCGGCGACGACATCGTCGGCTTCGTGACGCGCGGTTCGGGCGTGTCGGTGCACCAGGCCAACTGCAACAACGTGGCGAGCCTGATCGCCCAACCGGAGCGAATGATCGAGGTGGAGTGGGCGCCGACGACCAAGAGCGTGTTCCTCGTGCAGATCCAGGTCGAGGCGCTCGACCGGGCCGGGCTGCTCTCCGACGTCACGAGGGTGCTCTCGGAGCACCACGTGAACATCCTG
>DATCXP010000229.1:0-19880 GCA_036565765.1 Terrimesophilobacter sp.
CGGCCGATTAACCTGGCCTAAGCGATGCTGTGGTCATTGCGGTGCCATTTTGTCCGAACTAGGTGGCAAAAGTCCGAACTAGCCTGTCACGTGACAAAAGTGCCCCCAGCAGGATTTGAACCTGCGGCCTTCTGCTCCGGAGGCAGACGCTCTATCCCCTGAGCTATGGGGGCAGGGGCGTCCTATAGGTTATCAGCCGGTGAGGGGTGGTGGTTGTCCGCGATCATCCAACGACCGCCCGGAATAGGATGGCGGCGTGACCCCGGATGGCGGAAGATTGCTCGCAGCGATCCTCGCGATCGGCGCGGGGGTCTGGGTCGGTGGCCTCCTCACCGTCATCATCGTTTCGGCGAGCAGCCGGAAGATGATCGCTGCTGCCGATCGCGTCGCACTGTTCCGCGACTTCGGGCGTCGGTTCGCGGTTCTCGTGGGTGTCACGGCGCTGTTCGTGGTGGCGCCGGCACTCGTGCTGGCCTCGACCGAGCCCGGCCCGCTGAGCGTCGCGGTCCTCCTGCTCGCCCTGGGCCTCCTGTTCGGGACGGCCGTCGGCATCCTCCAGGCGCGTCGGATGACCGGGTTGCGCGAGGCGGCGACCGAGCCTGCCAGCGCCGCGGATACGGGCAGGCTCCGGCGGAATGCCACGGCCGCCGCGACCCTGCGCGCCATTCTCGTCCTGGGTTACCTGGCGTTGCTCGTGCTCGCCACGCTCCTGGCGGCAACCGCCTGAGACCCGCGAAGCCTTGATCGCGGAAGGACGACGGCTCAGCGCGCCGCCGCCACCGCAGCCCTCATGATGCCGCTTGCATCATCCGCGCTCGAGAAGTACACCGAGGTCGCGGTGATCCAGAACGGCCCGTCGAAGACCTGGACGATTCCCGCGCCGCCGGAGGTCGAGAAGTACGCCGCGTCGCCCAGCCCGCTCACCGAGGTGCCGGTGCCTGCCGCACCCTTCGCCGCGGTGAACGCGGTCGAACCCGGCCGCGAGATCGTCACGTCGACCGTGTCTCCGCTGGTCTGATTGCTCCAGCGGCACACCGTGCCCTTGTCGGCGGTGGCACGTGCGGCGAGGCTTCCGGCACTCGGGGTGAAGCTCGCGAGGAGGCCGAAGTTCGGGTTGAAGTCGTACATCGTCTGCGCGTCCACGACGCTGGAACAGGGGATCGCCACGGCCGTAGGCTGCTCCGGCGGCGCCGTGGTCTGGCTCGGGGCGGGGATCGACGGGCTTGCGGATGGTGTGCTCACGGCGCCCGGATCGCTCGTCGGCACGGTCCCGGGCTCAGGCGCGCAGGCCGCGAGGGCCCCTGCGGCGAGCACTCCGATGGCGATCGCGATACCGGCGCGCGCGAGGACGCGGGGGGAGCGGTGGATGTCGTGTTGCACCAGACCATCCTGCCCTCCGGCGAGCGCCGGCCCGTACCGCAACACCGCGGAAGGCCACATCGACCGCCCGATAGAATCGTGTCTCGTGACCCCAGCCGAGCTTTCCGCCGCCCTCTTCGCGATCGTGACCGAGGCCCTCGCCGGGCGCGGCAGCGATCTGGTGCTCACCCCCGCCGAGGTGGCCCTCGAGCGCCCGAAGAGCCGCGAGCACGGCGACTGGGCGTCGAATGTCGCCATGAAGCTTGCGAAGCCGCTCGGTGTGAACCCGCGTGAGTTCGCCACAGAGCTCGCCGGGGCGATCGGGGCGATCGACGGCGTCGCGAGTGTGGATGTCGCGGGGCCCGGCTTCATCAACATCCGCCTGGACGCCGCTGCAGCCGGCGCCCTCGTGAAGACGATCGTCGAGAAAGGCGAGGCCTTCGGGCGGGGCACGCTCTACGAGGGCGTCACCATCAACCTGGAGTTCGTCTCGGCGAATCCGACCGGGCCGATTCACATCGGCGGCGTGCGCTGGGCCGCGGTCGGCGACAGCCTCGCCCGCATCTTCCAGGCGCAGGGCGGCATCGTCACGCGCGAGTACTACTTCAACGACCACGGAGCGCAGATCGACCGCTTCGCGCGCAGCCTCCTCGCCCGCTTCCTGGGCGAGCCGGCCCCGGAGGACGGCTACGGCGGGCAGTACATCTCCGACATCGCGGATCGCGTCGTCGCCGCGTACGACGGCGACCTGGCCGCGCTGCCCCGCGAGGAGGCCCAGGAGGTCTTCCGGGCGCACGGTGTCGACCTCATGTTCGGCGACATCAAGGAGAGCCTGCACGCCTTCGGCGTCGACTTCGATGTGTACTTCCACGAGAACCTGCTGCACGAGAGCGGGGCGGTGGAGCGCGCGGTCGCCCGGCTCCGCGAGCTCGGTCACATCTTCGAGGCGGACGGGGCGACCTGGCTCCGCAGCACCGAGTTCGGCGACGACAAGGACCGCGTGATCGTCAAGAGCGACGGCGAGGGCTCCTACATGTCGGGGGACCTCGCCTATTACCTGGACAAGCGCGAGCGCGGGTTCGAGCGCAACCTCATCATGCTCGGCGCGGACCACCACGGTTACGTGCGCAGGCTCATGGCGATGTGTGCGGCCTTCGGCGATGAGCCCGGCGTCAACCTGGAGGTGTTGATCGGGCAGATGGTGAACCTGCTGCGTGACGGGGAGCCGGTGCGCATGAGCAAGCGCGCGGGCACCGTGGTCACGCTCGAGGATCTCGTGGATGCCGTGGGTGTCGATGCGGGCCGCTACGCCCTCGTGCGCAGTTCGAGCGACTCCCAGCTGGACATCGACCTCGACCTTCTGTCGAAGCGCACGAACGACAATCCCGTGTTCTACGTGCAGTACGCGCACGCGCGGACGCATTCCGTGGCGAACAATGCGCGCGGTTCAGGGGTCGATCGCAGCGCGTTCGCCCCCGAGCTCCTCACCCACGAGACCGAGAACGACCTGATCGGGCTCATGGCCGAATACCCCCGGGTCGTCCGGCAGGCCGCGGAGCTGCGCGAGCCGCACCGCATCGCGAGGCACCTCGAGGAGATCGCCGGCGCCTACCACCGCTGGTACGACAACTGCAGGGTGACTCCGCTCGGCGATGAGGAGGTCACCGACACGCACCGCACGCGCCTGTGGCTGAACGACGCCTCCGGAACTGTGCTGCGCAACGGCCTCGGGCTGCTCGGGGTCTCCGCTCCGGAGCGGATGTAGCGCGCCGCGCCTTGGCAGTGTCGGCAGCTAGTGGGAGGATGCCGGCATGAGAATCAATCGGCAGATCGTCGTCTTCGACACCGCGGACCTGGCCGCAGAGAGCACCTTCTGGTCGGGACTGCTCGGCGGTACGGTCGCGGCCGACGACGACTGGCACACGGTTTCCGTCGACGGCGAGCCGACGGTTGCCTTCCAGCTCGCGCCCAACCACGTGATGCCGGACTGGCCGGATGGCGCGCCGCAGCAGGTCCACCTCGACCTGTACGTCGACGACATCCGGCCTGCCCACGACGAGGCCGTGGCGCTCGGCGCCCGGCTGCTGAGAGCAGCGGGGGATCTGGACGCCTCCGAGGGATTCCAGGTCTACGCGGATCCGTCCGGGCATCCGTTCTGCCTCTGCTGGGGCTGACGCACCCCTGGCGATCAGGCGAAAGCCGGCCGGCGTGTCGCCGGCTCCGCCTAAGCTTGTCCCCGTGGTTGAAGCAGAGATGACCATCGGGCTGGAACAGGCCAAGGGCGAGGCCGACGCGCTCACGACGCGCATCCTCGAGCTGCGCGACGCGTACTACGAGCGCAATGAGGTTCTCGTCGATGACGCAGAATACGACCGGATGATGCACCGGCTCGAAGAACTCGAGCACCTGTTCCCCGAACTGCAGGGCCAGGACAGCCCCACCCAGACGGTCGGCGGCCGCGCTCAGACGACCCTCTTCACGCCCGTCCAGCACGCCGAGCGAATGCTGAGCCTCGACAATGTGTTCTCGGTCGACGAGTTCCTGGCCTGGGCTGCACGGGTCGAGAAGGCCGCCGGTCGCGATATCGTCTACCTCTGCGAGCTCAAGATCGACGGCCTCGCCATGAACCTCCGCTACGAGAACGGTCGCCTCACGAGCGCGGCGACCCGCGGCGACGGCGTCGTCGGTGAGGACGTCACCCAGAACATCCGCTACCTGACCGGGATCCCCACGCGATTGAAAGGCACCGGCCATCCGCCGATCGTCGAGGTGCGCGGAGAGGTATTCTTCCCGGTCGAGTCATTCCGCGAGCTGAACGCGAACCAGGCGGATGCGGGGGAGCGCGTGTTCGCGAACCCGCGCAACGCGGCATCCGGAAGCCTCCGTCAGAAGGAGGAGGGGAAGAACGCGGCACAACTCGAGCTCATGCACGACCGTCTCGGGCGACTCAGGATGCTCGTGCACGGCATCGGCGCGTGGCCGAACCCTCCCGTTGCGACCCAGTCGGAGGTGTATGAACTCCTGGGGACCTGGGGGCTCCCGACGAGCACCCACTACCAGGTGAAGCGCTCCGCCGAGGAAGCCGCCGGGTTCATCGAGTACTACGGCGAGCACCGTGGAAGTGTCGAGCACGAGATCGACGGCATCGTGATCAAGGTCGACGAACTCGCCCTGCATGACGAGCTCGGCGCCACAAGTCGTGCCCCGCGCTGGGCGATCGCCTACAAGTACCCGCCGGAGCAGGTCAACACGAAGCTGCTGGACATCGTCGTGAGCGTCGGCCGCACGGGGAGGGTCACGCCGTTCGCGGTGATGGAGCCGGTGCGCGTCGCCGGGTCGACCGTTCGCCAGGCGACCCTGCACAACCAGGATGTCGTGAAGGCGAAGGGCGTTCTCATCGGCGACACGGTCGTGCTGCGCAAGGCCGGCGACGTGATCCCCGAGGTGCTCGGACCCGTCGTCGAGTTGCGCGACGGCACCGAGCGCGAGTTCGTGATGCCGACCCACTGCCCGGAGTGCGGCACGGCGCTTGCGCCCGCGAAGGAAGGCGACGTCGATCTGCGCTGCCCGAACGCCAGGAGCTGCCCGGCCCAGGTGCGCGGGCGTGTCGAGCACGCGGGCAGTCGCGGCGCCCTCGATGTCGAGGGTCTCGGCGAGGTCAGCGCCGCGGCTCTCACTCAGCCGGACTTCCCCGCCGAGCCGCCGCTCGTGACCGAGGCCGGCCTGTTCTCGCTCACGCTTCCCGACATCTTCCCGATCACGGTGACGGTGCGTGACAACGAAGACGGGCATGTGAAGCTCGACGATGACGGAACCCCTCACACCGAGACGCCGTTCAAGCGCATGCGCAAGAAGTCCGGCAAGGATGCCGATCCCGCCTTCGATCCGAATTCCGCCGAATTCGATGGCGACGAGGACTTCGTGGTGTCGAGCGCCGCGACTAAGCTCATCGCCCAACTGCAGCTCGCGAAGACGAAGCCGCTGTGGCGCATCCTGGTCGCACTCAGCATCCGGCACGTCGGTCCCGTCGCGGCGAGAGCGCTCGCCGACTGGTTCGGCTCCCTCGACGCGATCCGCGCCGCGAGCCGGGAGGAGCTCGCCGCAGTCGACGGCGTTGGCGACATCATCGCCGACGCCCTCCTGGACTGGTTCGCAGTCGACTGGCACCTCGAGATCGTGGAGCGGTGGGCGGATGCCGGAGTACAGTTCGCGACGCCGGATCACCCCGGCCCCGGGAACGCCGCGAATGCGGGTGGACCGCTTGCCGGACTCACCGTCGTCGCGACCGGATCCCTCGAGGGGTTCACGCGGGAGGGCGCTCAGGAAGCGATCATCGCGGCCGGGGGAAAGGCCGCGGGAAGCGTCTCGAAGAAGACGGATTACGTCGCAGCCGGGCCCGGTGCAGGGTCCAAACTGACGAAGGCGGAGGAGCTCGGGATCCCGATCCTCGACGCCGAACAATTCGTCACGTTACTGCGTGAGGGGCCGGCCGGATTGAAGAGCTGACGTCCCTCATGCCCGATTAAACGAGAAATTCTGCCGGAGGCCTCTTTCTACCCCTATTATGGGGGCGGATGGATTGTGCGTTGCGCTAATGGGCTGCTCTCACTCGTTTGCGCTGACGATAGGAAGTACCCGGATTGCTGCTGGAACTCACAGCGCTGGCGTTGTCGTTGTCCCTGGGTGGGGGCAGCGGTGCCTTCGGCGTGCAGCAAAACTCTGTCGAGGTTCCCAGCCACGTCCGCCAGATCGACATCGCGCCGGTTACGGTTCCCGCCTACGCCGACGGCGGCGGAGCCGTCCAACTGACCCCCGTCGACCTCACGCTCCTGCCGAAGCTTGGTGGCCGTGCCCTGCTCGATCAGCTCAGCATCCTGCCGGCGAAAACACTCTCGCAGTATGTGAAGGATCATCCGGGCGTGATCGCCGACGTACTCTCGAGACCGATTGCGGCGGTGGATGTTGCACAGTGGTGGGGAAACGCGAGTTCGGCGGTTCGTCAGAAGCTGACGAAGCAGACCCCCGCACTTGTCGGCAACCTCGAAGGCGTGCCGTTCACCGTACGTGACAGTGCGAACCGGGCCTACCTGGCCAATGAGATCGCCAGGCTTCGAGCGGAATTGCGTACCGGTGTCGGGCGCGGAATGAACGTCGAGATCACCAATAATCTGCACATGCTCACGCAGATCAGGGGTGCGTTGGCGTCGGATGATGGCGCTCCGCCGCGGTCTCTAGTGAGCCTCGACACGACGGCCCCGGGGCGCGCGTCCATCGCGATCGGTGACCTCGCCACGGCGGACTACGTCAGCTATCTCATTCCGGGGATGCTCTTCACGATCGACGGTCAGATCGAATACTGGGCGGACACCGCGACAATTCTGTACCAGGATCAGGTCGCCTGGCTGTCCCGGCTGGGCAACACATCCAGTACCGTCGCGACGATCGCCTGGATCGGCTACCAGACACCGCACCTGCTGAACGTAGGATCACTCACCCTCGCCGACGAGGGGGCAGGATATCTGACCAGTTCGATCGAGGGGCTGCAAGGCGTGCGCGGCCCCAAGCAGCCATACCTTTCGGTGATAGCCCATTCTTACGGTTCGACCGCGGCGATGATCGCGCTTCAGCGCGGCGACTTCCAGATCGATGCTCTCGCGGTGGTCGGTTCGCCCGGGAGTTCAGCTCAGTCTGTTTCGGCGCTTTCGGTGCGCGGGGGGAATGTCTACGTCGGTGAGGCCAACGCGGATCCGGTCGCGAGCACCGCCTTCTATGGCAGTGACCCGGGTGCACCCGCGTACGGCGCCCATCGGATGGGCGTTTCCGGCGGAGTCGACCCGGTCACCGGCGACCCGCTCAGCCCATCTTTTTGGCACATCGGCTACTTCGAGCGGGGTAGCGAGTCGATGCGCAATTTTGCGCTCATCGGCATCGATGAGGGTGGGCTCGTCATGAACGACTCCGGGACGACGATCGCGGCAGCCGGCCGGTAGCCCCCGCCTGCCCGCGCGTGCTCACGCGGCAACCGCCGTGAAACGAGCCGTGCATCCGGCTCGAATAGAATCGAATGGTGCCTGAATCAACCGCGCCCACTTCCACCTCCCCGGCCATCGATGCCGCCCAGGTCGCCCATTTGGCGAACCTTGCGCGCATCGCCCTCACCCCGGCGGAGATCGACAAGCTGACCGGCGAACTCGGGGTCATCATCGACTCCATCGCGAAGGTGTCGGAGGTGGCGACGGCCGATGTCCCGGCGACCTCGCATCCGATCCCGCTCTCGAACGTGTTCCGCTCCGACGTCGTCGGGCCGACGCTCACGGTACAGCAGGCACTGTCCGGGGCACCGGAGCATGACGGGAGCCGGTTCAAGGTTTCGGCGATTCTGGGGGAGGAGCAGTAGTGGAACTCATCACACTGTCCGCTGCCGCGCTCTCCGAGAAGCTGCAGGCCGGCGAGGTCTCCAGCGTTGAGGTCACCCGGGCGCACCTGGACCGCATAGCCGCGGTGGACGGCGACATCCACGCGTTCCTTCACGTCTCCGGTGACGCCCTCGCGACGGCCGCCGCAGTCGACGCTTCCCGCAAGGCCGGGGAGAAGCTCGGCCCGCTCGCCGGTGTCCCGATCGCGATCAAGGATGTGCTCTGCACGCAGGACATGCCCTCTACCGCAGGGTCGAGGATCCTCGAGGGCTGGATCCCGCCGTACGACGCGACCGTCGTACGCAAGCTGCGCGAGGCGCGGCTGGTTCCCCTCGGCAAGACGAACATGGACGAGTTCGCGATGGGTTCGTCGACGGAGCACTCCGCGTACGGTGCGACCCACAACCCGTGGGACCTCACGCGGATCCCCGGCGGGTCCGGTGGCGGTTCCGCGGCGGCGGTCGCGGCATTCGAGGCGCCGCTCGCGCTCGGGAGCGACACGGGCGGTTCTATCCGCCAGCCCGCAGCGGTCACGGGCTCGGTCGGCATGAAGCCGACGTACGGCGGGGTTTCCCGCTACGGAGCGATCGCGCTCGCCTCGAGTCTCGACCAGGTCGGCCCGGTGACGCGCACGGTTCTCGACGCGGCACTGCTACACGATGTGATCGGGGGGTACGACCCACGCGATTCCACCTCGCTGAAGGATGCCTGGCCGTCGTTCGCCTCCGCGGCGCGTGCCGGCGCCGCGAGCGGGGATCTTGCCGGCGTGCGCATCGGTGTGGTCAAGGAGCTTGGCGGCGAAGGATTCCAGGCCGGCGTGAGCTCGCGGTTCGCCGAGGCGCTCGAGGTCATGGCTGCGGCCGGTGCCGAGATCGTCGAGGTCTCCGCACCGAGTTTCCGTTACGCGATCGCCGCCTATTACCTGATCCTCCCGGCGGAAGCATCGAGCAACCTTGCGAAATTCGACAGTGTGCGCTTCGGTCTTCGGGTGAATCCCCCGGGCGGGGGCACCGTCGAGGATGTAATGGCCGCGACGCGCGAGGCAGGATTCGGCCCGGAGGTCAAGCGCCGCATCATTCTCGGAACCTACGCCCTCAGTGCCGGATACTACGACGCCTACTACGGGAGCGCGCAGAAGGTGCGCACGCTCATCCAGCGCGACTTCGCCGCCGCGTTCGAGAAGGTCGATGTGCTCGTCTCTCCGGCTGCGCCGACCACGGCGTTCAAGCTCGGCGAGAAGCTCGAGGACCCGCTGGCCATGTACCTGAACGACGTGACGACGATTCCGGCGAACCTCGCCGGCATCCCTGGGATGGGGCTGCCGATGGGGCTGGCGCCGGAGGATGGCCTCCCGACGGGAATCCAGCTCATGGCTCCCGCGCATGAGGATGCCCGCATCTACACTGTCGGGGCGACCCTCGAGGCACTTCTCGAGCAGTCCTGGGGCCACACGCTCATCAGCCGGGCTCCGGTGCTCAGCGCTGCTCGGGTCGGACCGCCTTCTCCGGTCGAGCCGCCTTCTCCGGTCGAGCCTGTCGAGACCCCCGCCTCACCCGAAGGGATCCGCAAGTGAGCGCCGCAGAACTCATGGACTACGACAAGGCCATCGAGCTGTTCGAGCCGGTGCTCGGCTTCGAGGTGCACGTCGAGCTGAACACGAAGACGAAGATGTTCTCCGACGCTCCGAACTTCTTCGGAGGGGAGCCGAACACGAACGTCACTCCGGTCTGCCTCGGGTTGCCCGGTTCGCTGCCGGTGGTGAACGAGCAGGCGGTGCGGTACTCGATCAGTCTGGGCCTTGCGCTCGGTTGCCAGATCGCGCCGTCCAGCCGGTTCGCCCGCAAGAACTACTTCTACCCCGACCTCGCGAAGAACTACCAGATCAGCCAGTACGACGAGCCGATCGCGTTCGACGGCACCGTCGAGGTCGAACTGCAGAACGGCAGGACCTTCCAGGTCCCGATCGAGCGGGCGCACATGGAGGAGGACGCCGGAAAGCTCACTCACGTCGGAGGCGCGACCGGTCGCATCCAGGGCGCGGAGTACTCGCTCGTCGACTACAACCGCGCCGGGGTTCCCCTCGTCGAGATCGTGACGAAGATCATCTACGGCGCTGAGCATGACGCTCCGGAGCTCGCGAAGGCGTACGTTTCCACCATCCGCGACATCGTGGTGTCTCTCGGCATCTCCGACGCGAAGATGGAGCGCGGAAACCTGCGTTGCGACGCGAACATCTCGCTGTCACCGCGCGGGTCCGGACAGCTCGGCACCCGAACCGAGACGAAGAACGTGAACTCCCTGCGCAGTGTCGAGCGGGCCATCCGCTACGAGATCCAGCGCCAGGCCGCGATCCTGAGCAAGGGTGGAACGATCACCCAGGAGACCCGCCACTGGCACGAGGATTCCGGTACGACCAGTGCCGGCAGGCCGAAGAGCGACGCCGACGACTACCGGTACTTCCCGGAACCCGATCTTCTCCCGGTCGAGCCGTCGATCGAATTGATCGAGGAGCTGCGGGCCGCGCTGCCGGAGCCTCCCGCGATTCGGCGCAACCGCCTCAAGGAGGCGTGGGGTTTCACCGATCTTGAGTTCCAGGATGTCGTGAACTCGGGCCTCCTGGTCGAGGTCGAGCAGACGGTCGCGGCTGGTGCAGCGCCCGCGAGGGCCCGCAAGTGGTGGACGGGCGAGATCGCGCGGCTTGCGAACGTGGGCTCGGTCGATCCGTCGTCGCTCGTGTCGGCGGCGGATGTCGCGGCGCTCGTGTCGCTCGTGGAGTCCGGTGAGCTCACCGACCGCCTCGCGCGCCAGGTTCTGGAGGGCGTGATCGCCGGTGAGGGTACGCCTTCGGAGGTCGTCGAGAGGCGCGGGCTGAAGGTAGTCTCGGATGACGGTGCCCTGATCGCGGCGATCGACGAGGCTCTGGCCGCACAGCCTGACGTGCTCGAGAAGATCCGCGACGGCAAGGTGCAGGCTGCCGGTGCCGTGATCGGAGCGGTCATGAAGTCCATGAAAGGCCAGGCGGATGCTGCGAGGGTGCGCGAACTCGTGCTCGAGCGGGCCGGCTCGGCGGGCGGGTAGCGCGTACACCGCCATGAAACCCTTGGGGAGCAGCTGATGATTCTGGAACACGCCATTCTCCCGGTGACTCCGGGGAAGGAGGGTGCTTTCGAGCAAGCCTTCGCGATCGCGCGCGCGTTCATCGAAGCCAGCCCGGGGTTTCTGGGGATCACGCTGTCGCGGGGGATCGAATCTCCCAGCAGCTACCTGTTGCTCGTGAGATGGGAGAGCGTGGAGGCGCACGAGGTCGGGTTTCGCGGTTCTGAGGCCTACCAGGAGTGGCGGGCGCTGTTGCACCACTTCTATGAACCGTTCCCGGTTGTGGAGCACTTCACATCGGTCGCCTAGTTCGACCGGATCTGAGTCCTGGATCTGAGCCCCGGGTCTGAGCCCCGTTTGGGCTGAACCCGGGTCGGCTAAACCTGGGTGGTCTGAATCCGGGCCGGCAGAGAGTCTTGGGCTATCCAAGCGACCCGGGCCCGGTCTCCTATCGTGATGTGGTGTCGACCTGCGGCACCGAATCCTTCGAGGGTGAGCCCAGCACCGTGCCATCCGGTTTCTTGACGGTGACACGCGGGGAGACGACGATCGCGAGCACGGCGATGAGTCCCGCAAAGGCGAACACCGCCGCAAACGATGAACCGCTGGCCGCGAAGGCGGCGAACACGATTCCGGTCGTGGCGAGCGAGAGTGCGCTGCCGAGCGAGTCGCCGATTGCCAGTGCCGAGCTGTTGAAACCCTGGTTCTCGCTTGTCGACAGGGCGAGCGTCATGGTGCTCAGGCGCGGGTACATGAGTCCCATTCCTGCGCCGCCCAGGACCCAGCCGGCGATGGCGACCATCGGGTCGAGGGTGAGGAGGGCGGTGATGAATGCCGACCCGATGGCGGCGAGCACGAGGGAACTGCCGATCGTGGTGCTCATGGGGTGGCTGAGCCTGAGGCTCATGCGTCCCTGAACCCAGGAGGCGCCGGCCCAGGCGAGTGCGCCGAGGGTGAGGGCGAGGCCTGCGAGGGTCGGCGAGAAGCGGTAATGGTCGATGAGCAGGTACGGCAGGTAGACCTCGGCACCGAAGAACGCGGATGCCGCGAGGCCACGCAGCAGGATGACGCTCGGCAGCCCGCGACGTGCGAGAAGCGTTCCGCGGGGAAGCAGGGGGCGAACCGCGACGATGGTCAGGATGGCGGCTGTTGCGGCGAGCAGGCCGCCGACGCTCTGGACCTCCGAGAGAAGCGTGAGGGCGAGGACTGCTGTTGCGGCAACGATCGCCCACCCGATGCGACCGAGGGCCCAGGGCGCCGGAGCAGGGTCTGCAGGCTTGGAGTCATCGGGCGGGGTGTCATCCGGTGATCTGTCGGCGGGTGCGGGGGTCCCGGACAGTCCGCGCAGGGCGGGCGCGACCATCGCGGTCGCGATGGCGACGAGGCCGACGACTCCGAGGAACACCCAGTGCCAGCTGAACAGCTCGGTGACGGCACCGGCCGCGAACGGGCCGATCAAGGACGGGATGACCCAGGCGGCGGCGAATCCGGCGAAGATCGACGGATGCAGCCGGGCCGGGTACACACGCGCAACGACGACATAGAGTGCGACCGTCACGGCACCGGTTCCCAGGCCCTGAACAAGCCGTCCGGCGACGAGTGTCGGCATGGTGGTCGCTGTCCCCGCGATGAGAAGGCCGATGGCGAACAGTATGGACGAGGTGTAAAGGGGCAGCACAGGGCCATTGCGGTCGGACCAATTGCCGGCCACCACCATTCCGATCACGCCGGTGGCGAGGGGACCGGCGAAGGCGAGCGCGTAGAGGCTCGCGCCGCCCAGATCGTCGCTGACGACGGGCATGATGGTCGTGACGGCCAGGGACTCGAACGCGCCGAGGAAGACGAGGGCGCAGGATCCGATCGTGATCCACAGATAGCCTCGGCTGAACAGGCCCGGCGGGGTTTCGGACACAGCAGTAGCTGGGACATTCGAGGGCATTCTTCGAGACTACGTGGTCGGGCCGACACTCGCTGCGCGCTGGAGCTATGGCGATTGCATCGCAATCGCGCGACGCTGGCGCCGACGAAGCTGTGCTTCGTCGGGTTTCGCGAGGCACTCTTGAGGTCGCCACTGGGTGGCGTCCAAGGGAGAAGTCAGGATGCCATGGTGCGTTGCGACGTGCGACGCTGTGCCTCGGGTAGCGGGATAAGCGGTGGGGCGGGGGAGCTGCTCGGGTCGTTCCCCCGTTGCCGCGCGTTCTTATGCTCTGTGCCTCCGTTAGCGGGATGAGCGGTGGGGCGGTGGAGATGCTACGGGTCGTAGCCTCGTTGCCGCGCGCGGCTATTCTCGGGCAGCGGCTTGGGGAGTGACTCGGGAAGCGAGGTCAGCAGCCGGGCAAGCAGTGGGGCGGGGCGAGCAGCGGGATGAGCAGCGGGGTGGGCACCGAAGTGAGCACCGAGGTGAGCAGCGGGTCAGCCGAGGGACTCATCCCGTTTCGCGATGCGGCTCAGGTTGCGGATCGTGGCGTCGGCCGCGTTGCTGCTCGCGTTGCCGCTCGCGCTGCAGATCCTGCAGCGCTGCGCTCTTGGATCTCATCGGTCGTGGCACCTGGCTGGTTCCTTCGGGAGGTATGAGCCAGTACTCGCTAGCACGGAGTTCGATCTCCCAGTGAGAGTCGTGCAGCAGCACGTGGTGATGTCGGCACAGCAGGATCCCGTTGCAGAGCTCGGTCTTCCCGTTGTCGCGCTTCCACTGCTGGATGTGATGGGCTTCCGTCCAGGCCGGCGGTCTGTCGCACCCGGGCCACATGCATCCGCCGTCCCTGGCGGACAATGCGAGACGTTGCCGGTTGGTGAAGAGTCGTTGTTCGCGACCGACGTCGATGGCCTGGCCGTTCTGGTCGAACAGGATCGCCTGGAGCCCTGAGTCGCACAGGTACCGCTCAACGGTCTCGATCGAGACCGGGTCCGCGTGCGCTTCGATTCGTCCGGCCCCGATGCGTGTTTCGAGATCGGAGGCGGTTACGAGCACCCGAACGGCGGGCCTGGCCCTGCCCATGACGCTCCTTGCTCGCGGGTCGGCCTCAGCGTCGACAGCGATCCTGAGCATCGCGAGCATGCCATCGGATGCGAGCTGCTCTGTCGTGCGCGGATCATTCGCAATCGCCTCGGCGCGTGCCTTCTCCGCCTCGTCGACGAAGCGAGGGCCACCGCGTCGCGGCGAGGTGATCGCGTCGTAGATGTCGTCGACGATGGCCGCCCCTTCTGGATCGAGTTCCCAGACGTAGCGGGTCATCCCGTCGGGCTTGCGCCACCGCCGGAACGAGCGCTTCGCCCTGCGGGCATGCTCTCGTCCCGCGATACCCTCCGCGTCGAGGACGTCCCTCGCCTCCCTTGCGATTCGGAACAGCTCATCCGGATTCACCTCGCCGGCGGACTTCAGCAGTTCGCAGGCCACCCGCTCGAGGGAGTCGACGTCGACTCCCGGTCCTGGCCGTCCCAATCCATTGCGGATCGACTCGGCCGCCGCGATCGAGAGCCGGCCCGCGGCGATCGCCTGCCCAACCCTGGCCAGCCACGGCTCGACCATGGTGACGAGAGGGACATCGTGCCCGTCCGCATCCGGCTCACTGTCGAGGATCGCGTCGAGCGCCACTGCGTCGTTGATCATGGTCCCCGCCCGCACGAGGGTTGCGGCATCCCGCGACGTGGCACCGGTGGTGTGCTGGATGAGGGCCTCCGGCGTGCGGAAACCCTCCTTGCGGGCGAGGCCGGTCAGCCCCGCCTCGAGACTCGACCGTCGGACGACCTCGCCCGCGACCACCGACGCGCACGCGTCGAGATGGCGTCTGGCATCGGCGATTGCCCGCTGCGCGTCGATGAGCGCGGTGTCGCCGAGCCCGCGAGCAGCGGGTGCCTGGGCAGCGAGTTGCGCGTTCGCAGACAGCGCGGCATTCAGCGATGCGGCGAACATATCTGCGGTGGTGGGCATGGATCTATTTTCCCATGCGAGAAATCGCTAGAACAAGAGTTCGAGCAAATCTTGGGATAAGTTCTTTGTGCGCGGGTTGTGGAGGAGAGGATTGCGCCGCGTGACGGTACCTTCTACTGGTGCACGAAGAAATCCTTCCAGGCGGCAACTCGAACCGGGTCAGCCGTGTCGGTGGCACCGTGCGGCGAACAGCGGGTCCCTGGACGCCTACAATCCATGCGCTGCTTCGACGCATCCGGGAGCGAGGCGTCACGGGCGTACCGGAGCCGCTCGGTATCGACGGGCTGGGGTGTGAGTCCCTGTCATTCATTCCCGGCGAGGTAGCGAACTACCCGCTGCCCGGATGGCTCTGGTCGGAGGCGATTCTCGAGGACAGCGCCCGCCTCCTACGGCGCATCCACGACGCGGTCTCCGACTTCCGGCTCCCGGATACGATCTGGCAGGTCGTCGCGCATGAGCCGGCCGAGGTCATCTGCCACAACGACTTCGCGCCGTACAACCTGGTGTTCCGCGATGGTGAACTCGTCGGAGCGATCGACTTCGATACGGCATCCCCCGGACCGCGCGTCTGGGACCTCGCCTACCTTGCCTACCGGCTGGTTCCGTTCGTGGGCGACGCCGGCGAGTTCGCACCGCCGGAGTCCAACCGGCTGGGGCGCCTCAATGCCCTGATCGCCGCCTACGGCATGCGCTTCGACCCGCAGGAGGTGCTGGCCACGATGGGTGCTCGTCTCGAGGAGCTTGCCCAGTTCACGGATGCCCGCGCGGCCGAGACGGGTAATGACGAGTTCAGGGAGCATGCGGCCTTGTATCGCCGTGATGCCACGAGCATTCGAGCGCTGACCAAATCTTTGTGAGCTGCAGACCCACGCTCGCGCAGTGCTTGGCGCGCTCTCGCTGGAGCAACAGCATCCGAAGCCCCGGCGGCGCCCGGCTTTCCGACCCGAGAGCGTGAGGCAAGACGTGGCTATTATCGCGAGCATGACTCGAATAGCTGGGCTCGTCGTGGCGACCGCGACTGTGCTACTCCTCGCAGGGTGCACCGCTGCTCCGGAGCCCCTCGTCACAGCGACGCCGATCACCGCCCAGGAGACCTGCTCGCAACTCGGCGACGTCATGACGATCCTCCACAACGCGAGAGTCTCCTTTGCCGAGGGGCGTTCCTTCCGGCAGGAGTACGACGGTGCGATCCGGCTCGCCTCGCGGGTGCTCGCCCGCGTGCCGGCCGAGGCGGGCTCGAAACTCGGGGATTCCGTGAATGCCCTGAAGGCGATCGCGCCGGATCGTCTGATTGGCTCCGCCTCCACGTCGTTCGACCCGGATTCCGCTGCGTGGGGTGCCGCACGACTTGATGTCGCGCTCGCCTGCACGGCGGCGGGTTCTGAGATCGCCGTCGAAGGGTGGACTGGCGGGTAGACGCCCCTGAGCTACTTGCCCGCGTCCTGAGACACCTTCAGCCGGATCAGCCGAAGCTGCCCCTCCTCCTTGAGCTCCACCAGGTTCTGGCGGGACTTCACGAACTCCGTGAACGTCTTGTACCCGAGCGCGGACTCCTGGAAGGAGGGGTCCATCCGCAGCATCTGGTTCTTCACGGCCGAGCTCGTGATCCAGTCCACGTCGTCCTTGGCCTCCCCGAGCCGCAGCGCCCGTCGGAGCAGATCGGTCGCCGCCCGCTGGGCTGCCGGCTTCACCGCGGTTCCCGGCGCGGTGCCTGATGCCGCCGCCGCCTTGGCTGCTGCGCCCCTGCCCGACCGCTTCGTCGGTGTTCCGGCGGGCGGTTCGGGCGCGGTGGCATCCGTGGTCGCGGGAGAGGCCGTCGGCTCCGGCACAAGGTTCTCCTGCACGTCGGTGACCCCTGGGAGGGCATCGTAGTCGGCGAACTCGTCGCAGGCGGATGCCAGGAACTTGCTGGTCGATCCGGCGACTCCGATGCCGACGACGTACCGCCCGAGACGCTTGCAGCGCTGGGCGAGGGCGATGTAGTCCGAGTCGCCGGCGACGATCACGACGTGGGTCAGGTCGGGCAGCCGGAACAGGTCCTCGACCACGTCGACGGCGAGGCGGATGTCCGCGCCGTTCTTCGCCGGCTTCACGGCCGGAAAGAGCTGGACGAGGTCCACGGCGCGATCCATGAGCTGATCCCGGTAGCCGGCATTGACCTCGATGGACCAGTCGGCGTAGGCGCGGCTGACCGCGATCGCGCCGAAGGAAGACGCGAAGTCGAGGACTGCGCCGAGGTCGACGCGCGCCTCGGCCAGTCGTGCGGCCAGCGCGGGATCGGCCACGAGGGACTCGGCGGTGAGGTCGCGAAGGTTGACGGTCTGTCCGCGCCCGCGCCGGTGCTTCTGGTCGTACCGGGAGATCACGATGTTGTCGAAGTCGATGTAGACGGCGACGCGGCCCTCTGTTGGTTCGGTCATCCGGTGCTCGTCTCAGTCGAGGATGTTCGGTACTGCCAGTCTGATGCGTCCTGGCACCCCCGGCAACCAGGCTCTGTGCGGGGCGCGCGGTTGTCCCGCCCCGTACGCTGGGTCGCATGGGCACAGAGCGGATGAACGCGGGATCCGTTGTCGTGGCGGCAGCAGTCGATGTGATCGTGGTGCTCGTGTTCGCGTTGGTCGGTCGAGCCAGCCACAACGAGGGAGTTCTCGGCCTGTTCGGAACCGCTTGGCCGTTCCTGGCCGGGCTCGCCCTCGGCTGGTTGGGTCTGCGGGCCTGGCGACACCCGTATCGCACCGTGTGGACCGGAATCGGCATCTGGATCGCCACGGTGGCCGGCGGCATGGCCTTGCGGGTAGTGAGCGGGCAGACGGCGCAGTTGCCGTTCGTCCTCGTGGCCACTGGTGCACTTGGGGTACTGCTTGTCGGATGGCGCGCAATGAGGTTGCTGATGATTCGCGCTCGCCATGCCGGCCACTAAGACGGTCGAGTGCCACACTGGATCAATGGAGATACGCCAGGCGCGCCCGGACGAGTGGCGACTGAGCCGCGACATCCGCCTGTGCGCACTCGCCGATGCGCCGGATGCCTTCTGCTCGACGCTCGAACGCGAACTCGGCTTCGACGAGGATGCCTGGAGATCCCGACTGGAACGCGCCCGCACAGTCGTCGCTTGGGAGGGCGACGCCGCGGTCGGAACGGCGACCGGCAAACCGGACCCTCACGAGGATGGCGGCCGCGAGATCGTCGCGATGTGGGTCGACCCGGCTTATCGCAGCTCGGGTGTCGCGACCGCGCTCATCGACGAGCTCGTCCGGTGGGCGCGCGACGCGGGGGCGTCATCCGTCGCCCTGTGGGTCGCCGAGGGGAACGACCGGGCGCAACGACTCTACGAGAAGTGCGGATTCACCGCGACCGGCCAGCGCGACACCATGCGTCCCGGGACCGATGAGGTCAGGATGCGCCTCCCGCTCCGGTGAGTCGTGGAGACGGTGCGCCGGCACGAAGCTGGCTCTGGCGAGGGCCGCCCATGCCTGGCCGCATGCGCTCAGGTTGCCGGCAACCCGGCTCTGCGGAGCCTGCCCAGCATCCTGTCCCCGATGCCGATCGTGATCACCCCGAGCAGTACGACGCCGCCGCCGAGCAACTCGCTGGCGAACGGGAGTTCGCCCAGCCAGACCCATGCGATGAACACGGCGACGGGCGGCAGGAGGTAGAGCAGCGAGGTCGAAGCGGTCATCGGCAGCCGGGCGACCGCGAACCCCCACAGCACGAAGCCGAGCGCAGAGGGGAACAGGCCGAGGTATACCGCCGACCACCACGCCGGCGCGCTCGCCGTCAGGAGCTCCGACCAGACGAAGGGCAGGGCCGGCAGCACCATGACCGCTCCGGCCACCATTCCATAGGTCGCGACCTCGAGCCCGGTGTACCTCGTGAGCAGTGGCTTCGTGAGCGGATGATAGACGCCTTGCACGACCATGGCGGCGACGATGATCCACACGGCGGTCGATAGCGAGAGTCCAGAGCGTGCGAGCGTGACCATTGCGACCCCGGCGATCGCGACACCACTGCCCGCGATCTTCAGCCAGGTGAGTCGCTCGCCGAACACGCCGGCCGCGATCGCGACGCTCACGAGCGGCGCGGCGGCCACGATGATGCTCGCGGTGCCTGCTGGGACCTGGAGCTCACCCCAGTTCAGCAGGACTTGGTATCCGGCCATGCCGCAGAATCCGCAGCCGAGGATGAAGGGCAGGTCGCGCCTTGCAGGCATCCGGACCTTGAGGATCGGAGCGATCAGGAGGAGTGCGACCGTCGCGACCGCCAGGCGCACGAACGTGAGCCCCAAGACGCCGAGTTCCGGCGCTGCGACCCGGATGGCGGGATACGAGCTCGCCCAGACCACGACGACGACGAGTCCTGCGATGAGAACGCGTGGTGAGGCCATCGGTCAAGACTGGCGCATATTGTCCAGAACGTGAAGTCGGTTCGCCATCACCGCTGGATCGGCACGGACGCCTGTAGAGCCTCCTCCGCGTGATGGCAGGCGACCAGGCGATTGTCGGCTGCCGGGAGGTCGAGCAGGCGAAGCGGAGGTATGAGCGTTCTGCACTCATCCGTGGCCATCCAGCATCTCGGGTTGAAGCGGCATCCGGCAGGTGGATTGACGGGGGAAGGCGGCTCGCCAGCCAGAATCCGCCGCCGCGAGAGTTTCCCTCTGTCCGCGCGGTTGTGGGAGGGCGATGCCGACAGCAGGGCCTGGGTGTAGGGGTGTGACGGCGTGTCGTAGATGTCGGTCGTTTCGCCGACCTCCGCGATACGCCCCAGATACATCACGGCAACCCGATCGGCGATGTGGCGGACGACGGAGAGGTCGTGTGCGATGAACAGGATGGCGACGCCCAGCCTGCGTTGGATGTCACCGAGCACATTGATGACCTGCGCCTGAACGGAGACGTCGAGCGCGGACACCGGCTCGTCGCAGACCAGCACGTCCGGGTCGAGGGTGAGCGCGCGCGCAATGCCGATCCGTTGGCGCTGGCCACCGGAGAACTGGTGCGGGAAGCGGGTCATCATGTCGGGGGAGAGGCCGACCAGCGTGAGGAGATCGGCCACGCGTGCGCGTCGGGCGGCTGCCGGTG
>DATCXP010000239.1:0-20244 GCA_036565765.1 Terrimesophilobacter sp.
CGGGCGCCGGAGTGGCATCCGCGCCACCGTTGCCACCCTCCCCGCCGGTGACCGTGATCGTCAGCGCCGAGATTCCTGCCGGCACGGTGAAGGTGTCGACACTTCCCGTGTAGGAGAACGTCCTGGTGACGGTCGATGGGCCGGCGACGGCCGCCTGCGGGATCGCGACGAGCAGTGAGCCGAGCAGAGCGCTGAGAGCTGCGGTCGATATCGCAAAGGTGGTGAGACGCGCGCGGCGCGACGACAAGCTGAGCTTCATGGTGTTCCCCACGTCGGCCGACGACCTTACGGTCGGCGAAAGGAATGGCGCTCGGGTAACAGGCGCCTGGTCGAAGCGTAGTGCCGCGCACAACTGCACCCAGACACCCAATGCGGGGGGTGCGGCAAAAACCCCCTCCAGAAGGAGAGGGTCTGTGTCAACGATGCCTCGGGACATCACACGGCGGAGACGGAGGGATTTGAACCCTCGGTTCCCTTACGGGAACTCCACCTTAGCAGGGTGGTGCACTAGGCCGAACTATGCGACGTCTCCCAGTAGCTCGACAGCAATCATAGCGGGCCGAGGAGCGGTGGCCGATTCGAGACGGTTGTACCCCGTAGTGGGGCGGGGGACGAGCTTGTCCCCCATTGTGCGGACAGGTTAGCCTCGAAAAGGACGCTTGAGCCTGGAGTACCCGATCTTCCGGTTGACCCGCGTTGCGCGAGAACATGCCGAAAGCGCCCCTTCATGCCGGGATCCGACCACCTCATTCCACTGGCCGCGCCGGATGGCATCCTCACTCTTGCTGAGACCGGCCCGGAGTCGATCGGGTACATCATCATCGTGATCGGCCTCGTCGGCCTCGGCCTGGCGCTCACCATGCTCGCCGTCGTCAGCCGGCACCGTCGCGACAGCAGCCGCCGCTGATCCGCCTCAGCTGTTCGCCTTCGAGCAGGTGTAGTCCGCCGCGCTCTGCCCCTTGATGCCAGGGAGCACCTCGAGCGAGCCGGGAGCCGCCGGCGACGCAGAAGGATCGGGGGTCGGCGCCGGTGCGTTGGGGTCCTTCACCGAGCCGAGACCGGTGTTTCCCACCTCGAGTGCGAAGGGCTGATCGGCCTTGATCTTGTCGAACAGGGCGTTCGCCATCGAGGTGACGGGGGCCACCTTCCCCAGATAGACGCCCGGCTGGCCCGTCACGCCCGGGTACTGGACGAACATCACGTTCTGGAGCGGCAGCTTCTTGAGCACCTGCGCCATGGACACCATCGTCATCACATTCTTGAGACTGTTCGAGACGATCAGATTCTTGCTCGCCACCGTCGCGATGTTGTAAAGCTTGCCGAAGTCGTTGAGCACCCCGCCGTCCTTCACCATGCGCACGAGTGATGACAGGAACACCTGCTGGTTGCTGATCCGGCCGAGGTCGCTGCCGTCCCCGACGCCGTGCCGTGTGCGCAGGAACGCCAATGCCTTCTGCCCCTCCAGCGTGTACTCGCCGGCCTTCGGAAGCGTGAGCCCGCTGTAGTGGTCGATGACCGGACCGTTCACGCACACCCTGACTCCGCCGATCGCGGTGGAGATCCTGGCGACCCCGCTGAAGCTCACCTCTGCGGCGAACTGGATGTCGAGGCCGGTCAGAGCGGACACCGTCAGCACCGTGCACGGAAGTCCGCCGTAGAAGAGCGTCACGTTGATCGGCTGGGCCGACATCGCGTGGTAGCTCCCGCCCTTCGGGTTCGGGCAGGAAGGAATGGGCACGACCAGGTCGCGCGGGAAGCTCACGGCGACCGCGTTGGTCTGGTCCTGGGACACGTGCAGGAGAATGGTCACGTCGTTGAGGTTGGCCTGGCGATCCTTGCAGCCCTTGGGGTCCTCGCACCGGTCGCTGCCGACGAGAAGAATGTTGAACCCGCCGTCATAGGCGCCGAGCGCGGGCGGCGGACCCTCGGTCTCGCCGACGATGGCCACCGTCTTGATACCGCTCTCGAGGTTCCACACCGCATAGCCTGCAACGGATGCTCCGCTGACGAGAACGACGGCCATGGCGGCGGCGACATATTTCACCGCGGCGAGCCATGGGTTGCTGCGCCGCAGCCGCCCATGACGCGCGAAGGCACGCGGGCCGCTGGCCCGCCTTCCCCGCGGTCGCGGATCGCTCATCGATAATCCTCCCCAATGCGAACGTCAGCCACCTGCGGAGGGCGTGGGATTCGAACCCACGAGACATTTCTGCCCACCAGTTTTCAAGACTGGCTCCATCGGCCGCTCGGACAGCCCTCCCGGGCCATCGCCCAAGGGCCGATTCTAACGGATGCTCGCTGGAGGTGGCTTGTCAACGACACGACACCTCGACGATTCCTCTGTCTCGCCCCGCCGGGCGCGATGTGACGCTGGGGAGGCCTATGGGCGCAACGCACCGGGTTCGAACACCGCAGCGAGCGCGGCAACGAGTCCATCGGCAGTGACCTCGCCGGTCACCTCGGTTGCCACAGCCTGCACCTCCTGGGGCGCCTGGCCCATCGCTATCGCGCGCCCGCCCTGGGCGGCCCACTCGAACATCTCGATGTCGTTGCGGCCGTCCCCGGCAACGAACACGCGCTCCCGCGGGATGTCGAGGATTCCGCGCACCCGCTCAAGGGCGGTGCCCTTGTTGACGCCGTCTGGAGCAATATCGAGCCACGACGTCCAGCCGATCGAATAGCTGACCTGGTGCAGTCCGAGTGCTTCAACGAGCGCGACGAACTCGGCCGGTTCGTGGTCAGGGGAGACCACGACAACGCGGGTGACCGGCCGGTCCGCGAGCTCCTCGAATGCCACCATGGTCGCGTTGTCGAGGTTCCACTCCTGCATGCCCTCTGTGTAGTACCGGTGGCCGGTGGCATCCTCGACCAGGAACCGCCCGTCGGGGAGGCCAGGACGCAAGCGGTCGAGCACCCCGCTCGGGTCGAAGGTCTCCACGAGATCGCGGCGGTAACCGCCCACTGCCTCGGCATCGCGCTTCATGGTGATCGCACCGTTCGCGCACACGACGTACTCCGGCTCCAGGCCGAGCGCCTCCAGGATGGGATGGGTCATCTCCCAGGATCGCCCGGTCGCGAGCGTCACGGCGTGCCCGGCGTCTCGCACGCGGCGGACAGCGTCGACGACCTCCTGAGTGAGGGTCTCATCCTCGTGGATGACAGTGCCGTCGATGTCGAGCGCGACGAGCCAGCGCGCTGGAGCTGAAAGCGACGACCATTTCTGGTCGTCGCCGCAGGCGAAGCCGTGCCAGCGCCGAGCAGCGTCCCGCTGCTCGGAACCCTCAAACGCGCTCACGCCACCGGCTCCATGATCTCGAGTCCGCCGAGATACGGCCGAAGCGCCTCGGGAACCCGCACCGATCCATCAGCCCGTTGGTGGGTCTCGAGGATCGCCACGAGCCAGCGGGTCGTCGCGAGAGTCCCGTTCAGGGTGGCGACCGGTGCGGTCTTGCCGGACTCCGTGCGGTACCGGATGTCGAGCCTGCGCGCCTGATAGGTCGTGCAGTTGCTCGTGCTCGTGAGCTCGCGGTAGGTGCCCTGTGTGGGAACCCAGGCCTCGATGTCGAACTTGCGCGCTGCGCTCGAACCGAGGTCCCCTGCCGCGACATCGATCACGCGGTAGCTGAGCTCGCAGGCCTGCAGCATCTGCTCCTGGAAGCCGAGCAGCCGGTCGTGCTCGCCCTCCGCATCCTCCGGCAGCACGTAGCTGAACATCTCGAGCTTGTTGAACTGGTGCACCCGCAGGATGCCGCGATTGTCCTTGCCGGCCGAGCCTGCCTCGCGCCGGTAGCAGGTCGACCAGCCCGCGTAGCGGAGCGGGCCGCCTTCCAGGTCCAGGATCTCGTCGGCGTGGAAGCCGGCGAGAGCGACCTCGCTCGTCCCGGTCAGGTACAGATCGTCGGCCGGGAGGTAGTACACCTCGTCGGCGTGCTCGCCAAGGAACCCGGTGCCCCTCATGATCTCCGGACGAACCAGAGTCGGGGTGATGAGCGGCGTGAAGCCCTCCGCGAGCGCCTTGTCGAGGGCCATATTCATGAGCGCGATCTCGAGCCTTGCGCCGATGCCGGTGAGGAAGTAGAACCGGCTGCCGGACACCTTCGCGCCGCGGGCCACGTCGATCGCCTTCAACCTCTCGCCGAGCTCGACGTGATCGCGCGGCTCGAAGTCGAAGCTCGCCCTCTCGCCGACCTCGCGCAGCGTTCTGAAGTTCTCCTCGCCGCCGGAGGGGACACCGTCGACAATGGGGTTCGCGATCGCGCCGACGACGCGGGAGAAGTCGGCCTCGGCATCCGTCACCCGCTGGCTCGCGGACTTCACCCGGGCGGCGAGCTCCTGGGCCTGTGCGACGAGCACCTTCTTCTCGTCCTTCGCCGCGGAGGCCACCGTCTTGCCGAACGCGTTCTGCTCGGCCCGGAGCGACTCGAACTCCGCGATGGCCGCGCGCCGCTGCGTATCGACCTCGAGCGCCTCGTCGACCAGCTCGATGGAGTCGCCACGGGCCTCCTGAGACCGCCTCACGGCATCCGGATTCTCGCGCAACAATTGGGGGTCGATCACCTCTCTAGTCTATTGAACGCCGCAATGACGTACCGTTGGTCTCGTGGCAGCAAGGTCAGGCGAGCACAAGCGTCACGCGGCCGTCGTGTACAACCCGATCAAGGTCGACCTGCGCAAGCTGCGCCGCGCCGTCGAGGCCGCCGAGACGAATGCCGGCTGGAGCCAGACCCGCTGGTACGCGACGAGCGAGCGGGATGCCGGCCAGGGCGTCACGAAGGTGGCGCTCGGCAGGGGCGCCGGTGTCGTGCTCGCCGCCGGAGGAGACGGCACGGTCCGCGCGGTCGCCGAGGCGCTGCGCGGGAGCTCGGTACCCATCGCGCTGCTGCCCTCGGGGACCGGGAACCTGCTCGCGCGCAACCTCGACCTGAGCGTCAGCAACCTCGAGGTATCCGTCGCGACCGCGTTCGCCGGCACCGACCGCGCGATCGACCTCGGGATCGCCGAGATCACGCGCCCGGACGAGTCGACCGAGAGTCACGTGTTCCTCGTCATGGCCGGGCTCGGGCTCGACGCGAAGATGATCGCCCTGACGAACTCGAAGCTCAAGAAGGCGGTCGGCTGGCTCGCCTATGTCGACGCGGGGATGAGGGCGCTGCCCGAACTTGAACCGGTGCGCCTGCGGTACAGCCTCGAGGGTCAGCCGGAGAAGCCGCTCACGGTGCACACCATGATCATCGGCAACTGCGGAGCGCTTCCTGGCGGCATCCTGCTCATCCCCGACGCGGAACCGGATGACGGCATCCTCGACATCGCCGCACTCAAGCCACGTGGCCGGTTCGGCTGGCTGCGGGTGTGGAACAAGATCGCCTGGGAGAACGGTGTGCTGCGCAAGAGCGCGGTCGGACGCAGGATCATCGACCTCACGGCCGACGTGAAGGACGTCAGCTACTTCCGCGGATCGCGCCTGGGGATCGCGATGGACGCGCCGCAGGAGTTCCAGCTCGACGGCGACGAGTTCGGGACGGTCAAGGCGGTGAGCTGCTGGGCGGATGCCGGGGCGCTCACCGTGAAGGTGCCGGCATAGCGAAAGTGCTCCGGGACGAACTGCCCTAGCGTCGCCCGGCTAACCGCCGCGCGCGATTCCTCGCGTGCAGGAACAGCAACCCGGCGATCGTCGCGAAGCCGACGAGGAGCCCGGGCAGCACCATCATGTCGGTGAGTTGCATGAAGAAGGAGAGTATCGGGCCGTTCGGCAATACCGAGAGCGGAGGGAAGTAGAACGAGGACAACCAGATCCTCCCGCAGACGGCGGCCAGGACGAGCACAACGCCGATCGCCCACAGGGCTCGTATCCAGGGGTTGTGCCTTCTCACTCCTCCGGCCTCCACTGGGCGGCGCGACGGAAGAGCAGGGCGACGCCGGTGCCGAGTCCGACCGTGATCATCGGGGTCGAGAGCGCCCAGGAGGACTGCTGAAGCACCTGTTGCCAGGTCCACTCCGATCCCGAGGCGTAGTAGTTGGTGCTGTTCGACCAGAACGTGACGGCGATGCCGCCGATCACGAGCGCCGCCGCAACGATCCACAGTGTCCGCTCGAAGGGATTCGGCTCGACTGCGGGACCCTCCGCATCATCCGTCGGGGTTGCCGGCCCGGTCACTGCGGGCGGTTCGGCGACCGGCTCGGCGCCCTTCGCCGCTTCGGTACGCGGAACGGATGGTACTGCATCCCTGCGCGGATCGAATCCCGGCTGGAAGGCCGGGTCGAATCGGGGGTCGAACTTCTCAGCCACGGTCCGGCTCACCCGCGATCAGTCCGCGCAGCCAGTCCCGCGCCTCGACGAACACCTCGTTGCCATAGCGCTGCGTGACCTCGGTGCGCACACGGTCCGCCCGCGGATAGGAGCCGAGGAAGATGACCTTCGGGCTGAAGCGCTTGAGGCCGAGCAGAGCATCCGCGACCCGTTCGTCGAGGATGTGCCCGTCGAGGTCGATCACGAAGCGGTACCGGCCGAGGGTGTCCCCGATCGGCCGCGACTCGATGAGACTCAGATTCACGCCGCGGGTGGCGAACTGCTCGAGCATCTCGAGCAGCGCGCCGGGAGCGTCGGAGGGGAGTTCCGCGATGATACTCGTCTTGTCAGCGCCCGTCGCCGGCGGAGTGCCGACGGTCCGGCTCACGAGCACGAAGCGCGTCACGGCGTTCGGGTTGTCGCCGATGTTCGTAGCCAGGACGTCGAGGTCGTGGTGGGCGGTGATCCCGGGCGGGGCGATCGCGGCATCCGCGACCCCGTTGCCTGCGCCGGAGGGCTCGAAGAGACTCGCGGCGGCCGCGACATTCGACGACGACGGGATGTGCCCGTGGCTCGGCAGATTCTCATCCAGCCAGCGATGGCACTGGGCGTAGGCGACCGGATGGGCGTTGATGACCCTCACATCGGCCAGAACCGTACCCCTCCTGGCCACCAGCACGAAGTTCACCGGAACCAGGTACTCACCGATGATCCGGAGGTTCTGGATCGTGGCGAGGGCATCCTGTGTCGCGCTCACGCCGCCCTCGACCGAGTTCTCGATCGCGATCATCGCCGCGATGCTGCGGCCGCTCACGACGTCGTCGAGCGCCTCGCCGACGTTGTTGACCGAACGCCAGGTCTTGCCCGCCGCGGCGGGGACCTGTGCGAGCGCCGCTTCGGTGAACGTGCCGGCCGGCCCTAGGTAGCTGTAGGTCTCATCCGGGTCGGTGTCAGGCATGCACCAACTTTAGGGCACGACCCAAATGAAGGCATTTGCGGTCATCACCATGCGGGTCGCCCGGTTCCGCGTGCCGCTAATCCGGAAATGCCTTCATTCGGGCACAAGTCCGGGTGGGAGGATGGAGCGATGAACGAGCGCGCGGGAACGCCGGCCCGGGAATCGGACCTCATCGATGTCGGGGAACTCATCGACGCCTACCATCGGCGAAAGCCGGATGTCTCCATTCCGGCTCAGAGGGTGTCCTTCGGGACCTCCGGGCACCGCGGGTCCTCGCTCGACACCGCGTTCAACGAGACTCACATCGCGGCCATCACGCAGGCGATCGTCGAGTACCGGGCGGGGCAGGGCATCACCGGGCCGCTGTTCATCGGCAGCGACACGCACGCCCTCAGCCAGCCGGCGCAGACGACGGCGCTCGAAGTTCTCGTCGGCAACAAGGTCGACGTTCGCGTCGACGCGTTCGGCGACTATGTTCCGACACCGGCGCTCTCGCATGCGATCGTGAAGCACAACGCCGCGCTGGAGCATCGGGCGAAGGCCATTTCTGGCCTTCGCCGCGACGCCAGCGCCGACGACCGTCCCGGTCGGTCCCCGCGTGATGTGGCCGACGGCATCGTCATCACCCCGAGCCACAATCCTCCGCGCGACGGCGGCTTCAAGTACAACCCACCGCACGGCGGACCTGCGGACAGCGATGCGACCGGCTGGATCGCGAACCGGGCCAACGAGCTCATTGCGGACGGCAACCGCGACGTGAGGCTCGCGGAACCCTCCGCCGTGGCGACCTACGACTTCCGGGGCGGCTACGTCGACGATCTCGAGAACGTGATCGACGTCGAGGCGATCAGGAAGTCCGGCATCCGCATCGGAGCCGACCCGCTCGGCGGCGCGAGCGTGAACTACTGGACCGCGATCGCAGAGCGCTACCACCTCGACCTCACGGTCGTGAACCCGACGGTCGACCCGCAGTGGGCGTTCATGACTCTGGATTGGGACGGGAAGATCCGCATGGACCCGTCCTCGGCCTCCGCGATGGCCTCCGTGCTCGAGCACCGGCGCGACTTCGACATCCTGACCGGCAACGACGCCGACGCCGACCGTCACGGCATCGTCACACCGGATGGCGGACTCATGAACCCCAATCACTACCTGGCCGTGGCCATCCGGTACCTGTACACGCATCGGCCGAACTGGCGCCGGGATGCCGCGATCGGCAAGACGCTCGTCTCCAGTTCCATGATCGATCGCGTCGCCGCCCGGCTGGGGCGCCGCCTGTGGGAGGTTCCGGTCGGCTTCAAGTGGTTCGTTCCCGGACTCGTGGACGGCTCAGTGGCGTTCGGCGGGGAGGAGAGCGCCGGGGCGAGCTTCCTGAGGATGGACGGCACGGCCTGGACGACCGACAAGGACGGCATCCTGCTCGCCCTTCTCGCGAGCGAGATCAGGGCGGTCACCGGCAAGACGCCGTCGCAGCTGTACGCGGAGCTCACCCTCGAGTTCGGCGACCCCGCCTACGAGAGAACGGATGCCGTGGCGACGAAGGCGCAGAAAGCCGCCCTCGGCAGGCTCACCGGCGACGCCATCACGGCGAGCGAACTCGCGGGCGAGCCCATCACGGCCAGACTCAGCGAGGCGCCCGGCAACGGCGCGGCGATCGGCGGAGTGAAGGTCATGACGGACAGCGCATGGTTCGCGGCGCGGCCGAGCGGCACCGAGGACGTCTACAAGATCTACGCGGAGTCCTTCCGCGGCCCGGAGCATCTCGCGCGCGTCCAGGCAGAGGCGAAGGAGATCGTGGACCGCGCGCTCGCCGGCTGACCCAGCATCCGGCCTGGCGGGAAGGGAGGCCCCGGAGCTCAGTCGAGGTAGTTCGGCGCGGCGGGCAGCCCGAAGAACTCCTCGAGCGTCTCGATACCGGTGTCGTGCATCTCGGTCGAGAGCGCCGTACCGACGTAACGCACGTGCCACGGCTCGTAGATGTAGCCGGTGATCGGCGTCTTGCCTTCCGGGTAGCGGATCACGAACCCGAACCGCCAGGAGTTCTTCGCGAGCCAGGCACCCTGCGGGGTTGTTCCGAAGCAGGTCTGGATCGAACACACCGCAGGCAGTCCGACGACATCCGCCGTCAGGCCGGTCTGATGCTCGCTGTACCCGGGTCGCGCGCTCTGAGCCTGCGCCTTCTCCTTGCCGAGCTGGGCGACGAGGCGGTTGTGCACGCTGGTCTGCACGGCGAACGAACGGTAGGCGTTCTGGATCTGCATCTCACCCGCCCCCTCGGAGACGGACGCCGCGAACATCTTCTCGAGCGCGGCGGCAGCCTCCTTCCGCATGAGCGGGCTCGAAATGTAGTGAACGTTCGGCGTCACAAGGTCCGGCGGCACATAGTCGATCGGGTTGAGCGGGCGGATCTTGTCGTTCACGACCCAGATGCTCAGCGGGTCGTCGATCGAGTGCAGCTTCGTGTCGAAGAACGACTTCACCTTCGGCGTCGGCGCCGGGACGACCGGGACCTGCGAAGTCGTTGGCGCAGGTGCCGGCTGCTCACGATCGGGAGCACAGGCGGAGAGTGCCGCCACAATGGATGCCGCCACCAGGGCCGCCAGAATGCTGCGGGATCTCGCGGATGGCATGGTGACGATCATAGCTTTCGGGTGAGCCCACCGCGGCCGATCCGACCCGGGACTACGCCGCATTGGCGGCAATTTCCGATTTTCGGTTGACAGCGGCCGCGAACGGTGGGTACGGTTGGCGCGGTTGCGTGGGAGCGCTCCCACGCCGTCAGATGGGAGCGCTCTCACGCAACCGCCACCCTATCCACGCACACAATCCACGCACACAAAGGAGTGACCGTGAAACTCTCACGACGCACCAGAGCCACTGCCGCGGTCGCCGCGGCTGCGGCGTTCGCCATGGTCGCGACGGGATGTTCGCCATCCCCCGGAACCACCGACGGTGGCGGGCCCATCACGCTGACGATCACGACATTCGGCACCATGGGTCTCGATGGGCTGTACGCCCAGTACGAGAAGGACCACCCGAACGTCACGATCAAGGCGACCAACATCGACACCGGTGGCAACGCCCTCACCGACTGGAAGACCAAGCAAGCCGCCGGCAACGGACTGCCCGACATCCAGGCGGTCGAAGAAGGCTGGCTGGGACAGGTCATGGGGGTCTCCGACTCCTTCGTCGACCTGCGGGACTTCGGCGCAGGGGACATCAAGGATCGATGGGTTCCGTGGAAGGTCGGACAGGCGACCGACCCGGATGGCCGCATCATCGGGTACGGAACCGACATCGGACCGGAGGGTCTCTGCTACAACGGAGCGCTCCTGAAAGCCGCAGGACTGCCGAGCGACCGTGACGGCGTTGCGGAACTGCTCGGTGGGACCAATGCCACCTGGGAGAAGTTCTTCGAGGTCGGCAAGCAGTACCACGCGGCGACGGGCAAGGCCTGGTACGACCAGAGCGGATTCGTCTGGAACGCCATGGTGAACCAGCAGTCCGAGGGGTACTACACGAAATCCGGCGACCTCAACGTCGAGAAGAACGCGACGCTCAAGGGGCTGTGGGCGCAGCTCGCCGACGGCGCAGCGAGCGGCCTGTCGTCGAACCAGTCGCAGTGGGACTGGGGCGGAGGCAAGGCCTTCGTCGACGGCTCGTTCGCGACCTTCGTCTGCCCGGGCTGGATGCTCGGTGTCGTCAAGGGTCAGGTCGAGGCCGCGGGCGGCGACTCCACCGCCGGTTGGGACTTCGCCGACGTGTTCCCCGGCGGAGCAGCCAACTGGGGCGGATCGTTCCTGACCGTCCCGACCACCTCGAAGCACCAGAAGGCGGCGGCAGAGCTCGCAGCCTGGCTGACCGACGTCCCGCAGGAAGTCGCGGCATTCCAGGCGGCGGGCACCTTCCCGAGCGTCGCGGCGGCCCAGACCGACTCCGGTGTGACCGGCGACAGCGACCTGACGAAGTTCTTCAACGGGGCGCCGGTCGGGAAGATCCTCGGCGCCCGCGCCCAGGGCGTCGTCGCGCAGTTCAAGGGCCCGGATGACTCCGTCATCCAGGAGCAGGTGTTCGGACCGTCGATCAAGGAGATCGACTCCGGCACTCCCGGCGACAAGGCGTGGGCAGACGCGATCACGCTGCTGAACCAGCTCGTCGTCAACAAGTAGTCCGCACCAAGACAGGGCCCTCCGGAGGTCGCACTCCGGAGGGCCCTTCCCCAGCCAGGAGAGCACTCATGTCATCGCTCAGTGCGCGAAGCGCCGCCGACAACGATCGGCGTCTCGCACTCCGTCATCGGCTCAGCCGGTGGGATGTCCGGTACTCGCCCTACCTTTACATCGCACCGTTCTTCATCCTGTTCGGCCTCGTCGGACTGTTCCCCCTCGCCTACACCTTCGTCGTCTCGCTCAACAAGTGGGACCTCCTGCAGGGGCCGGGCGCGTGGATCGGCATCGACAACTTCACCGCGGAGTTCGCCGATCCGTTCTTCTGGAACTCGATCGTCAACACCTTCAGCATCTTCCTGCTCTCCGCGATCCCGCAGCTCATCGCCGCGCTCGTCATCGCCGCAGTGCTGGACCAGAATCTGCGCGCGAAGACCTTCTGGCGGATGAGCATCATCCTGCCTTACGTCGTCACCCCGGTCGCCGTCGCGCTCATCTTCAGCAACCTGTTCGGCGAGAAGTACGGCCTCATCAACAACATGCTCCAGGGGCTCGGCCTCGACCCCGTGCTGTGGAAGACCGACACGCTCCCCGGCCACCTCGCTATCGCCTCCATGGTCAACTGGCGCTGGACCGGGTACAACGCCCTCATCCTGCTCGCCGCGATGCAGGCGGTTCCCCGCGACATCCACGAATCCGCGAGCCTGGACGGCGCCGGCCCGGCGCGGCGGTTCTTCTCGATCACGATCCCCAGCATCCGCCCGACGTTCATCTTCGTCATCATCACGGCGACGATCGGCGGCCTGCAGATCTTCACGGAGCCCAAGCTCTTCGACGCCAGCCGCTCGACCCCCGGCGGCGTGTTCCGCCAGTACCAGACCACGGTTCTGTACCTGTGGGACATGGCGTTCAATCGCGGGAACTTCGGCAAGGCGTCCGCCATCGCCTGGCTTCTGTTCCTCATCATCGTGCTGATCGGCGTCCTGAACTTCCTGCTCTCCCGCAGGATCGCCTCCGCCGAGACGAGCCTTGCCCGGCGTCGCACCCGGAGGAAGCTGAAGGCCCTGGCCGCTCAAGCCGATCGGGCGCCCACCGCCTCCCGGCACGAGGAGGCCAGGCGATGACGACTTCGCTCTCGCGATCAGCGGGCCGCCGCCACCGCGGCAGCTTGGCCGGACGACCGGGATTTCTGAGTTACGGCCTGCTGACGGCGTTCTTCGTCGCGGGCGCCTATCCGCTCTGGTGGTCGTTCGTCGTCGGCAGCAGCGACCGGACGGCGCTCACGAGCAACTGGCCGCCGCTGCTGCCGGGAGGGCGCTTCTGGATCAACGTCGGCGAAGTGTTGAACACGGTCCCGTTCTGGCTCGCGCTCGGCAACAGCCTGATCGTCTCCACGGTCATCACGCTCTCCGTCGTCACCTTCTCGACGCTCGCCGGCTTCGCCTTCGCGAAGCTCCGCTTCCGCGGTCGCGAAGGGTTCATGATCTTCGTCGTTGCGACCCTCGCGGTGCCGACGCAGCTCGGCATCATCCCACTGTTCATCCTCATGAGGCAGTTCGGATGGACCGGCACGCTCGGCGCCGTCATCGTTCCAACACTCGTGACGGCCTTCGGCGTCTTCTTCATGAGGCAGTACCTGGTCGACGTGATCCCCGACGAGCTCATCGAGGCTGCGCGGGTGGACGGCGCGAGCATGATCGGCACCTTCTGGCACGTCGCCGTTCCCGCGGCGCGCCCCGCGATGGCGATTCTCGGACTGTTCACCTTCATGACCGCCTGGACGGACTACCTGTGGCCGCTCCTCGTTGTCCCTCAGAACCCGACCTTGCAGGTCGCGCTCAGCCAGCTGCAGTCGGCGCGCTACGTCGACTACACGGTCGTGCTGGCGGGAGCGGTCCTGGCCACGATCCCGCTCTTGATACTCTTCGTTGCGGCGGGCAGACAACTCATCGCGGGAATCATGCAGGGAGCAGTGAAAGGTTGAGCGAAGTGATCAGAGCCCAGGCGGTCGGAACGACGCTGCGCGCCTTCCCGGAGGAATTCCTCTTCGGGGTGGCCACAGCGGCGTACCAGATCGAGGGCGCAGCCCACGAGGACGGACGCACCGACTCCATCTGGGACGCGTTCTGCCGCGTCCCCGGTGCCGTGGTGAACGGCGACAACGGCGACGTGGCCTGCGACCACTATCACCGCTACGCGTCCGATGTCGCGCTCATGGCAGACCTCGGCGTGCAGACCTACCGGTTCTCGACCTCCTGGGCGCGGATCCGGCCGGATGGCGGCCCGGTCAATGCGAAGGGCCTCGACTTCTATTCGCGGCTCGTCGACGAACTCCTCGAGCACGACATCAAGCCCTGGCTCACGCTCTACCACTGGGATCTGCCGCAGGCTCTCGAGAACGCGGGCGGCTGGGCCAACCGGGACACCGCCTTTCGCTTCGCGGACTACGCCGGCTCCGTCCACGACGTGCTCGGCGACCGGGTCACCGCGTGGACCTCGCTCAACGAGCCATGGTGCGCGGCATTCCTGAGCTACATCGGCGGCGAGCACGCGCCGGGCAGGCAGGATCCACGAGCCGGAGTCGCGGCGGGCCACCACCTCCTGCTCGCGCACGGCCTCGCCACCCGTGAGCTCCGCTCTCGCGACGAGTCGCTCCAGCTCGGCATCACCCTCAACCTCACGGTCGCCGACCCGGTCGACCCGCACGATGCCGCCGACCTGGATGCGGCCAGGCGCATCGACGGTCAGTTCAACCGGTTCTTCCTCGACCCGATCTTCCGGGGGGAGTACCCGGCTGACGTCGTGCGCGACCTCGACGGGCTCGGACTGGAGTCCGTCGTGAAAGCCGGCGACCTGGGGATCATCTCGAGTCCGATCGACGCGCTCGGCATCAACTACTACCACGGCGACTACGTGAGCGCGCATCCGTCGGGCACCGAGATGACGACCGCTGCGCCATCCGAACGCCCGAAGCGTTCCCCGTTCCCCGCCGCCGACGCGGTGCACTGGCATTCGAGCGGACTACCCCGCACAGCAATGGGCTGGGAAGTCCAGCCCGAGGGCCTCACCCGGCTGTTGCGCCGGATCCACGACGAATACACGAAGCCGGCGGGCGTCTCGATCTCGGTAACGGAGAACGGCGCGGCCTACGACGACGAAGTGGCACCGGATGGCGCCGTAGACGATGCCGACCGCTCCGAATTCGTGCGCCTGCACCTGTCGGCGATCCTCGACGCGATCGATGACGGCATCCCCGTCGACGGCTATTTCTACTGGTCCCTGCTCGACAACTTCGAGTGGGCCTGGGGCTATGACAAGCGATTCGGCCTGGTACGGGTCGACTACCAGACGCAGGAGAGGACACCAAAGCGCAGTGCCCTCGAGTACCGCGACACCATCTCCCGCCGGGCGCTGTGATCCTCGACTGACTAGAATTTCGCAGGACATGACAACAACGCCGCCGACTCGGTCAGCACCGACCCTCGAGATGGTCGCCGCCCTCGCCGGAGTCTCCCGCTCGACGGTGTCGCGTGTCGTCAACTCCTCCCCGAAGGTCACGCCCGAGGTCATCGAGTCGGTCACCGCGGCGATCGCGACGCTCGGTTACGTTCCGAACCGGGCTGCGCGCACCCTCGCGAGCCGCAAGACCCATTCGATAGCCCTCGTCATCCCGGAGAACACCGCCAAGTTCTTCGCCGACCCGTACTTCGCCTCCGTCATCCAGGGGGTCGCGATGTACCTCTCGAAGACCGAGTACACGCTCACCCTGCTCATCGCTTCTGAGACGGACTCCGAGAAGACCCGGCGCTACCTGCAGGGCGGCAACGTGGACGGGGCCCTGCTGCTGTCGCACCACAGCGACGACCGCTCGTACGTCGAACTCGGGCGATCCCTTCCCATGGTGTTCGGCGGGCGGCCGATGTCCGAGGGCGCGCCGAGCTACGTCGTGGATGTCGACAACGTTGCCGCCGCCGAAACGGCGGTGCAGTACCTGATCGACCACGGTAAGACGCGCATCGCCACGATCGCCGGCCCGCAGGACATGGCGGCCGGTCTCGATCGGCTCGAGGGCTGGCGGCGCGCACTCACACGCGCCGGCCTCGAGCCGCGGCTGTTCGAGGCGGCAGACTTCACGCCGAGCGGCGGTGCTTCGGCCATGCAGCGCATCCTGGAGGCCGGGCTGCCCTTCGACGGCCTGTTCGCGGCGAGCGCCCAGATGGCCTCCGGGGCTCTGGGGGTCCTCCGCGAGCACGGGCTCTCCGTTCCTGGGGATCTGGGGATCACGACGATCGACAACGACTACTACGCCAAGAACGCGAATCCGCCGCTCACCACCGTCGACCAGCCCTCGACGCAACAGGGCGCGAGGATGGCCGAGGTGCTGGTTCGCCTCATCAACGGCGAGCACGTCGAGAAGCTGACGATCATGCCGACGCACCTCATCGAGCGCTCGAGCGTCTGACTCGCCCGCTCCCTGAGGCGTGCCCCGAGGAGCGCGCTCAGCGCGCCTCGAAGGGTGCGAGCGTGCGGCAATCCGCTCCCTGAGGAAGGAGCGCCAGCGACTGTCTCGAAGGGGGCCCAAGTGACTGTCCTTGCTCCCTTCGAGGCTCGCTACGCTCGCACCTCAGGGAGCGACCCCGCGCCAGCGCTCGCACCTCAGGGAGCGGCCTCGCGCCTGCGCTCGCACCTCAGGGAGCGACCCCGCGCCAGCGCTCGAGCGTCTGATCGCATCAGCGCACGCGCGCGTCTTCGCGAGGGGTCAGTAACTGTCCTTCGCGATCGATGGGAGGAGCAGTTACTGACCCCTCACGAAGGTGGCCGGGACGCCCGCCTTCGTCAAGCGCTTGCGAATGACGGACACCGCGACCGTGCTCTCGTCGACGAGCACGAAGCGGCGGCCGAGAGAGCCGGCGACGGCACCGGTCGTCCCGCTCCCTGCGAAGAAGTCGAGCACCCAGTCGCCTTCGCGGCTGGACGCCTGGACGATGCGCCTCAGGATGCCCTCCGGCTTCTGGGTCGGGTAGCCGGTCTTCTCCCTGCCGGTCGGCGACACGATCGTGTGCCACCAGACATCCGTCGGAAGCTTGCCACGCGCCACCTTCTCGGGCGTGACCAACCCGGGTGCCATGTAGGGCTCGCGGTCGACCTCCTCCGAGTTGAAGTAGTACCGCTGCGGACTCTTCACATAGACCAGGATCGTGTCGTGCTTCGTCGGCCAGCGGCTCTTCGACTTGGCGCCGTAGTCGTA
This sequence comes from Terrimesophilobacter sp., assembly GCA_036565765.1. Lineage (GTDB taxonomy): Bacteria > Actinomycetota > Actinomycetes > Actinomycetales > Microbacteriaceae > Terrimesophilobacter. The sequence goes on from DATCXP010000239.1 coordinate 16,659, forward strand.
CGCCCAGATGATCTCGTTCAGGAAGCATTCGCGGCCGAACAGCGCGTCGAGCAGGACCTTCGCGTAGTGGGCTTCCCGGTAGTCGAGGTGCAGGTAGAGGGTCCCATCCTCCGCCAGGAGACGCCAGGCTTCCGCGAGTCTCGGCTCCAGGAAGGTCCAGTAGTTCTCGAACACGTCGTCGTAGCTCATGAGGTCGCCGCGGATACGCTCGTAGCGCTGACCCTGGAACCCGGTGACGGTCCCGCCGGCGCTGCGCACGCTCGTGGTGGACTGGCGGGCCTGACTGCGCCCGGTGTTGAACGGCGGGTCGAGGTAGACGAGTGTGAACGCCCCATCCGGGAAATCGCTCACCGCCTCGAGGTTGTCCCCCTCGATGACGAGGTTGTCGCCATCCGGGGACCACGCCGCGGCTATTTCTCGTCCCTCGTGGTGTCGATGACGATCCTGCCGCCATAGATGCCCTTGTCGCCGTCCCCGGCGAGCGGCGCAGGAGCGGGCAGGGTTGTCTGCGTGTTCCGCTCCACGGCGGCCTCATGCTTCGTCGGCGCGAAGATCTCATCGCCGATCGTCATCACGCCCCCGAGATTCTTGCTGCGCTCACGCCAGCTCCTGCTCGACAGATCGATCAGCCCGAAGCGCTGCCCGAGCCATCCGAGCATGAGCACGCCGAGGACGATCCCGACGAACAGCCACCAGTTCACGACCTCAGCCTAAACACTCTCGGACCGCGGGTCGCGCAGCGGGAGGACGATGGGCCGCCCGGTCGTCTTCTGGCTGAGGATCTCGACCTCGAGGCCGTAGACCTGCTGAATGAGTTCCGCCGTCAACACATCGGCAGGAGCTCCGATTTTCACCAGCCGGCCGCCGGACACGAGAGCGATACGGTCGGCGTAGGCGCCGGCGAGGGACAGCTCGTGCAGAACGACGACGACCGCGGCGCCGCCGGAGGCCAGGCGGCGCGCGTTGCGCATCGTGTCCTCCTGGTGACGCAGGTCGAGGGCTGCGGTCGGCTCGTCGAGGAAGACCGTCGCGGTGCGCTGAGCGAGCACGCGGGACAGGGAGGCGCGGGCCTTCTCCCCACCGGAGAGCGTCGTGTAGCGACGATCCGCCAGGTGGCTCACGTCCGTCTCGGCGAGAGCGGCGGCGACCGCGGCGCCGTCGTCCTCCGCCTGCGGCGTACGAGCCCACGGGCTCCTTCCCATCTCGACGACCTCGCGCACCCGGAACGGGAACGTGACCGTGTTCTCCTGGGTGAGCACGGCACGGAGCCTCGCGAGTTCCAGTGGTTTCATGGCCGTGACGGAACGCCCGCCGAACGACACGGAGCCGCTCGTCGGCCTGAGGTCACCGGAGAGCACACCGAGCAGTGTCGATTTGCCCGCCCCGTTCGGGCCGACGAGCGCGAGAATCTCGCCAGGGAACACCTCGAGACTGACCCCCTCGAGGATGCGGCTGCCGTCGATGACGACATCGACCGCTTGCGCCTGAATGAGTGCGGCGGTCATGCCCAGCCTCCGCTCCGCCGCCTGGCCCGGAACAACAGGAAGAAGAAGAACGGTCCGCCGATGAGCGAGGTGAGCATCCCGATCGGGAGGTCGGCGCCACTCAGCATCGTGCGGGCGGCGAGGTCGGCGAACAGCATGAGCGTGCCGCCGCCGATCGCGCTGGCCAGGATGAGCGGACGGTGCGATGGGCCGATGGCCATGCGGATGATGTGGGGGATCACGAGTCCGACGAACGCGATGATGCCGCAGAAGGCGACGGCTGCCCCGGTGAGCAGTGCGACGAGCACGATCGAGCCGATGCGCAGGCGTTCGACATCGAGGCCGAGATGACGGGCGTTGCGCTCGCCGAGCGACAGCAGGTCGAGCCTCCTGCCGATCGTGAGCGCTGCGATCGTACCGAGAACGGCGACAACGATCACGACCGCGGTCTCCTGCCAGCGCGAACCGTTGAGCGAGCCGAGCTGCCAGAAGATGATCTGCTCCCGACTCGCCGAGTCACCGAGGAAGAGCAGTAGGGCGAGTCCCGCTCCGCCGAACGCGTTGACCGCGATGCCGGTCAGCAGCAGGGTCACCACCTCCGTCCTGCCGTTCGCGCGCGAGACGAAGTACACCAGAAGGGTCGCAAGCAGGCCGCCGGCGAACGCGAAGATCGCGATGCTCCAGCCGCCCAGGGCGCTGACCCCGAGCACGATGCCGATCGCCGCGCCGAGAGCGGCACCGGATGACACCCCGACGACCCCGGGCTCGGCAAGCGGGTTGCCGAATATGGCCTGCATCACCGCACCGGCGACCGCGAGCGCTGCGCCCACTGCGAGTCCCATGACGATGCGGGGGAAGCGCACGACCCACAGGGCGGACTCCGTGACGGAGGAGCTCGGCGCCCATCCGTTCTGAACCCCGACGGCCCGCAGGATCGACCCGATCACCTCGGTCGGGGTGACCGGAAGCTGCCCGACCATGGCGGAGAGGAGGATTCCCGCGACGAGGGCGACGCCGAGACCGACACCGAGCCAGGCGCGACTCACGGGACCCGGTACAGCCATTCCCGGGTCGCGAACTTCTCCGTGACGAGCTGCTGCGCCCTGGCCAGCTCATCCGGTGTCACCTCGCTCGGGCTCAGTCCGTACAGGCCGCGGAAGGTGCCCTCCATCTTCTGGATGATCTCCTTGCGGCTCAGCCCGGTCTGGCTGCGCAGCGGATCGACGCGCTTCGAGGCGCTCTTCGTCCCCTTGTCGCTCAGCTTCTCCCGGCCGATGCGCAGGACCTCGACCATCCGGTCGCCGTCCATGTCGTAGCTCATCGTGACGTGGTGGAGTACCGCCCCGGTTCCGAGACGCTTCTGCGCGGCCCCGCCGATCTTGCCCTTCGCACTCGTGATGTCGTTGAGCGGCTGGTAGAACGCGTCGATCCCCAGGCTCTTGAGCGCCGTGATGACCCATTCGTCGAGGAACGCGTAAGAGTCGGCGAACGACATCCCGTGCACGAGGTCGGTCGGCGCGTAGATCGAGTAGGTGATGACGGATCCGGCCTCCATGAACATCGCGCCGCCGCCGCTGATGCGACGGACCACCTGGAAGCCGTACTTCTCGGCGTTCTCGAGATCGACCTCGTTCTTGACCGACTGGAAGCTGCCGATCACGACGCCGGGTTCGTTCCACTCCCAGATGCGCAGAGTCGGCTTGCGGCGGCCGGCCCCGACCTCCTCCGAGAGGACCTGGTCGAGCGCCATCTGCAGAACGGGCGGGTAGGCGTCCCCGTGGATGAACTGCCAGTCGTAGTCCGTCCAGCTGCTCGCGCTCGAGAGGGAGCGGCGGATGGCGACGGCCACGGCTTCCGGTGTGAATCCGAGAAGCAGCGCGCCCTCAGGGAGCGCACCCTTCACCGCGGCGGCGATCCAGGCGGAGTCGCTGTCCGCGGGGAGCCCGTTCACGGCGGCGTTGATGTCGTCGAGAGCGCTGTCCGGCTCGAGGAAGAAGTCGCCGGAGAGCCGGAAGTTCGCTATCCGGTCGTCGACGACGTCCAGGTCGACGACCACGAGTTTTCCGCCCGGAACCTTGTATTCGCCGTGCATGAAGTGCCTT
>DATCXP010000258.1:0-12137 GCA_036565765.1 Terrimesophilobacter sp.
CGAGCGGCGGCGCCCACCTGAGGAGCGGCGCGGAGCAGGCGCAACGTTTCTCCCGCTATCCCGGCGCGATCGAGCGCACGGTCGAACTCGCCGACGAGCTCTCCTTCCGGCTGCGCAGCGTGCGGCCCGGCCTGCCGAAGCAGGAGGTTCCTCCCGGGCACACCCCGATGAGCTGGCTGCGGCACCTCGTCTGGGCGGCCGCACCACAGCGGTACGGCAACCTCGGCGAGAAGGCTCGCCTGCGGATCGAGCATGAGCTGAACGTGATCGAGAAGAAGGACTTCCCCGGCTACTTCCTCATCGTGCACGACATCGTGGAGGAGGCGCGCCGCCGCGGCATCCTGTGCCAGGGCCGGGGGTCAGCGGCGAACTCCGCAGTCTGCTACCTGCTCGGGATCACCGCGGTCGACGCGATCTTCTACGACCTCCCGTTCGAGCGCTTCCTCTCGAGCATGCGCGAGGAGGAGCCGGACATCGACGTCGACTTCAACTCGGAGCGGCGCGAGGAGATCATCCAGTACGTGTACGGAAAGTACGGGAGGGAGAACGCCGCGCAGGTTGCGAACGTCATCACCTACCGCTCGAAGGCCGCGGTGCGCGACATGGCGAAGGCGCTCGGGCACTCCCCCGGACAGCAGGACGCCTGGTCCAGACAGGTCGAGCGCTACGAGTTGCCTGGCCCAGGCGGTGATCATGGGATACCGGATGCCGTGACCTGGCTCGCCCGGCAGGTGAAGGACTTCCCTCGCCACCTCGGCATCCATTCCGGTGGGATGGTGCTCACCGAGCGACCGGTCGGCGAGGTCGTTCCGATCGAGCATGCGCGCATGGAGAATCGCACCGTCCTGCAGTGGGACAAGGACGACTGCGCCTGGATGGGGCTCGTGAAGTTCGACCTGCTCGGGCTCGGCATGCTCGCGGCGCTGCAGCGCTGCTTCGACCTCACGCGCGACACCGTTGGCGAGACCTGGACGCTCGCCACGATCCCGAAGGAGGAGGCGGGCGTCTACGACATGCTCTGCCGGGCGGATGCGGTCGGCGTGTTCCAGGTGGAGAGCCGTGCCCAGTTGAACACGCTCCCCCGCCTGCAGCCGCGCAGGTTCTACGAGCTCGTGACCGAGATCGCCCTCATCCGGCCCGGGCCGATCCAGGGCGGCGCCGTGCACCCCTACATCCGGCGCAAGACCGGCGAGGAGAAGGTCCGGTACGCCCATCCCCTGCTGGAGCCCGTGCTCGAACGCACTCTCGGGATCCCGCTGTTCCAGGAGCAGGCCATGCAGATGGCGATGGCGCTCGGCGACCTGAGCCCGGATGACGCGAGCCTGTTGCGCCGGGCGATCGGCTCGAAGCGGGGTGAGCAGCGGATCTCCTCGCTCGAGGACAAGCTCTACGCCGGCATGGCGAGCAAAGGCATGTCCCGCGAGGACTCCGACGACATCTACGGGAGGATCAGGGCGTTTTCGAACTTCGGATTCGCCGAGAGCCACTCGATCAGTTTCGCCCTGCTCGTCTACGCGAGCGCCTGGTTCAAGCTGCACTACCCCGGCGCGTTCCTGGCCGCGCTGCTGAGCGCCCAGCCGATGGGGTTCTACTCCGCGAAGACCCTCGTGGCGGATGCGCGCAGGCACGATGTCGAGGTGCGCCGCCCGGACATCCTGCTCTCCGGGGTCGACGCAGAGCTCGAGGCGCTCGGTCGCCCTGCGCCGCCCGGCTCACCCGGCTGCCTCGAGCACGATCAGCCGGAGGTTCCCAGGAAATTCGACCCCAAGGCGCCCTTCGATGCGGCGCAGCACCGGCGCGATGCGCGTTTCGCCGTCCGGCTCGGGCTCGCGGAGGTCAGGGGCATCGGGCGCCCGCTCGCCGAGTCGATCGTCGCTGAGCGGGAGCGTGGTGGACCGTACCGGGATCAGGCGGATCTCGTCAGGAGGACCGGACTGCGGACCGCCCAGCTGGAGTCGCTCGCCACGGCCGACGCATTCTCGGGGCTCGGCCTCACCATGCGGCAGGCGCTCTGGAACGCCGGCTCCGCCGCGCAGAACCGGCCGGAGTATCTTGAGGACACGGTCGTCACGGTGCAGCCGCCGCTGTTCGCCATGCCGACCGCGGTGGAGAAGCTGGATGCCGACCTCTCCTCGACCGGGATCTCGGTCGACGACCACTCCATCCGGCCGTACCGCCCGGCGCTCGACGAGCGCGGGGTGCTCACGGCCGAGGCGCTCGCCACGGCGGAGCCCGGCCGTCGCATCGAGGTGTGCGGCGTCGTGACCCACCGGCAGCATCCGTCGACCGCGGGCGGGATCACCTTCATGACCCTGGAGGACGAGACCGGCCTCGCCAACGTGATCTGCACGGTCGGCGCCTGGAAGCGCTACCGCAGGATCGCCCTCGAATCCCGGGCGCTCATCGTGCGGGGCGTCCTGGAGCGCTCACCGGAGGGAGTCTGCAACGTCCTCGCGGATCGCTTCGAAGCGATCTCCGTCGTGACGCACACGGCGAGCAGGGACTTCCGCTAGGAACCCGCTACCGCAGGCTGCGGAACGCCCGATTCGCCGCGGCCGCGAGCAGGAGAACGGATGCGGCGATACCGGCAACACCGCCGATGTAGGAGAACGGCAGGCTCGCCAGTGCCGACGCAGGCCGGATGGCGGACACCGCGAGGGCGAGACCCGCGAGGGCCGCACAGGGCAGGGCGGCCCACAACAGAATCCGGTTCCAGCCGGAGCCCGCCCGCTCGGCCGGCCCGGAGCGGAACCGGGCAAGAACGAGACCGGCGAGGCATCCGCAGAACGCGACGACGAGCAGCGCCGCGATCACGTCGCTGGGCCGGTGCCACTGGTTGGCGAGCGTCGAACTTCCCACGACGATCGCGAAGAGCGCGCCGACCGCGGCGGCGAAGGGACGCATCCGGGGACTCGACACGAGGAACACGACCATCGCCGCAGATGCCGCCACGGTCGTGTGACCCGAGGGGAGGGAGTTGAAGGCATAGCCGGCCACGTTCAGATCCGGGCGGTCGAGCACCGTGTTCTTGAGGAACTGGGTGAGGAGGTTGGCCGCGACCGCAGCGGGAATCGCCACCGCGAGCACCAGCCAGTTGTGGCGGATCGCCGTCACGATGACCGCAACGAGAAGCGCGATCGCGACACCGAGGACCGGAAGGGAATCGAGCAGGCTCAGGGTGACCGGAGCAAGGCTGCGCTGGCCGAGCCGCGCGCCCTCGAACGCCTGTTCATCCAGCAACTGCCCGGCGTTCGTGGTGACGAAGAACAGGTAGACGCCGGCGAACGCCACGGCCGAGCCGGCCGCGCTGCCGATGAAGACCGCGGATCCGGATCCTGAGACACTTCGCATAGCCGGTCAACCTTGACACAGCAACTTCAGCGGACACCGAGAGCCGGTCAGCTCCCGGCGCTCCCGGTGCTCGCGTGCGCCTTAGCAGCGCGCAGCTTCTTCTGGCGGTTCTCTGCGCGCACAGCGGCCTGGGTCGCCCGCTCCTGAACCAGCCAGGTCGGCGGCTGCGCGAGAAGCGACTGGATCTGGGCGGTGGTGAGCGCCTCGGTCAGGCCTCCCCTGGTAAGCCCACCCCTCACCAGTCCGGCGATCGATACGCCGAGCCGGGCGGCGAGCACCGGCCTGGGATGCGGGCCGTTCCTGCGCAGCTCGAGAAGCCACTCCGGCGGCGCGGCGATGAGCGCGTTCAGCTCGGAGCGCGAGACGGGCGAATTCCGGAAGTCCTCTGGCGTCGCCGGCAGGTGAACACCGAGTTTTCTGGCCGCCGTCGCGGGTTTCATGGTCTGCTGCGTGCTGTCCGTGGTCATCAGCACAGCGTAACCTGAGAGCCACAACGGCAGATGTACGAGACGAGGGGACGGTCGGATGCTCACGGTCGCCTTCGTCCCCGGCGTCACCGTGAGGAAATGGACGCGGGCCTGGGAGGAACGCAGGGCGGACACCCGGCTCGAGGTGCTCCCGACTGCCGAAGCGCGCCAGGTCGCCGTGCTCCTCGATCACGAGGCTGACCTCAGCTTCGTGAGGCTGCCGGTCGACCGAGACGGGCTGAGCGTCATCCGGCTGTACGAAGAGATTCCGGTTGCCGTCCTGCCGCGCGAGCATGCACTCGAGGCGCAGCCGACGGTGCTTCTCGCGGAACTCGCCAAGGAGAACGTTCTCGAGGCCGCGGATGACATCGCGGATGTCGTCGAGCTGGTCGCGGCGGGTGTCGGCATCGTCGTCCTGCCGCAATCCATTGCGAGACTGCACAATCGCAAGGATGTCGTCGCCCGACCGGTCACCGACGCCCCGGCCACCGAGATCGCGATCGCCTGGCTCGCGGCACAGACCACCGCCGACGTGGAGGAATTCGTGGGGATCGTGCGCGGGCGAACCGCGCGCAGCTCACGGACCGCTCCGACACCACCGACGCCGAAACCCGTCCGAGCGAAGGTGTCGAAACCGAAACCCGCGATACATTCCCGCAAACGGAAGAGCGGCCGCTAAGCCCTCAGGGGACAATGGAGACATGACCGCCATCCCGCCCCTCGGACTCCTGCTCGATGTCGACGGGCCTATCGCCAGCCCGGTGGAGCGCCGCATCGCCATTCCGAGCATCGTCGATGACCTCGTCACTCTCGCCGGGATCGGCGTCCCGATCGCGTTCATCACCGGCCGGAGCGACACGTTCATGCGGGTCGAGGTCGTCGCGCCGCTCGTGCGCGCAGGCCTTCAGGATGGCGCGAGGATGTTCGGCGTGAGCGAGAAGGGCGGCGTCTGGTTCCCGATCACCTCCTCCGGCATGGGTGAGGTCACGATCGACCGCAGCGTCGCGCTCCCCGACGATTTCACCGCCGAGTACCGGCAACTCGCCGAGGAGCGGTTCAGCGACACGATGTTCTTCGATGACACGAAGCACGCGATGATCTCACTCGAACAGAACCGGGACGCCGACCCCGAGGAGTACCGCGCTGATCAGTCGCTGGCGAACCAGGCAGCGTTCGACCTCCTCGTCGAATACGGCCTCGGCGCCCGGTACGGCGAGCAGGAGTTCCCGGATGCGCAGGGCGAGATCCCCTACCGCGTCGATCCGACCATCATCTCCACCGACGTCGAGTCCGTGCTGCTCGACAAGGATCGCGGTGCGCAGCGCGCTCTCGAGCACTTCCGCCAGAGTGGCCCCCTGCCGACGCTGTGGCGCACGGTCGGCGACTCCCGCAGCGACTACCTCATGGCCGATCACCTGCATGCGGCCGGGTTCGACGTCGCCCACGTCGATGTCCGGCCCGCCGACGGGATCCTGGAGCGCCCCTACCGCGTGATCACGGAAGGCGACGCGATCCACGACGAGGCAGGAGCACAGTTCCTTCGGCACTGGGTTCACGCATTAGGGGCATAATCTGAGCCCATGAGCCACAACGGGAGCTCCGCGCACATCCTGGTCGTGGAGGACGATCCCGAGATGGGTGAGCTCCTCCGGCGAGGCCTGCGGGCCGACGGTTACGACGTCGAGCTCGTCGGCAACGGTGTCGACGCCCTCATCGCCGCCGCGGCAAGCCGATTCCCGGTAGCGGTGGCGGATGTCATGCTGCCCGGCATGACCGGCTTCGAACTGTGCCGCAGGCTGAAGGAGACCGGAACCCCGATCGCAGTGCTGCTGCTCACGGCGAGGAACAGCGTCGACGACCGTGTGTTCGGCCTGGATTCCGGGGCGGACGACTACCTGACGAAGCCGTTCGCGTTCGCGGAACTGAGCGCCCGCATCCGCGCCCTGCTGCGGCGCGACGACCCGGCGGTCAAGCTCACGGTGACGGTCGGACGACTGCAACTCGATGCGCTGTCGATGGCGGCAAGCCTCGAAGGCAGAGCGATTCCCCTGAGCCCGAAGGAGTTCGCCCTGCTCCGGCTTCTCGCGGTGAACTCCGGGGAACTCGTCACGAGGGGGCGCATCCTGGACGAGGTGTGGGGCGGCGGAGCCAACATCGACAACAACATCGTCGATCAGTACACGAGCTACCTTCGCAGAAAGCTGGGATCGCACGACACCGGGGTGCACATCACGACCGTGCGCGGAGAGGGCTATCTCCTGGAGGAGGTTCCGTGAGGCTCCTCGCGCGGATGTCCATCCGATGGCGCATCACCATCGGGAGCCTCGTGATCGCGGCGCTGTTCTTCGGACTCGCCGCGGTGATCGTCAGGAACCAGGTCGCGACGATCCTGTCCTCGACGACGGAGACTCTCCTCGAGCACGATGCCGCTCCGATCAAGACGGAGATTCTCGACGGGTCAGGGAGCATCGACAAGCCGGGTCATGCCCAGCTGGTGTCCGTTGTCGACCCCTCAGGTGCCGTTCGGAGGACGACGCTTCCCGACGATCTCGCCGCGAGGCTGCCGGAATTGCTTCGATTCCACGGCGAACCGAGGAACTTCACCACGAGGGACGATGACTACCTCGTCCTGACCCAGACCGTCCATACTCCTGCCGGCGACTGGTCGGTCGTCACCGCGCGCAACCTCGAGGCCTCCGCCCTGCTCCTCGACCGGCTCACCGGCGCCCTCGTCACCGGCGCTCTCGCGCTCGTGATCGGATTCGGTGCGGCATCCTGGCTTCTCACCGGCGCAGCACTCCGCCCGGTCAACCGAATGCGCCGGCAGGCCAGCGAACTGAGCAGGAGCGGTTCTGCCCTCCCGCTCCCGGTCGGGCCGGCCAGGGACGAGCTCGCGGCCCTCGCGACGACGCTCAACGAGTTCATCGCCCAGCAGCGCGACACCGCAGCCAGGGAGCGTCAGATGGTGTCCGACGCGAGTCATGAACTGCGCAGCCCGATCGCCATCCTCAAGGCGCAGCTCGAACTCGCCCACCTCAGCAGTGGCGACGCCGCCGCTCTCGAGCGCGCGATCGTGGATGCGGAGCAGTCCGTCGAACGGATCGCCGCCATCGCCACCGACCTCCTGGAGCTCTCCGAGGTCGAGTCCACCCCGAGCCGGGCGACCAGCACCTGGGCGGAGCTCTCGGCGGAGCTCGGAGCGGCAGCCGACCGGGTACGGTTCGCGGGGGCGCGATCCGGAATTCTGGTCGACTTCCGTGCCACCGGCGACGACGAGGCGGCCAGCTACCCTCTTGCCGTCGGTCGCTTCGGACGCGTGCTCGACAACCTCGCCGACAACGCCAGGAACGCCATGGCAGATGGCGGCGAACTCCAGCTCTCCCTGGAACAACACCCGGAAGGGCTCGTGCTGCGCGTCGCCGACTCCGGGCCGGGCCTTCCCGAGGATTTCATCCCGATCGCGTTCGATCGGTTCAGTCGCCCTGACCGGTCCAGAACAGGCACGACGGGCGGCAGCGGCCTCGGCCTGGCGATCGTGAAGGCGATCGTCCTCGCCGCCCGGGGCACGGCGGTCGTGGCCAACCGCGAAGGGGCGGGCCTCGAAGGGGTGGGCCTCGAGGTGACGATCAGGATCCCGGTACGGGACCAAGTCGAACCCTCTTCCTGAGTGACTTCTCAGGCTCGAGGGCGCGCTTCCGGAGGAAACCCCAAACTCGGATCGCGACCATGAGCGGGTGGTCAACGCACTCGCAGATCGTCCGGCCCCGCTGACGGCTGCGCTCGGCACGCGCCAGCCGCTCAGTACGGCCCGACGTGCCGCAGCATTCGGTGTGCTTGCGTTCCTGGTCTCCTTCGCCGGGTCGTGGATTCCATCGTTCTGGGGCGACGAGGCGGCCAGCGTGATGTCGGCGGAGCGGCCCCTCCCCTCCCTGTTCGCGATGCTGCGCACCGTGGACGCGGTTCATGGCAGCTACTACCTCCTTCTGCACTTCTGGATCGACCTGTTCGGGGCGGGACCGCTCTCGGTGAGGCTGCCGAGTGCGATCGCCGTCGGGTTGGCAGCCGCAGGCACGGTCGTGCTCGCGGAGTGGCTGTTCTCCCGGCGCATCGCGATCATCACCGGGGTGGTGTGCGCGCTGCTCCCGAGGTTCACCTACATGGGGGCGGAAGCGCGATCCTACGCACTCTCCACCGCGGCCGCGGTGTGGCTGACCGTGCTGCTGGTCAGGCTCCTCATTCGCCGGAACACGCGCAGGCTCGCCTGGCTCGGCTATGGAGTCGGACTCGCACTGTGCATCTACTTGTTCCTGTACCTCGTGCTTCTCGCAATCGTCCACGGCATCCTGGTTCTCACGACGTACCGGGCGAGGACGGTGCTCCGCCGCTGGTCGGCAGCCACTGCGCTCGGAATCGTGCTGGCGGGACCGCTCATCGCCTTCGCGATCGGGGAGCGCCATCAGATCGAATTCCTGGCACATCGCCACCGAGTGAGCTTCGGACTTGTCGTGTTCGGACAGTGGTTCGGCGGGGCGTGGCTCGGAATCCTGTGCTGGGCGCTCATTCTCGTGGCGTGCGCCGCCGCCGCCCGCTCCTGGTGGACGACGAGGAACCTGCCGAAGTCGCCTGCGGTGAGCGGGTGGCGCGGCTATCCGAGCGGCATGGTCCTTCTCCTGTGCTGGCTGGTCGCCCCAACCACGATCCTCCTGGTCGGGAACGCCGGGTTGCAGCCGATGTACACGAACCGTTACCTCTCGTTCTGCGCTCCGGCCGCAGCCATCCTGGTCGCCCTTGGGATCGCAGCGCTCCCCCGCAACTGGGCGCGGATCACCGCACTCCTGGCGTTCGTCGCCCTCGTCGTGCCTGGCTACATCGCGCAGCGCACCGAGTTCGGCAAGCCCGGCGGCAGCGACTGGGCGAAGGTGTCCGAGGTGATCGGGCAGAATGCGAAGCCCGGCGACGCGATCGTGTTCGACCAGTCAGTGAAGGCGTCCTGGCGACCTCGGCTCGCGATGCACCTGTATCCGGGCGACTACAAGGGACTCGACGACGTCGCGCTCCTGACTCCCTTCGACCAGACCTCCGGGCTGTGGGATGCCGTTGCACCCCTCGCGACCGTGCAGGAACGCCTTGCTACGGTCTCGAAGGTCTGGGCGCTCGAGACCACGCTCAGCCACGAATCCGCCGCGAACTCCGACCTGCACGTTCTGGAACGCGACGGGTTCGGTGTCGCCCAGAGGATCAGGATCAACCGCACCATCATCTACGAATTCACCAGGAGCACACCATGAGCACGACGCTCGTCATCATTCCGACCTACAACGAGCGGGAGAACCTGAGAGGCGTTGCGGGCCGCGTTCTCGCGCAGGGCGCCGACGTGCTGGTCGTCGACGACAACTCCCCGGACGGAACCGGCGCCATCGCCGAGGAGCTCGCGGCACGGGATCCGCGAGTCCACGTTCTGCATCGTGCGGGCAAGGAAGGGCTCGGAGCGGCTTACCGCCAGGGCTTCGTCTGGGGTCTCGACCGAGGCTACGACGTTCTCGTGGAGCTCGACGGCGACGGCTCCCACCAGCCGGAGCAGCTCGGCCGGCTGTTGGGAAGGATGTCCGGCGCCGATGTCGTCGTCGGCTCCCGTTGGGTCGCCGGCGGCTCCGTCGTGAACTGGCCGTTTCGCAGGGCACTGCTGTCCAGGGCCGGGAGCCTCTACGCCCGCATCGCTCTCGGGATCCCGTTCCGCGACGTGACCGGCGGGTACCGGGCTTACAGCGCGCGGGCCTTGAGGCAGATCGACCTCGGCTCGATCGCGAGCCAGGGGTACTGCTTCCAGATCGACATGCTGTGGCACGCCCACCGCGCCGGCCTGCGCATCGCGGAGGTGCCGATCACGTTCGTCGAACGCGAGTTCGGCGTATCGAAGATGAGCTCGCACATCGTGCGCGAGGCGATCCTGAATGTCACGCTGTGGGGGCTGGAAGCTCTCCCCTTCCGCATCCTGGCAGCGCTGCATCCGGCACTGCGGGCAGTCGATCACCGGGACCCGGCTCATGTCTCGTGAATCGATCGGCGCTTTCCTCCGTCAGGTGCTGAGCTTCTGCCTCGTCGGGGGGGTCGGGCTCGTTGTGGATGTCTCGATCTTCAACCTGCTGCGCTTGACCCTGTTCACGCCCGGTGCCGTCCACGGAGGGCCGGTGCTGGCGAAGGTCGTGTCGACATCGCTTGCCATCGCCGTGAACTGGGTGGGGAACCGGTTCTGGACGTTCCGCGAGAGGCGACGAGAGGATGTCGTTGCCGAGGGGGTCGAGTTCGTTCTCGCGAGCCTTGCCGGCCTCGTCGTCTCGGTCGCCTGCTTGTCGATCTCGCACTATCTGCTCGGGTTCAGGACTGTCCTGGATGACAACCTGTCCGGGAATCTGGTCGGCCTCGGGCTGGGCACGGTAGTGCGGTTCGTGCTGTATCGCTGGTGGGTGTACGGCCACCAGTCCGCCCCGGACCGGTTGGCCTCAGCCGCGCCGCAGAAGGTCGATGCGGGCCTGTAGCTGCGCAACACTCGCCTGAGGCACCGGTGGCCCTCCCGCCCGCCTCCGCAGCTCGGCGTGGATGTGGGCGTGGGGCTCGCCGGAGCGTTTCGCCTGCATGGCCACCAGACTGTTCAGGAGGGTGCGCTGCTCCTTGAGCGTGCGGTACAGCGGCTTCGGTTCCTGCTCGCCGTGCGTCTTCGACCTCCTGGACTGCCGCGCCTGGCGCTGCTTGAGGAGCTCGCGCACCTGGTCCGGCTCGAGGAGTCCTGGGATGCCGATGAAGTCGAGCTCCTCAGGCGTCCCCACCTCGGCCGCGAAACCGAACTCCGTGCCCTCGTACAGGACCCGGTCGAAGTTCGCCTGCGCCTCGATGGCCTTGAAGTCGAACAGATCGGCATCCGCTGAGGCGCTCTCCGAGCGGTTCGCCTCGTCGATGGCATCGTCATCGAGCAGGATCTCCTCAAGCCCGGGGGCTGCCTCCCGGTCCAGGGCGTGATCGCGCTCGAGCTCGAGCTGCCCGGCCAGGCTCATGAGAGACGGGACGCTCGGCAGGAAGATCGACGCGGTCTCCCCGCGACGCCGGGTGCGGACGAACCGGCCCACCGCCTGCGCGAAGTACAACGGCGTCGCGGCGCTCGTCGCGTAGACCCCGACGCCGAGCCTGGGGATGTCGACCCCCTCTGACACCATGCGGACGGCGACCATCCACCTGCTGGTCCCGCGCGCGAACTGGGCGATGCGGTCGGTGGCAGCCTTCTCGTCGGAGAGCACGATGGTCGGCGGCTGCCCGCTCACCTCCCGCAGGATCTCCGCGTAGGCGCGTGCGGCGTAGTGGTCGGTCGCGATCACGAGGCCTGCGGCGTCCGGAACGGAGCCGCGCACCTCGCTCAACCGCCGGTTCGCCGCGCGCAGAACGGCAGGAATCCAGTCCCCCTCCGGAGACAGCGCCGTACGCCAGGCCTGGGCGGTGACGTCCTTGGTGTCACCCTCGCCGAGCCTCGCCTCCATCTCATCCCCGGCCCGGGTGCGCCACCGCATCCTGCCCGCGTAAGCCATGAAGATGACCGGGCGCACGACGCCGTCGGCCAGCGCCCGGCCGTAGCCGTAGCTGTAGTCGGCGCGCGATGTTCGGATCCCGTGCTCGTCGGGGTGGTAGCTGACGAACGGGATCGGTGCGGTGTCGGAGCGGAACGGCGTGCCGGTGAGCGAAAGCCTGCGAGTCGCCGGCTCGAACGCCTCCCGAATGCCATCGCCCCAGCTGAGTGCGTCGCCGCCGTGATGAACCTCGTCGAGGATGACGAGGGTTCTTCCGTTCTCGGTGATCGTGCGGTGCAGCACGGGACGGAGCGCGACCTGGGCGTAGGTGACGGCGATCCCGTGGAAGTGCCTGCCCTGCCGGCCGTGGCTGTTTCGGAAGGCCGGATCCAGGCGCACTCCCACCCGGTGAGCGGCATCGGCCCACTGGCGCTTGAGGTGCTCGGTGGGTGCCACGACCGTCACTCGATCGATCACCCTGCTGGCCAACAGTTCGGTGACGAGCCTCAGCGCGAATGTCGTCTTACCGGCACCCGGGGTCGCGGCGACGAGGAAGTCCCTGGCGTCACGCTCGAAATAGCGGTCGACGGCCTCCGCCTGCCAGGCGCGCAGTTTCTCCGCGGTTCCGCGTGCTGCGCGCTCCGGAAAGGCCGGAGACAGATGTTCGGCTGCCGAGGTGCCAGGAGGAAGCCGGAACATCGGCGCTGAGTTCGCTGGCTCCGTGGTCACTTAACAAGACACTACCTGCCGCGCATGACAGTGGGCT
>DATCXP010000051.1:0-5689 GCA_036565765.1 Terrimesophilobacter sp.
CTGCTCGTCGTCACCGAGCCATGGCCGTCGATGCTGCGCGGCATCTGGGGCGACCCCGAGCGTTTCATCGAGACCTACTGGGACAAGTTCGACTTCGAGGGAACGCCGCAGCGGCGGATGTACCTCGCCGGCGACGGCGCGCGCCTCGACGAGGACGGGGACGTCTGGATCCTCGGACGCGTCGACGACGTCATGAACGTCTCGGGACACCGCCTCTCCACGATGGAGATCGAGTCAGCCCTCGTGTCGCATCCGATCGTCGCCGAGGCCGCGGTCGTCGGCGCGAACGACGAGACGACCGGTCAAGCTGTCGTCGCGTTCGTGATCCTGCGGGCGAAGCAGGCGGATGCGCAGAGTGCTGAGGAGGCGAGCGGGATCCTGCGCGCGCACGTCGCCGAGCAGATCGGGGCGATCGCAAGGCCGCGCCAGATCTTCATCGTCACCGAGCTGCCGAAGACCCGCTCCGGAAAGATCATGCGCCGGCTGCTGCGGGATGTCGCTGAGGGTCGCGAGGTCGGCGACACGACGACGCTCGCGGACACCCAGGTGATGCAGGTCATCACCGACAAGCTCAAGTAACGCGCGGTCCCCTTCGAGACGGCCCTGGCGGGCCTCCTCAGGGCAAGCCTTCGAGGCTCGCAAGCTCGCACCTCAGGGAGCGGTCATGGGTAGCCGTTCCCTGAGGAGGGCGAAGCCCGTCTCGAAGGGATCCCTCAGCGACTCTCCGGGCCCCTTCGAGACAGCCGCTTCGCGGCTTCCTCAGGGAGCGGAGGCCGGATCAGGCGAACTCGAAGACGAACTCGATCTCCACCGGGGCGTCGAGCGGCAGCGCCGCGACTCCTACGGCACTGCGGGCGTGCTGGCCGGCGTCACCGAAGATCTCTCCGAGCAGTTCCGATGCTCCATTGATCACGCCGGACTGGCCGGTGAAGGCGGGGTCGGATGCGACGAATCCGACGACCTTCACGACGCGCGTCACGCGGTCGAGCGAGCCGATCGCCGACCTGGCGGCAGCCAGCCCGTTGAGCACGCAGTTGCGGGCCAGGGCCTTCGCATCTTCCGGGGCGACCTCCGCACCGACCTTGCCGGTAGCGGGGAGCTCGCCGCCCACCATCGGCAGCTGCCCCGAGGTGAACACGAGGTTGCCGCTCACGACGGCCGGGATGTAGGCCGCGACGGGCTTCGAACCCTCGGGGATCACGAGCCCGAGTTCGACGAGGCGGTCATCGAGTTTCGACATCAAGCTTCTTCCTTCTTCTCACGTTTCAGGTAGGCGACGAGGCCGCCCTCCGGGCCGGTGATGACCTGCACCAGCTCCCACCCCTCGTCACCCCAATTGTTGAGGATCGCGGCGGTGTTGTGCACGATCAGGGGCGTCGTCAGGTATTCCCAGCGGGGCATCACGGCATCCGTTCAGGTTTCGCGGGCGCTTCACCCGTTACTCTGTATCCTATGCCTCGCCTCAAATCCTCGACCGGCGGTGTGCTCGGAGCCATCGCCGGTCTACTTGGTTTCAGCGCCCTCGCGGGAGTTCTCGTCACGGCGCTCGTTGCCCCGACTCTCGCCGTGGCCAGCACGACGGCCAGTTCGTCGATCGGGATCTTCGAGGCGCTGCCCGACTACATGACGATCGACCAGCAGTCGCAGCGGAACGTCCTCTGGGGCAAACGCGGTGGCCAGTACGTGAAGTTCGCCGAGATCTTCAAGCAGAACCGCGAAGAGGTCGCCTGGGATCAGGTGTCCCCCTATATCAAGGATGCCCTGATCGCCGGTGAGGACCGCCGCTTCTACGAGCACGGTGGCGTCGACCTCCAGTCGATCGCCCGTGCCGCCGTCGGTTACTTCTCGACCAGCTCGATCCAGAGCGGTGCCTCCACCCTGTCGATGCAGCTCGTGAAGAACATCCTCATCATGCGTGCCGTCCAGCTCACGGACAAGGACGCTCGCAACAAGGCGCTCGCCGACGCCCAGGCCCAGTCCCTCGATCGCAAGCTCAAGGAAGCCAAGATGGCGATCGGGCTGGAGAAGACGTACACCAAGAACGAGATCCTGCTCGCCTACCTGAACATCACCGGGTATGGCGGAACGACTTACGGCATCGAGGCCGCTGCGCAGCAGTACCTGAGCAAGAGCTCTGCGGACGTCACCCCCGTCGAGGCCGCGAGTCTCATCGCGATCGTGAACGAGCCCCCGAAGCTCGATCTGAAGACCCCCGAGCATTACCCGGCGAACAAGATCCGCCGTGACCAGATCCTCGGCAACATGCTGAGCCTGAAGATGATCACCAAGAAGCAGTACGACGAGGCCGTGGCAACCAAGATCGAGGACTACGTCAAGCTCACCGAGCCGAGGAACGGCTGCACCTACGCGCTCGACGCGAAATCGTTCTGCGATTACATCAGGACGAAGGTCAAGGACCTCCCGATGCTGGGCGACACCGCCGACGAGCGCCAGGCGAACTGGGACCGCGGCGGCTACAACGTCTACACCACGATCGACCTCGACCAGCAGGACAACGCCCAGAAGCAGCTCCAGACCTACGCTCCGAACACGGAGAACCGGTTCAAGCTCGGTGCGGTGGTGTCCTCGGTGCAGGTCGGAACCGGCCGCATCCTCGTGATGGCGCAGAACAAGCTCTTCGATGACACCGGGAACGGAAACAAGGTCACGACCACGGCCGTCAACTTCAACACGGACAAGGCCTACGGCGGGTCGACCGGATTCCCGGCCGCATCCACCTACAAGATGTTCACCCTCACCGACTGGTTGATGCAGGGCCACGGTGTGAACGAGGTCGTCAATGCGACACCTCAACACTGGAAGCACTTCAGGGCCAGCTGCGCTCCCGATGGCAGTGGCGCCTACGTGTACAACCCGCCATACCGCTCCGCAAACGACGCGGGCGAAGCGGGCCCGTGGACCGTGGTGCGCGGCACTGCCCGTTCCGTCAACGGCGTGTTCCTGTCGATGGCCGAACAACTCGACCTGTGCGACATCCGCTCCGTTGCGGAGTCGATGGGTGTGCACCGCGCCGACGGCGAGCCGCTGAAGACCGATGCATCATCCGTCCTCGGCGTCAACGAAGTTGCACCGCTCACGATGGCCTCGGCCATCGCCACCATCGGCGGGGGCGGAGTCTATTGCGCCCCGATCGCGATCGACAAGATCGTCGACGCGACCGGTGCCAACATCGGCGGGCAGAAGGCCGATTGTCGCCAGGCGATCCCCGCGGACGTCGCCGCGGGCGCCGCGTACGCGCTCAAAGCGGTGATGGACGGCGGAGGAACCGGTTCCGCCTCGAACCCCCATGACGGGGTGCCGCTGATCGGCAAGTCGGGAACTGACGACCAGGCCTGGCACACCTGGGTGGTCAGCGCCAGCACGAAGGTGGCCATGGCCGTCTGGGTCGGCAACATCGTCGGCCACCAGTCGCTGAGGAGGATCTACGTCAATGGCACCTACGGCGCGGCGATTCGGCACAGTATCGGCCTGAGGGTTCTCGGGCCGTTGACCGCAAGGTACGGCGGTTCCTCGTTCCCGCAGCCGCCGGCGGGCATGCTGAGCGGCAGCACGATCGCGATTCCGAACATGGTCGGCCAGAGTCCCGCGTGGGCGAAGGACATGCTCGAGAGCCTCGGCTTCAGCTACGTCGAAGGTGGACCGAAGCCGTCCGACGCCCCTCCCGGCACCGTCGCGTTCACCGACCCGGCAGCCGGGACGAAGGTGTCGAAGGGCTACCCGGTCACGGTGTACACGAGTGACGGAAGCCTCTACGTCGGCATGCCGGACCTGATCGGCAAGTCGCTGCACGACGCGAGGGACGAACTCATCGCGCTCGGGTTCAAGTCGGGCAACATCAACGAGGAGTGGGTGGCCGTCAACAATCCCGCCGATCCCACCTGCCAGGTGACGGCGACGAACCCGGCGGCCGGCGCGGGAACCTCCAAGGATGCGAAGGTGACCCTCACGATGTCGGCACTCATCAACGGCGAGTCACCACCGGGCTGCCACCCGTGAGCCGCGCAGGGGGCGGGAGCGCTGTAGGGACGGCGCTCGCGGTTCTGGGCACCGCTGCTCTCGGCGCGTTCGCCTGGGGTGCGCTCGTCGAGCGCAACCGGTTCACGGTCCGACGGGAGAGCGTCGCCGTCCTCGATCCCGGCGCGCGCCCGCTGACGGTCCTGCACCTCTCCGACCTGCACATGGCTCCCTGGCAGACCGCGAAGCAGGATTGGCTCAGAACTCTCGTGGACTACGAGCCGGACCTCGTCGTCGTGACCGGCGACAGCCTCGGACACGGACGCGGTCTTGAGGGCGTCAAGCGCGCGCTCGAGCCGCTCCGCGGCATCCCGGGCGTCTTCGTGCACGGATCGAACGACTATTTCGGCCCTGCGCTCAAGAACCCGTTCGGTTACTTCAGCGACCGAGACGTCGAGGCGGCCGATCCGGTCAGACTCGACACTGCCGCCCTGGAGGAGTTCTTCGATTCGCTCGGCTGGCTGAATCTCAACAACACGGCGCGAGCCATGACGATCAAGGGCTCCCGGCTCGAGTTCCTCGGCGTCAACGACGCCCATCGGGACTGGGACCGCCTCGAGCTCCTCCCCGGCGCCATGGATGAGATGCGCGAGAACGTCGGCTGGCAGGACGACCGCACCGGACCGGAGCCTGTGACGATCGGTCTCACTCACGCCCCCTACCAGCGGGTGCTGAACTCCTTTGTCAACTACGGCGCGGACGTGATCTTCGCCGGACACACGCACGGCGGGCAGGTTCGCGTGCCCGGCATCGGTGCGCTCGTGACCAATTGCGACCTGCCCCGTGACCAGGCGAGCGGCCTGAGCCTGTGGCATCACGCGCTGAAGGCGGCCTACCTCGAGGTCTCCGCGGGCGTCGGAACGTCGATTTACGCGCCGGTGCGGTTCGCAAATCCACCAGAGGCTGTCATCGTGACGTTGACCGGCGATGATTTCAGCTATTCTTGATGAGTTCCAGTTGAACCGCGAGGTGCGACCGGATGCAGTATCGGGGTGTGGCGCAGTTTGGTAGCGCGCTTCGTTCGGGACGAAGAGGTCGTGGGTTCAAATCCCGCTACCCCGACCAAAAGCGAAAAGGGTCACCGTATGGTGGCCCTTTTCGCGTTTGGTCCGGGTTGAGATACGGCACCCACGAGTGGGTGGGCCCACGCCGCCGGTTACGGCGCGCTGCGCAGCAGCGTGACGTCCGTGCGGTGGGGACAAATCCCGCTACCCCGACAATGAGGACCATCGAGAGCTTGCTCTCGAATGGTCCGAAGAGGAGAGGGTAAGAGGCGCGAAGCGCCGAATACCCCGACACAACACAAAGAGGGCCGCCGTCAGGTGGCCCTCTTTGTGTCCACGAAGCCGCGGGTTATCGGCCCGCTCCCTGAGGAACGAGCGTCTCGATGAGGGCCCGGGGCATCCTGCGGGTCACCGTTCCCTGAGGAAGGAGCGTCAGCGACTGTCTCGAAGGGAGCACCAGTGCGTGGCTCCCTTCGAGGCTCGCAAGCTCGCACCTCAGGGAGCGGATCCCAAAGCGCTCGCACCTCAGGGAGCGGTGACGGTCGTCACACTCGAACCTCAGGGAGCGGTACTCTCACGCAAAGTCGGCGTCCGGGCCGGAGTCGTAGGCGGTGCCCAGCGGCTCGGCGAGCACGCGGCGGCCGCGGTTG
>DATCXP010000065.1:0-14205 GCA_036565765.1 Terrimesophilobacter sp.
TGAGCCCTGACAGCGCCGCCGTCAGCTGCTCGACCGGCACAGCGCTCGGCCCGCGCGCTTCGAGATCCTCGGCGGTCTCCCCAACGCAGATCACCGGGACGAGCCCGTGCCGGATGGCGGCCGCGGCCTTGTCCCGGACCACTTCGTTCGTCTCACCGTTGAACGCCCGGCGCTCCGAGTGCCCGACGATCACGTACTCGCAGTCCAGGGCCTTCAGAAACGCGCCGGAGATCTCCCCGGTGTGCGCGCCCGAGTCGTGCTGGGAGAGATCCTGTGCCCCGAACCTGATCGGAAGCTTGTCGGCGGCCACGAGAGTCTGCACCGAGCGGAGGTCGGTGAACGGAGGGAAGACGGCGACCTCGACGGCGCCGAAGTCGAGACGGGCGTCCTTCAGGCTCCATGCGAGCTTCTGGACGAACGCGATCGCCTGGAGGTGATCGAGGTTGAGCTTCCAGTTGCCGGCGATGAACGGCGTTCTTCCACCGCTCGGCTGCCCGCTGCCGTTCTTTCCACCGCTTTGCGTCACTGTTGCCATCCGAGTACCTCCAGTCCTGGGAGATGCTTGCCCTCGAGGAATTCGAGACTCGCACCGCCGCCGGTTGAAATATGTCCGAACTGGGTGTCCTCGAAGCCGAGAGCCCGAACCGCTGCCGCGGAGTCACCGCCGCCGACGACGGAGAGACCGTTCGCCTCGGTCAGCGCCTGCGCGACCGCTTTCGTACCGGCCGAGAAGGCCGGAAACTCGAATACGCCCATCGGGCCGTTCCAGAACACCGTCTCGGATGCCGCGATCACCCCGGCAAAGCGTGCGGCGGTGTCAGGGCCGATGTCGAGGCCGAGCCCCTTGTCGGCCCACGGAGTGTCCTCGATCGAGTCGACCGGACGGACCTCGTGGTCGGCATCGGCGGAGAAGGCCGAGGCGACGACCGTGTCGGTGGGCAGGATGATCTGCACGCCGAGCCGCTTCGCCTCTCCGAGATAACCGCGCACGGTATCGAGCTGGTCCTCCTCCAGGAGGCTCGCACCCACCTTGTTGCCGAGGGCGGCCAGGAACGTGAACATCATCCCGCCGCCGATCAGCAGCGAGTCGACGCGGGGCAGGAGGTGTCCGATGACGCCGAGCTTGTCGGAGACCTTGGAGCCGCCGAGCACGACCGTGTACGGCTTCTCAGGGGATGCGGTCAGCCGCTCGAGCACGGAGAGCTCGGCGGTGACCAGTCGGCCGGCTGCGCTCGGCAGCAGTTCCGCGAGTTCGAAGACGCTCGCCTGCTTGCGGTGAACCACGCCGAAACCGTCGGAGACGAATGCGGAACCGAACCCTGCGAGTCTCTCCGCGAACTCCTTGCGCGTGCTGTCGGACTTCGCGGTCTCTCCCGCGTTGAAGCGGAGATTCTCGAGCAGCGCGACCTCGCCGTTCTGCAGACCATCGACGGCGGAGCGAGCGGCATGTCCCACGGTGTCGCTCGCGAACACGACCGGCTGCCCCAGGAGCTCCGACAGCCTCTGCGCGACAGGAGCGAGGCTGTACTGGGCATCCGGGGCGCCATCCGGACGCCCCAGGTGCGAGATCACGACGACGCGCGCCCCCGCGTGGATCAGTTCGTTGAGGGTCGTGAGCGACGCCCGGATGCGTCCGTCGTCGGTGATCGTGCTGCCGTCGAGCGGCACATTCAGGTCGCAGCGGACGATGACCTGCCTACCGGTCAGCGGCCCGAGGGTCTCGATCGTTCGGAGCATTCCGGCGCCGTCAGGACAAGCGGGCGGCGACGTACTCGGTCAGGTCGACGAGACGGTTGGAGTAGCCCCACTCGTTGTCGTACCAGCCGGCGACCTTGACCTGCGTGCCGATGACCTTGGTGAGACCGGAATCGAAGATGCAGGAATGCGGGTCGCCGACGATGTCGCTGGAGACCAGCGGTTCCTCCGTGTAGCTCAGGATGCCCTTGAGGTATCCGTTCGCGGCCTCGCGGTAGGCGGCATTGACCTCGTCGACGGTGAGGCCGGCGCGCGTCTCGACCGTGAGGTCGGTGATCGAACCGGTCGGGACCGGAACCCGGAGCGCGTAACCATCGAGCTTGCCGACGAGTTCTGGCAGCACGAGGCCGATGGCCTTCGCCGCGCCCGTGCTCGTCGGGACGATGTTGATCGCTGCGGCGCGCGCGCGGCGCAGGTCCTTGTGCGGGCCGTCCTGGAGGTTCTGATCCGCCGTGTAGGCGTGCACGGTCGTCATCAGGCCGCGTTCGATGCCGAAGTTGTCGAGGAACACCTTCGCGAGTGGTGCCAGGCAGTTCGTCGTGCACGACGCGTTCGAGATGATGTGGTGGTGAGCCGGGTCGTAGCCCTGCTCGTTCACCCCCATCGCGAAGGTGGCGTCCTCGCCCTTCGCGGGGGCGGAGATGATGACCTTCTTCGCCCCGGCCTGGATGTGCTTGCGCGCGTCCTCCGCGTTCGTGAACCGGCCGGTGGACTCGATCACGATGTCGACACCGAGGTCGCCCCAGCCGAGAAGCGCGGGGTCGCGCTGCTCGAGGACCGTGATCGGCTTGCCGTTCACGACGATCCTGTCGCCGTCGAGCTCGACCGTCGCGTCGAGGCGGCCGTTGACCGAGTCGTACTTGAGCAGGGTGGCGAGTGCCTTGTTGTCGGTCAGGTCATTGACCGCGACGATGTCGAGGTCACTGCCCTTCGCCAACGCAGCGCGAAAGTAGTTGCGGCCGATGCGGCCGAAGCCATTGATTCCGATCTTGACGGGCAATTCTGGGCTCCTCATATGCTCTGGCGTCGACTGACGCCGTGTGTGCGAGTGGGATCGGGTGCCCGACGGTGTCGGGCACCGTCGCCGCTACGAGAGTACCAGCAGGCCGGTCGTCTTCTCGCGGGCCACCGTGAAGCGCTTCTGCACGTTCGCCCAGTCCGCGATGTTCCAGAACGCCTTGATGTAATCGGCCTTGACGTTCACATAGTCGAGGTAGAACGCGTGCTCCCACATGTCGAGCAGGAGCAGCGGAACCGTGCCGGTCGCGAAGTTGCCCTGGTGGTCGTAGTACTGCTGCACGAGCAGTTTCTGGCCGAGCGAGTCCCAGACCAGGGCTCCCCAGCCCGAGCCCTGGATGCCCGCGGAGGCCGCCGTGAAGTGCGCCGTGAACTTGTCGAACGAGCCGAAGTTGTCGTCGATCGCGGAGGCGAGGTCACCGGTCGGCTTGTCTCCGCCATCCGGGGACAGGTTGGTCCAGAAGATCGTGTGGTTGACGTGTCCCGCGAGGTTGAAGGCGAGATCCTTCTCGAGCTTGTTCACGTTCGCGAAGTCGTTCGCGTCGCGCGCCTCGGCGAGCTTGGCCAGCGCCGTGTTCGCGCCGTCGACATAGGCCTTGTGGTGCTTGTCGTGGTGCAACTCCATGATCCTGCCGCTGATATTCGGCTCGAGAGCCGCGAAATCGTATCCCAGGTCGGGAAGGGTGTAGTCAGCCATTCGTCAATCTCCTAGCGTGTTCTGCCCCGTGGGCGCCAGACGGCGCCTCTTCCGGTGACTGTTCCAGTCTAATAACCCCAACTCGGGTCGCTCCCAGAAGCTTCCCAGCGGATGCGCAGCGAGTGGCTCCGCGCGATCAGGCGTCCTCGTAGTCGGGAGGAAGGTTCGCGTCGGTCCCTGGGATCCCCTGGTCGACGGCGACCTTGTCGGCCATCGCGAGCAGGCGGCGGATGCGGCCGGCCACGGCATCCTTCGTCATGGGCGGCTCGGCGTGGTGGCCGAGCTCGTCGAGGCTCGCGTCCCGGAACCGCAGCCTCAGCTCGCCCGCGTACTTCAGATGATCCGGAACATCGCCGTCGAGAATCTCCAGGGCGCGCTCGACCCTGGCGCAGGCGGCCACGGCGGCCTGTGCGGATCGCCGGAGGTTCGCGTCGTCGAAGTTCACGAGACGGTTCGCGGTCGCCCGCACCTCGCGGCGCGCCCGAAGCTCCTCCCAGTTGACGACGGCCGACAGCGCGCCCATGTGCACGAGCATGGCGCTGATCGCCTCGCCATCGCGAATGACGACCCTGTGCACACCGCGCACCTCTCGCGCCTTCGCGGAGACCTTCAACCGCCCGGCGGCGCCGACCAGCGCCATGGCGGACTCGTTGCCAGGGCAGGTGATCTCGAGCGCCGCGGAGCGTCCAGGGTCGGTGAGGGAGCCCCTCGCGAGGAAGGCTCCGCGCCAGACGGCGGAGAGTTCCTCCTGGGATCCGGTCGTGAGTTTGTTCGGAAGCCCGCGCACCGGGCGTCGCCGGGCATCCAGGAGTCCGGTCTGCCGCGCCAGCGTCTCGCCGTCGAGAATGCGAACCAGGTAGTGACTCGAGCGCCGCAGTCCGGATGCCGAGATCACGGAGAGCTCACTGCGCACACCGTAGAGCTCCACGAGATCCCGCCGCACGCGCCGGGCGAGCTCGGTGGTGTCGAGTTCCGATTCGACCGCGATGCGGCCGGAGATCAGGTGAAGGCCACCCGAGAAGCGCAGGATCGTGGCCAGTTCGGCAGCACGGACCGTGGTCTTGCTGACCTCGACACGGGTGAGTTCTTCTTTGACGTCAGCTGTTAATGCCACTCGATGGGTCCTTTGCTCTCAGCTTGCAGTCTGTCACTCATTCTGGGCTCCCCACCCCTCGGCTGCTCACTCCCGGCCCAGGTCTCGGTGCTTGACGCTCACGGCCACTCCGGGCAGCCCGCGGATGATGGCGGCGAGGTGCTCGGCGACCGCGACCGAGCGGTGCTTGCCTCCCGTGCAGCCGATGGCGATCGTGGCGTGGCGCTTGTTCTCCCTCTGGTAGCCGGCCAGTACCGGCTCCAGCGCTTTGGCGTAGCTGTCCACGAATTCGGTGGCACCCTCCTGCGCGAGCACGAAGTCGGCGACGATCTCGTCGAGGCCGGTGTGCTGGCGCAGCTCGGGGATCCAGAACGGGTTCGGCAGGAACCTCATATCGGCAACGAGGTCGGCGTCGGTCGGCACTCCGTACTTGAATCCGAAGCTCAGTACGGTGACCTGAACGCCAGGGTTTCCCTCGTCGGCGAAGATCTCCGCCGTCTTCGTCGCGAGCTGGTGGATGTTGAGGTCCGAGGTGTCGATGATGATGTCGCTCGACTCACGCATCTCGAGCATCCGCGCGCGCTCGGCACGGATGCCGTCGAGCAGGGTTCCGTCGCCCTGGAGCGGATGCGGCCGGCGGACCTGCTCGAAGCGCCTCACCAGGGCGTCATCGGTGGCCTCGAGGAACAGGACCCTGACCGCGGTCCCCGAGCGAAGCGATTCGACGACCTCCTGGAGGTCGGCGAACAGGCGCCCGCCGCGGACATCCGTGATGGCCGCGATCTTCGGGATCGTCTCCCCCGCCCTCCCCGCCAGCTCGACCAGCGGCCTGAGCATCTGCGGCGGGAGGTTGTCGACCACGTACCAGCCGAGGTCCTCGAGCGCGTTTCCCACGGTGGATCTTCCCGCGCCGGACATGCCCGTGACGATCAGCACCTCCTGGCGTGTGCTGTCCACAGTCATCGTTGGTTCATACCTTCGTGTCGGCGCCAAGTCGTGCCCCAAGCCTAGCGACAGCCGGTGTCCGCCGCGTCGGAAGCCGTCAGCTTCTGAGCCGTTCGAACACCGCGAGCGCGGTTGCGGATCCGATTCCCCTGACCTGGGCGATCGCTGCCGGGTCGGCCGCGCGCAATTGCGTCACTGAGCCGAAATGCTTGAGCAGCTCGCGAACTCGCGTCGGCCCGAGGCCGGGAATCTCGGAGAGAACGGAGTTGATGTCCTTCTTCCTGCGCTGCCGCTGGTAGCTGATGGCGAAGCGGTGCGCCTCGTCGCGGATGCGCTGGAACAGGAACAGGGCATCGCTGTTCCTGGGCAGGATGACGGGGTAGTCCGAGTCGGGGAGCCAGATCTCCTCCAGGCGCTTGGCTATGCCGCACAGCGCGATGCCCGTTGCTCCTGCGTCACGCAGTGCCCTGGCGGCCGCCTGGACCTGCGGCTGGCCGCCGTCCACGATGAGGAGGTTCGGGCGGTAGGCGAAGCGCTTCCTCGTGACGACGCCCTCTGCTTCGTCCTCCTCCTGGGCCTCGCGGACGGACTGCTCGTCGTCGAGACGCGCGAGCCGGCGGGACAGGGTCTGGTAGATCGACTCCGTGTCGTCGGTGGACTCCGGGATGCCGAACCGGCGGTACTGGTCCTTGCGCGGGAGCCCGTCCTCGAACACGACCATCGATGCGACGATGTTCGTCCCGCCCAGGTGCGAGACGTCGTAGCACTCCATGCGCAGCGGCGCGTCCTCCATGCCGAGAGCGGCCTGGATGTCGGCAAGGGCCTGCGAGCGCGCGACGAAGTCGCCACTGCGCCTGGTCTTGTAGCTCAGGAGCGAGCTCTGGGCGTTCCTGGTGACGGTCTCGGCGAGCCCGGCGAGATCTCCGCGCCGCGCGACGCGCATCGTGACCTTTCCGGTTCCGCCGCGCTCGGCGCGCAGCTCGGTCAGCCACAGCTCGAGCTGGGGCACGTCCTCAGGAAGCGCCGGGACCACGACGAGCCTCGGCGGCACCGCCTCCACGTCGTAGGTGTTGTGCACTGCCGTTTCGACGAGCTCCGCGAGCCCGACATCGAGCTCCTTGTCCACGACCCAGCCGTGGACACCCCTGATGCGCCCGCCGCGCACCGAGAACTGCTGCACGGCGGCGGCCAGTTCGTCGTGAGCGACGCCGAACACGTCTGCGTCGACCGTGTCCGGCAGCACGATCGTGTTCTTCGAGAGCACGGTCTCGAGCGCCGTGAGCTGGTCGCGGTACCTCGCGGCATCCTCGTAGTCCTGACGCGCGGAGGCCTCCTTCATGCGCCTCGACAGCTCGGCGATGAACTGGGAGTCATTCCCGGCCATGAACGAGGCGTAGTCGAGCGCGAGTGACTTGTGGTCCTCCTTGCTGATCCGCCCGACACAGGGGGCGGCGCACTTGCCGATGTCGCCGAGCAGGCACGGGCGCCCGCTCTGCTCGGCACGACGGTAGGTCGATTCGGAGCAGCTGCGCATCGGGAACGCCTTGAGCATGAGATCGAGGGTCTCCCGGATCGCCCACACCTTCGTGTACGGCCCGAAGTAGCGCGCGCCCTTGATGCTGCGGTTCCGCGTGACGAGCACGCGGGGGACGTCATCCGCGAGCGTGATAGCGAGGTAGGGATACGACTTGTCGTCGCGGAACTGCACGTTGAACGGCGGGTTGAACTCCTTGATCCAGCTGAACTCGAGCTGCAGAGCCTCGAACTCGCTGCCGACGACGGTCCACTCGACCGAGGCCGCCGTCGTCACCATGCGCCTCGTGCGCTCATGCAGGCTCGTGAGCGGGGCGAAGTAGTTGCTGAGCCTTGCCCTGAGGTTCTTCGCCTTACCGACGTACAGGATGCGGCGGGCACTGTCCCGGAACCGGTAGACGCCGGGCGAGGTCGGGATCTCCCCCGTCTTCGGCCGGTAACTGACGGTGTCGGTCATGGCCGGGGGCGGGCGAGGATTTCTCTGAGGAACATGCCGGTGTGGCTCGCCTTCGCCTGTGCGAGCTTCTCGGGTGTGCCCACCGCGATCACCTCGCCTCCGCCCGCGCCACCCTCCGGCCCGAGATCGATGACCCAGTCCGCTGACTTGATGACGTCGAGATTGTGTTCGATCACGATGACAGTATTGCCCTTGTCGACAAGGCCGTTCAAGACCAGCAGCAGCTTGCGCACGTCCTCGAAGTGGAGCCCGGTGGTCGGCTCGTCGAGAACGTAGATGCTGCGCCCCATCGAGCGCCGCTGCAGCTCCGTGGCGAGCTTCACCCTTTGGGCCTCCCCACCGGACAGCGTCGTCGCGCTCTGGCCGAGCCGGACGTAGCCGAGGCCGACTTCCTCGAGCGTCTTCAGGTAGCGGTGGATCGCGCTGATCGCCTCGAAGAACCCTGCCGCCTCGGTGATCGGCATGTCGAGCACCTCGGCGATGTTCTTGCCCTTGTAGCGCACGGCGAGCGTGTCGCGGTTGTAGCGCGCCCCGCCGCACACCTCGCAGGTCACGTACACGTCGGGCAGGAAGTTCATCTCGATCTTGATCGTGCCGTCGCCGGAGCAGTTCTCGCAGCGTCCGCCCTTCACGTTGAAGCTGAACCGCCCTGGCAGGTACCCGCGGACCTTCGCCTCCGCCGTCTCCGAGAACAGGGTGCGGATGCGGTCGAACACTCCGGTGTAGGTCGCCGGGTTCGAGCGCGGGGTGCGCCCGATCGGCGCCTGGTCGACGTGCACGACCTTGTCGAGGTTGTCGAGCCCTGTGATGCGCGTGTGCCGTCCGGGAATCTGCCGGGCGCCGTTCAGTTCGTTCGCGAGCGCCCGGTACAGGATGTCGTTCACGAGGGAGGACTTTCCTGAGCCGCTGACCCCGGTAACGGCCACGAACGTGCCGAGCGGGAATCCGACCGTCACATCCTTCAGGTTGTTGGCTCTCGCCCCCTCGACCGTGAGGATTCTGTCTTTATCGACCGTCCTGCGCACCTTCGGTGTCGGGATGTTCTTGCGGCCGGAGAGGTAGTCGCCCGTGATCGACTGCGGGTTCTTCAGGAGATCCTCGTACCCTCCGGAGTGCACGACCATCCCGCCATGCTCGCCGGCGCCCGGCCCGATGTCGACCAGCCAGTCGGCGGTGCGGATGGTGTCCTCGTCGTGCTCGACGACGATGAGGGTGTTCCCGAGGTTCTTCAGCTTCACGAGGGTCTCGATGAGGCGCCGGTTGTCGCGCTGGTGCAGGCCGATACTCGGCTCGTCCAGCACGTAGAGCACCCCGGTGAGTCCTGAGCCGATCTGCGTCGCGAGACGGATGCGCTGGGCCTCCCCTCCGGAGAGCGATCCGGCCGATCGCGCCAGATTCAGGTAGCCCAGCCCAACCTCGATGAGGAACTCGAGCCGCGCACGGATCTCCCTCAGCACCGCGACCGCGATCTTCGCCTCGCGCTCCGACAGCTCGAGCCGATTCATGAACTGGAACGCGTCGGCGAGGCTGAGCTCGCACACCGCGGCGATGCTGTGCCCGTGGACCGTGACCGCGAGAACCTCCGGCTTCAGTCGCATGCCATCGCATACCGGGCAGGGAATCTCGCGCAGGTAGCTCGCGTAGCGCTGCCGGGCGGAATCCGTCTCGGCCTCGAGGTACTTGCGTTCGATGTACGGCATCACACCCTCGAAACCGGTCGAGTACTTCATCTCGCGCCCGAAGCGGTTCTTCCACTTCACCGTCACCTTGAAGTTGTTGCCGCTCAGGATCGCGTCCCTGACCTCGTCGGAGAGCTCGGCCCACGGGGTGTCGAGCGAGAACTCCAGATCGCTCGCGAGCCCCTCCAGCAGCCGCTGGAAGTAGTTGAAGAGGCCCTTTCCCGACTGGGTCCACGGGAGGATCACTCCTTCGGCGAGGCTCAGCGAAGGGTCACCGAGGAGCAGTTCGGAGTCGACCGACATCCGCGTCCCGAGGCCGGAACACTCGGGGCAGGCGCCGAAGGGGGCGTTGAACGAGAACGTCCTCGGCTCGATCTCGGTGAGCTGAACGGGGTGTCCGTTCGGGCAGGAGAGCTTCTCGGAGAAGTTCCGCCATGCCTCCGGGCCCTCCTTGTCGACGAAATTGATCGTGACGAGGCCGTCGGTGAGGCGCAGCGCGGTCTCCAGGGAGTCGGTGAGTCTCGTCAGCCCCTCAGGATCGGCAACCAGGCGGTCGACGACGACGGAGACGTCGTGCTTGTTCTGCTTCTTGAGCACGGGCGGCGCGCTGAGCTGGATCGGCTCGCCGTCGACGAGGGCCCTGGAGTACCCCGCGACGCTCAGCTCCTTGAACAGGTCGACGAACTCGCCCTTCTTCTGCGACACGACCGGACTCAGCACCTGATACCGGGTCCCCGGCTCGAGACTCATGAGCTGGTCGGCGATCTGCTGCACCGTCTGGCGTTCGATGCGCTCACCGCACACCGCGCAGTGCGGGATGCCGATCCGCGCCCAGAGGAGACGCATGTAGTCGTACACCTCGGTGATCGTCCCGACCGTCGATCGCGGGTTGCGGTTCGTCGACTTCTGATCGATCGAGACGGCGGGGCTCAGGCCCTCGATGAAGTCGACGTCCGGCCGATCGACCTGACCGAGGAACTGCCGCGCGTAGGCGGACAGCGACTCGACGTAGCGCCGTTGCCCCTCGGCGAAGATCGTGTCGAAGGCGAGGCTCGACTTGCCGGATCCGGAGAGCCCGGTGAAGACGACGAGCGAGTCGCGCGGGATTTCGAGGTCCACGTTGCGCAGATTGTGGACGCGGGCGCCACGCACGCTGAGGCGTGGACCCGTCACGGGGCTGATAGTCACTCGATCAATTCTCCGCTACATTTTCGCACGACAAGGGCGGGCTACTGCGTTCGAACGTACGTTCTAGATTAGTGTCCGTCATGGACCCACGGCAAGAACGGCACAGTATCCCCCCTCGTTCGCCGGTCAAATGTGGCCGGCCGCTTCCATCTGACGCAGCTCCTTCTTGAGGTCGGACACCTCGTCGCGAAGCCGTGCCGCGAGCTCGAACTTGAGCTCTCCCGCAGCCTGCAGCATCTGATCGTTGAGGTCACGGATGATCGACTCCAGGTCGTTCGCGCCGTTGGCGGCCAGCCCCTCGTAGTGCAGTCCCTCGCGCCGCAGGCTCGGCGTCGGCGCGCGCTTCTTCCCATCCCGGCCGGAGAGGAACTGCTCGGTGTCGGCGTCCTCGCGTGCCAGGACGTCGGTGATGTCGGCGATCTTCTTGCGCAGCGGGGTCGGGTCGATCCCGTTCGCCGTGTTGTAGGCGACCTGCTTCTCCCGGCGGCGCGTTGTCTCCTCGATGGCCTGCTTCATCGAATCGGTCAGGGTGTCCGCATACATGTGCACCTCGCCGGAGACGTTCCGCGCGGCGCGGCCGATCGTCTGGATGAGCGAGGTCGACGATCGGAGGAATCCCTCCTTGTCCGCGTCGAGAATCGCCACCAGCGACACCTCCGGCAGGTCGAGACCCTCCCGGAGCAGGTTGATGCCGACGAGCACGTCGTACACCCCCTGCCGCAGTTCGGTGAGCAGTTCCACGCGTCGCAGGGTGTCGACATCCGAGTGCAGGTATCGGACACGGACGCCCGCCTCGCCCAGGTAGTCGGTGAGCTCTTCCGCCATCTTCTTGGTGAGGGTCGTCACGAGCACGCGCTCGTTGCGCTCGACGCGGAGCCGGATCTCCTCCAGCAGGTCGTCGATCTGCCCCTTGCTCGGCTTCACGACGATCTGCGGGTCGACCAGCCCGGTCGGCCGGATGACCTGCTCGACGATGCTGTCGGTGATGCCGAGCTCGTAGCGGCCCGGCGTCGCCGAGAGGTACACCTTCTGCCCGACCCGGTCGAGGAACTCCTGGAAGGTGAGCGGCCGGTTGTCGAGCGCGCTCGGCAGTCGGAACCCGTGCTCCACGAGCGTGCGCTTGCGGCTCGCGTCGCCCTCGTACATCGCGCCGATCTGCGGGATCGTGACGTGCGATTCGTCGATCACGACCAGGAAGTCCTCGGCGAAGTAGTCGAGCAGGCAGTTCGGCGGCTCCCCCGGCTGTCGCCCGTCGATGTGGCGGGAGTAGTTCTCGATGCCGCTGCAGAATCCGATCTGCTCCATCATCTCGAGGTCGAAGGTGGTGCGCATGCGGAGTCTCTGGGCCTCGAGCAGCTTGCCCTGGCGCTCCAGTTCCGCGAGGCGCTCGGCCAGTTCCTCACGGATCGTGACGATCGCGCGCTTCATCGTCGCGGGGCTCGCGGCGTAGTGCGTTGCGGGGAAGACCGAGACCGCATCCATCGTGTCGATCACATCCCCGGTGAGCGGGTGAAGGGCGTACAGCGCCTCGATCTCGTCGCCGAACATCTCGACGCGGATCGCGTGCTCCTCGTAGACCGGGATGATCTCGATCGTGTCGCCGCGCACGCGGAACTTCCCGCGGGAGAAGTCGACATCGTTGCGCTGGTACTGCATGCTCACGAACTTGCGGATGAGCTGGTCGCGCTTGATCGTCTGCCCGACCTGGAGCGCGACCATGGCCTCGAGGTACTCCTCCGCGGCGCCGAGCCCGTAGATGCACGAGACCGTGGACACGACGATGACGTCGCGGCGGCTCAGGAGCGAGTTCGTCGTCGAGTGGCGCAGGCGCTCCACCTCCGCGTTGATCGAGCTGTCCTTCTCGATGAAGGTGTCGGTCTGCGGGACGTAGGCCTCCGGCTGGTAGTAGTCGTAGTACGAGACGAAATATTCCACCGCGTTGTTCGGCATGAGCTCCCGGAACTCGTTGGCGAGTTGCGCGGCGAGAGTCTTGTTGTGCGAGAGCACGAGTGTGGGCCGCTGCACCTGCTCGATAAGCCAGGCCGTCGTCGCGGACTTGCCGGTCCCGGTCGCGCCGAGGAGTACGACATCCGTCTCGCCGGCGTTGATCCTGGCCGCCAGCTCCGCGATCGCGGCAGGCTGGTCTCCGCTCGGAATGTACTCGCTCACGACCTCGAAGGGGCGAACGGCGCGGGTGGCTTGCATTACTCCAGACTAAGCAGAACGAGCGACACTATTTCCCCTGTTTGCTTGCGGCGGAACGCCGCACCTGCTCCCACAGGGCGTCTGCTTGTTGCAGAGTGGAGGCGAGCTCCCCGTTGCTGTCGATCACGACATCGGCGATCGCGAGGCGCTCGGTGTCGGTCACCTGGGAGTTCAGCCGGTGAACGGCCTCCTCGCGGGTGAGTCCACGAAGCTCGACCAGCCTGCGGATGCGGGTCTCGGTGCTCGCATTCACCACGACGACCAGGTCGAAGGCGTGCTGGCTGCCCACACCGGCCTCCACCAACAGAGGAACGTCGTACACGATGACGGCATCCGGGTCTGCGGCGGTCGCCTCTGCGATCAACTGCGCGGTCCGCCGCTTGACGGCGGGATGCGTCACGGCATTGAGGGCGGCCCGCCGCTCCGGGTCGACGAAGATGATCGAGGCGAGCGCGGCGCGGTCGAGCCTTCCATCGCTGCCGATGATCTCGCTGCCGAACGCGCGCTCGATCTCGGCGAGAGCGGGCTCCCCCGGCTCCACGACGAGGCGGGCGAGCTCATCCGCGTCGATGTGCACGGCCCCGTGTTCTGCGAGCCGTCGCGCGACGACTGTCTTGCCGGATGCGATACCACCAGTGAGCCCGATCAGATACACGCTGCTCATGCTAGCTTGGCGGAACGCGCACGGGAGGGCGGAGGATGCTCGAGCTCCTGACCGGCACCGGCCTCCCATCCTGTCGGAGCCTGCGGCGGAGAGAGCGGAACGGCCGACCCGAGTGGGGCCGGCCGTCCGCGTGATGATCGCCTAGGAGTTGCTGGAGAGCTTCTCCCGCAGCGCGGCGAGTGACTCGTCGTCGGCAAGGGTGCCCGCGGATGCCGTGTCGCTCGAGAACGAAGAACCGGCTGCCGGGACCTCCCCGAGCGGCTCGTTGGCCGCAGCGGCGACCTGCTTCTTGTGGGCCTCCCAGCGAGCCTGTGCGGCTGCGTAGTCCAGCTCCCACTTCTCGCGCTGGGCCTCGAAGCCTTCCTTCCACTCGTTCGTCTCCGGGTCGAATCCGTCCGGGTACTTGTAGTTGCCTGCCTCGTCGTACTCGGTGAGCATGCCGTACAGCGCCGGGTCGAACTCGGTGCCCTCGGGGTCGACGCCCTCGTTGGCCTGCTTGAGGCTCAGCGAGATCCGGCGACGCTCAAGATCGATGTCGATGACCTTGACGAACACCTCTTCGCCGACCGACACGACCTGCTCGGCGAGTTCGACGTGCTTGCCGGAGAGCTCCGAGATGTGCACAAGGCCCTCGATGCCGTCCGCGACGCGCACGAACGCGCCGAACGGGACGAGCTTGGTGACCTTGCCCGGTGCGACCTGGCCGATCGCGTGGGTGCGGGCGAACAGCTGCCACGGGTCTTCCTGGGTGGCCTTGAGCGACAGCGAGACGCGCTCGCGGTCCAGGTCGACCTCGAGGATCTCGACGGTGACCTCCTGGCCGACCTCGACGACCTCGCTCGCGTGCTCGATGTGCTTCCAGCTGAGCTCGGAGACGTGGACGAGCCCGTCGACGCCGCCGAGATCGACGAACGCACCGAAGTTGACGATCGAGGAGACGACGCCCTTGCGGACCTGGCCCTTGGCGAGGTT
>DATCXP010000104.1:0-14309 GCA_036565765.1 Terrimesophilobacter sp.
CGAGCAGCCGCCAGCCCGCACCGGCGCCCGCGATGATGCCGAGTCCGACCTCGGGATTGCCGATCTTCGCCCTCGTGCTCGCCAGGCGGAAGTCCGCGGCGTAGGCGAGTTCTGCCCCTCCGCCGAGGGCATAACCGTCGATCGCCGCGATCACGGGCATCGGCAGGGCGGCGATGCGCTGGAACAACTTCGTGTTGATGCCGGCGAGCGCCTCTTCGCGCCCGCGTTCGCGCAGCTGGCGGATGTCGGCGCCCGACGCGAACGTCCCGCCGGCGCCGGAGATGAGAAGCAGTTTCGGCTCCCGCTCCAGCTTCTCGCAGACCGCGTGCAGCTCGTCCACCATGGCCTGGTCGATCGCATTGCGCAACTCGGGGCGGTTCAGGACGACGTGGGTGCGATCCGCCCGTTCCTCCACCTCAATCGCGTCCATCACACGGCCTCGACGGCGAGCGCGGCGCCCTGGCCGACGCCGACGCACATGGTCGCGAGACCCCGCCGGGCCGACTCGCGCTCCATCCGCCCGAGCAGCGTCACGAGGATGCGCGTGCCGGAGGCGCCGAGCGGATGCCCGAGTGCGATCGCCCCGCCGTCGCGGTTCACGCGCGCCGGGTCGAGCCCGAGGCGCCGGATGCAGGCCAGCGACTGGGTCGCGAACGCCTCGTTGAGCTCCACCGCGCCGAGGTCGTCGACCGTGAGGCCGAGCCGGTTCAGCAGCTTCTGCGTTGCAGGGACCGGGCCGAGACCCATGACCTCAGGCGCGACGCCGACGCTCGCTCCTCCGAGCACCCGTGCGCGCGGCGTGAGTCCGTACTTCTCGATCGCGGCCTCGCTCGCGACCAGGATCGCAGCCGCGCCGTCGTTGATCGGGCTCGAATTGCCCGCCGTCACCACGCCATCCGGCCGCACGATGGGTCGAAGTCCGGCGAGTGCCTCTGCGCTCGTGTCACGGCGAGGGCCCTCATCCGCGGCGACAACGCCTGCTTTGGTCGGCACCGCGACGAGCTCCGCGTCGAAGCGTCCGGCATCCTGCGCCGCGACCGCGTTGCGGTGCGAGGCGAGCGCGAACGCGTCGGCGTCCTCGCGGGTCACGCGATCGACATCCGCGACCTCCTCAGCGGTCTGCGGCATCGAGAACGTCGCCTTGTCGCGTTCGAGGAAACGCGGATTCGTGAACCGCCAGCCGATCGAGGTGTCGAACTGGGGGCCCGGCTTCGCGAACGCCTTCTCCGGCTTGCCCTGCACCCACGGGGCACGCGTCATCGACTCGACGCCGCCGGCCAGGACGAGGTCGGCCTCCCCCGCCTTGATCGCCTGCGCGGCGAGCGTCACTGCGGCGAGCCCGGATGCGCACAGCTGGTTCACGGTGAGGCCGGGAACGGCGTCGGGGAAACCCGCGAGCAGCGCAGCCATCCTTGCGACGTTGCGGTTGTCCTCGCCGGCCTGGTTCGCAGCGCCGAAGTACACGTGGTCGAGCGCCGCAGGGTCGATGCCGGTCCTGGCAATGAGTTCGGCCATGACGAGCGCGGCCAGGTCATCCGGCCGGACGCTCGCGAGGACTCCGCCATACCGTCCCATCGGCGTGCGCACGCCGCCGACCAGGAATGCCTCCGCCATTGTCGACCTCATATTCACGCACCGCTGACTGACTGACCGTTCGTTCTGTACAGAATGTCACGGGCCGCCACGGTGGTCAACACGGTGGTCAACGCTGGCAGGATTCTCAGGCGCGCTGTGCACTCCGCAGGCGCGCGACCGAAAGGGCGATCAGCCCGAGCACCAGCAGAACGGAACCGATCGGGACGATTCCCAGGTCGACGCCGGTCGCGGCGAGCTCAGGGCCCTCAGGGGCGACCGGCGGGACGACCACCGGCGCGGCGAAGAACGACTGCAGAACGGTGTCCCAGAGGGCACGGGCGCCTGAACCGATGTCCTCTCCGTCCGGGAACCAGTCGTAGCCCACGTAGACGAAGGAGCCCGCTCCGATCGCAAAACTCGCAACGCCGAGATTCGTACCATCCTCGGACAGGTACCACGGGGTCACCGGCGCGGCCAGGCCCGCGGGCCAGGTGTCGAAATCGATGAGGCCGCCCGAGTAGTTGACGTTCGGGATGGCCGTGGGCCACGAGGCGTTGGCTGCAGCTTGCCTCAGCCACTCGCCTTCGCCGACGTAATTGTCAGCCCAAACGGTCGTGTAGTCCAGGCCCGTGAGGTAACTCACAAGCAAGACATGCGTGTATGCACCCAGTCCGACGATGTCGCCGCCCGCGGTGACCCAGGACTTGACCACGGCCGCAGCACCGTCGCTCATGACGGACGTTCCGCCGGGAACGTAGATGTCGTCGATCTCAGCTTCAGGGATCACCAGAACGTCGATCCCGGCAAGCGCCGCAGTCCAGGCGGCGGCCGAGCCGTCTCCGCCGTCGAATACCGTGACCTCTGCGTCAGTGGTCCCGATCGACGCCAGAACCTCCTCATCTTCCTGGCCGGTGTCGCTGAATGCGGAGTTCGAAATGAACAACACCTGATGTCCCGGGATCGCAGCACTCGCCGAAGTCGTTGCCAGAAGCGGAGCCGCCAGCAGAGCGCCGACGGCGACGACGGCCATGATGTGAGTGCGAGAGCGTCGATACATGCAGATTCCTCCGAGGGCGTAGGCCGGCTGTGCTTGGTTATCGCACCATAGCAGCCCAGAGGCGCGAGCACGGCGTCATGACACCCCGCAGCAGGGTGAGATCGGGGATGAGATCAGACGGTGACGACGACAGGCCCGCCGGTCGCAGACGGCAGGTCGGCGGCGAGCCGGTTCGCCTCCTCGATGAGCGTGGCAACGATCTCGCTCTCCTGCACGGTCTTGATGACCTGTCCCTTCACGAAGATCTGGCCCTTCCCGTTACCGGAGGCCACACCGAGATCGGCCTCGCGTGCCTCGCCGGGCCCGTTCACGACGCAGCCCATGACGGCGACGCGCAACGGAACGGTCATGCCCTCCAGGCCCGCCGTCACGGCGTCGGCGAGCGAGTAGACATCCACCTGCGCACGTCCGCAACTCGGGCAGGAGACGATCTCGAGCTTGCGCTCGCGCAGGCCGAGCGACTGCAGGATCTGCAGCCCGACCTTGACCTCCTCGACCGGCGGCGCCGAGAGCGAGACGCGGATCGTGTCGCCGATGCCCTCCGACAGCAGGATGCCGAACGCCGTCGACGACTTGATCGTTCCCTGGAACGCCGGCCCGGCCTCCGTCACTCCGAGGTGCAGCGGCCAATCACCGCGCTCGGCGAGCAGACGGTATGCCCTCACCATCGTGACCGGGTCGTTGTGCTTGACCGAGATCTTGAAGTCGTGAAAATCGTGCTCCTCGAACAGGCTCGCCTCCCACACGGCGCTCTCCACGAGCGCCTCCGGGGTCGCCTTCCCGTACTTCTCCAGCAGGCTCGGTTCGAGCGATCCCGCGTTCACGCCGATCCGGATGCTCACCCCGGCGGCTTTGGCCGCCGCGGCGATCTGCCCGACCTGGTCGTCGAATTTCCTGATATTCCCAGGATTCACCCGCACGGCGCCGACTCCGGCGTCGATCGCAGCGAACACGTAGCGCGGCTGGAAGTGGATGTCGGCGATGACCGGGATCTGGCTCTTCGCCGCGATGATCCTCAGCGCGTCCGCGTCCTCCTGATGAGGAACGGCGACGCGCACGATGTCGCATCCGGCGGCCGTGAGCTCGGCGATCTGCTGCAACGTCGCGTTGATGTCGGTGGTCTGGGTGGTCGTCATCGACTGCACGCTCACCGGGGCGTCACCGCCGACGAGCACCTTGCCGACCGAGATCTGCCGGGACTTGCGTCGCGGCGCGAGAACGGCCGGCGCCTTCGGCATCCCGAGGTTTATCGCAGCCACACGGCCATCCTAGTTCGGCGCCCCGCCCAGTTCCTCTCCCAGAATGAGCAGCGGCTCCGTCGCGGCGCGGACCTCCTCGACCGTGACGCCGGGCGCGAGCTCGCGCAGGACAAGCCCTTCGGCGGTCACGTCGATGACCGCAAGGTCGGTGATGATGCGATTCACGACGCCGCGCCCGGTCAGCGGGAGCGAGCAGGAGTTCACGATCTTCGCCGAGCCGTCCTTCGCGACGTGCTCCATGAGCACGATCAGTGTGCCCGCGCCGTGCACCAGATCCATGGCGCCGCCTGGCCCCTTGACCATCTTGCCGGGGATCATCCAGTTCGCGAGGTCGCCGGTCGCGGAGACCTGCATCGCACCGAGGATAGCCGCGTCGATCTTGCCGCCCCGGATCATCCCGAAACTCGTCGCGGAGTCGAAGAACGCGGAGCCGGCCAGAAGCGTCACCGTCTCCTTGCCCGCGTTGATGAGGTCCGGGTCGACCGCGTCCTCCCTCGGGTACGGCCCGACGCCGAGGATGCCGTTCTCCGACTGCAGCACGACCGTGACACCGGCCGGCACGTAGTTCGGCACGAGCGTCGGCAGGCCGATGCCCAGGTTCACGTAGGAGCCGTCCTGCAGTTCGAGCGCGGCCCTTGCCGCCATCTGTTCGCGCGTCAGTGCCATGTCAGGCCTCCCTCACGGTTCGCCGCTCGATACGCTTCTCGATGTCGGTTCCGACTTCGACGACGCGGTGCACGTAGACGCCCGGCAGGTGCACGGAATCCGGATCGAGCGCACCCGGCTCGACGAGCTCCTCCACCTGGGCGACGCACACGCGGCCGGCCATGGCTGCGACCGGGTTGAAGTTTCGCGCCGCCTTGTTGAACACGAGGTTGCCGTGCCGGTCGCCGCGCAGCGCGTGGATGATCGCGAAATCGGTCGTGATGGCCTCCTCGAGCACGAACTCGCGCCGTGTTCCGGCGAACTCGAACGTCCTGACGTCCTTCTGCGGAGAGGCGATCGCGATCGAGCCGTCCGGTGCGTAGCGGCGCGGCAGGCCGCCCTCGGCGACCTGCGTTCCGACGCCGGTCGGGGTGAAGAACGCGGCGATTCCGGATCCGCCCGCGCGGAGCTTCTCGGCGAGCGTCCCCTGCGGCGTGAGCTCGAGTTCGAGCTCGCCGGAGAGGAACTGCCTCTCGAACTCCTTGTTCTCGCCGACGTAGGAGGAGGTCATCTTGCGGATGCGGTGGGCTTTCAGCAGGACGCCGAGCCCCCAGTCGTCGACGCCGCAGTTGTTGCTCACGATCGAGAGGTTCTTCGCCCCTGCGGCCAGGATCGCCTCGATCAGGATCATCGGGTTTCCGGAGAGCCCGAACCCCCCGACGGCGATGCTCGCCCCGTCCCGGATGTCGGCGACGGCCTCCGCGGCCGACGCGACGGTCTTGTCGATGCTCATCTGCGCTCCACTCCCTGCGCCGTCCGAACGGCGCCGACGACGACTGCGGCGACGGCTCGGGCGCCGCGGTCCGACATCACGATCGTATAGTGATTGACGTCCTCGACGGCGAGGAAGCCGACCTGGGGCAGCCTGGCCGACCATTCCTCGATCGTCCTGGCCGGATAGAGCGGCGGGATCTCGTCCATGAGTCCGCGCGGGGCGGAGAGGAACGTCGTCGGGTGGGCGATCTCGCCCAGGGCCTTGAGCAGCGACTCCCCTCCGCGCAGTTCG
Source organism: Terrimesophilobacter sp. (assembly GCA_036565765.1). GTDB lineage: Bacteria > Actinomycetota > Actinomycetes > Actinomycetales > Microbacteriaceae > Terrimesophilobacter. The sequence goes on from DATCXP010000104.1 coordinate 5,603, forward strand.
ATCGAGTCGGCCGCGACGGCGTCGTAGGAGCTCGACGGGTGCAGCTCCGGCTCCTCGCCGACGAGGTCGTAGTCGACGTAGTCCTCGACGAGCGCACTCCAGTCCCGCGCAAAGGCCGGGTGGCGCTTCCAGAATTCGCGATACTGCGCACGCGAGGGGAATGTCATCGAGAGCCGCTCCGCGGCCGGGCCGAGGGTCGCCCTCATGAGCTCGTCATCGCTCATGCCGTCCGGGGCCGGGAGCGGCAGGCCGCCGTCCACGAGCACGAGCGAGGACACCCGGTCCGGATGCCGGTTCGCGAGCACGAGGGAGGCGAACGCCCCCATCGAGTGACCGAGCACGACGGCACGGTCGACCCCGAGGTGGTCGAGAACCGCGGCGAGGTCGTCGGCGTGCTGGGGCATTCCCCACGGTCCCGGCAGGGCGTTGCTCCTGCCACGCCCGCGGAGGTCCGGTGCCACCAGCCGGATGCCGGGAAGGTGCTGCGCGACGAGCGGCCAGCTGAGGTGGTTGGCGGTGACGCCGTGCACGGCCAGGACGACGGGGGCGTCGCTGTGCTCATCGGCCGGCCCCCAGATCCCGACCGCGAGCTCGCCGCCCCGAACCGGGACGGACATCCGCGTGTAGCCCGGCACTGTGTCGAGTCCGCTCATCGCGCCGTCCACCCGCCGTCCATCGTGTAGGAGGCCCCGGTGACCATGCCCGCGGTGTCCCCGGCGAGCCACAGTGCGAGATCGGCGACCTCCTCCGGCTCGACAAGGCGTTTGATCGCGATCTCGGCGAGCATGACCTTCTCGACGACCTCCGACTCGGGGATGCCGTGAATGCGCGCCTGGTCGGCGATCTGCTTCTCGACCAGCGGGGTGCGGACGTAGGACGGGTTGATGCAGTTGCTCGTGACTCCGTGCGGTCCGCCCTCGAGCGCTGTGACCTTGGACAGGCCCTCGAGCCCGTGCTTCGCGGTGACGTAGGCGGACTTGAACGCGCTCGCGCGCAGCCCGTGCGCAGAGGACAGGTTGATGACCCGCCCGTGGCCGCGACCGTACATCTTCGGCAGCGCGGCCCGGATGAGCAGGAACGGCGATTCGATCATGAGCCGCAGGATGAGCGCGAATGTGGCCGGATCGAACTCCTCGATCGGGCTCACGCTCTGGATACCGGCGTTGTTGACGAGGATGTCGACATCCAGCTCGAGGCCGGCGAGCGCCGCAGTGTCGCTCAGGTCGACCTGCCAGGCCTCGCCGCCGAGCTCCTTCGCCACGGCCTCGGCCGCATCGCCGTTCAGATCGGCGACGATGACGTGAGCCCCCGCCGCAGCGAACGCTCTTGCGCAGGCCGCTCCGATACCGCTCGCTCCCCCCGTGACGAGCGCTTTTCGGCCGCTGAGATCCGTCATGTCCTGTCCTTTCCTGCCGATTCCGCGCCATGGGCAGGCGCTGGAGCGCCAAGCCCGCGCTGGATGAACTGCATCATCTGCTCGAACACCTCGGGAGGAACGCTCGCCGTCCCGCTCGCGGTCGGATCGTTCGCTGCGCCCTCGGCTTCTCCTTCGCCCCACAGCACCCAGCGCATCCCGACCATCTCGCCGATGCCCATGAGGATCCAGGCGACGATCGCAGGGTCGATGGGGCCGATCTCGCCGTTGTCGCGCGCCGTGCTCAGTCCGCTGATGTAGCCATCGACGATGCGGGTGTAGTGCAGCCGCAGCGCGCTCGGTGAGACGAACTCCGCCTCGCGCACGACCCGGTACAGGGCCGGGTGCTGTGCGGTGAACTCGAAGAAGCCGCGGAATCCGGCGCGCTCGGACTCTATCCTCGTCGTCGCACCGGCTGCCGCCTCGGTCATGGCGTGACGCACCCGGCGGTTCAGGTCCTCGACGAGTTCCTCGAAGATCTCCAGCTTGCTGCTGAAATACAGGTAGAACGTGCCCTGGGCGACCCCGGCGGCCTCCGTGATGCGCACGATCGACGCTTCGCTGTAGCCGCTCTCCGCGAACACCTGCTCCGCCGCCTCGAGCAGCTTCGCGCGCGTACGGGTACCGCGGGCGGTGCGGGGAACGTCGGTCATGAACGCACCTCGTCCTTCAGATAGCTGTCGACGAGAACCCGGCGAAGCACCTTGTTCCCCGACGATCGAGGCAGCTTCGGGACGATGATCACGCGTTTCGGCACCTTGAACCCTGCCAACTGGGCCGCACAGTGCTCGAGCAGATCCGTTTCGTCGGTCGCCGTGCCGTGCCGCAGCACGACGTGCGCGATCCCCACCTCACCCCATCGCGCATCCGGCACGCCGACGACCGCGACTTCGGCGACCGCAGGATGCACAGACAGCACGCTCTCGACCTCGCTCGGGGAGATGCTCTCCCCTCCGGAGATGTAGATGTCGGAGATCCGGTCGACGACGCGGAAGTACCCTTCGCCGTCGCGGTGCACGAGGTCCCCGGTGTGCAGCCAGCCGCCGCGCAGCGCGATCGCGGTCTGCTCCTGGTCTCTGAAGTACCCGGGGAACACGCTCGGTCCGCGCACCAGGAGCTCGCCCGTTGCCGCCCCTTCCAGCTCTTCGCCGGTCACCGGGTCGGCGACGGCGACCTCGACGTGCGGGTAGGGCTTTCCGGCGAGGCCGACCTTCGTACGCGCATCCTCATCCGGAAGGCACAGGACGTTCGGGCTGGCTTCGGTGAGCCCATAACCCTGCATGAGCGCGACACCGCGGGAGTGCCAGGTGCGCAGCAGCGGCTCCGACATGGGGGCTCCACCGACGATCGCGTGGCGCAGGCTCGACAGGTCGGTGCTGCCGAACGCCGGATGCTCGGAGAGGAACAGGTAGTTCGCGGGCACCCCCATCGTCGTCGTGATCCTGCGCTCCTGAATGAGCTGGAGCACCCGCCCCGGGTCGAAAGTGCGCTCAAGCACGACGGTCGCCCCGACCCACCAGGCCAGGAGCGGCTGCACGTTCCAGCCGCCGACGTGGTACTGCGGCATGACGGCGAGAACCGTGTCGGAGCTCGTGATCTCGGCGATGCGCGAGAGCGCGAGGTTCGTCCAGAAGCAGTTCGCGTGGCTGAGGATGGCCCCGCGGGGTCTCCCCTGCGTTCCTGAGGTGAAGATGATGAGCAGGGCGTCGTCGTCGCGCACGTCACGGTGCACGGGTGCTTCAGCGAGTGAGCTCCTGACCGGATGCGGGACGGACGCCTCGATCCCGCTTCCGCCGAGCGCGCGCACGACGATGGGCTTCAGGAGCCGCTTCGTCGTCGCAACGCTCAGGGTCGTGAATTCGTCCTCGACGAGCAGGAGTGCAGGGTCGGCCTGTTCGATCTGCAGCGCGAGTTCGCGCGGTGAGAGGCGCCAGGACAGCGGAACGAGCACGAGTCCAGCCTTCGCGCAGGCGAAGAACACGACGACGTGGTCTGCGCTGTTGCCCGTGATCGTCGCGACGCGGTCACCGACGCCGTAACCGTTCTCCAGAAGCGCCTCGGCAAGCCGGCTCGCGCGCTCGTCCAGTTCACGGTAGCTCGTGACGACGCCGCGGTCGTCGACGGCGACCCGGTCCGGGGTCGCGACCGCGCGGTCGCGCGTCCACCGGCCGAGCGTGTGCAGGTCGTCCGTCATCCGAGTTCCTCCAGAACCTCACGCGGGTCGCTGGCACGAGCCTTGCCCCTCGCGAGCCGTGCGGCAACCCCGGCGATGCCTCCGGGCAGAAAAAGCACGACCAGGATGAACAGGGTTCCCAGAATGAACAGCGGCTGGGACAGCGGTATCCGCAGAACGTCCGGCAGTGCGCTCACGGCGTCGGAGGATGCGAAGGCCGTCAACCGCTGGTCGAGCAGCGTGTACACGACGCCGCCGATCACCGCACCCCAGCGATAGCCGACCCCGCCGAGCACGACGATCACGAGCAGCGTGAGCGTGAAGTCGGCGGAGGCGAGCTTCTGCGTCGCGCTGCTCTGCAGCAGCAGATAGGCCATCCCGACAACCGTTGCGAGAACGCCGCCGATCACGAAGGTCAGGAGCTTCACGAAGTAGGGACGGATGCCGATCACGCGGACCCGCAACTCGTTCTCCCGCGTCGCGGCGACGACGTGCCCGGCCCTGGAGCGTTCGAACCAGGAGCTCACGAGGAACGCTACGACGAGGATGGCCAGGCACAGCCAGTACAGGTTCCTGGTCTGAAGCACGCCGACGAGCAGGTCGGGGACATGGGTCGTGTCGAGGGCGAGGCCCTCGTCTCCGCCGGTGAGCTTTCCCGGGTTCTTGCGGATGAGCACGGAGCCGGCCTGCGCGAACGCGAGCGTCACCATCGCGAAGGAGATCCCGGTCACGCGCAGGCTCAGCGCCCCGACCGCTGCAGCGATCACGAGACCGATCACGAACGTCAGGACGATCGCGGGGAGCAGTTCGAGGCCGAAGTGCCGCAGGGCGATGCCGAGCCCGTACGCGCCGATCGCGAAATACAGCGCGTGCCCGAACGAGAGCAGCCCGGCGACCCCGAAGATCAGGTGGTAGCTGAGCGCGAGGGCGGCGATGAGCATGCTGAAGGCGAGCAGCTGAAGCGTTCCAGGGGTGTAGCTCGGGCCTGGCAGCACGCCGGGGATGCTGAGGTTCAGCATCGGCAGGAACGCGAGGAACACGACGAGTGCCCCGGCGAGGCCCCACCGGACCGCCGGTCTTCCGAGGAACGCTCTCAGCTGCTTCATGCCTTGCTCCCCAGGAGTCCGGATGGCCGCACCAGCAGCACGGCGGCGAGCAGGAGCACGACGACGAAGTCGCCCGTCCCACCGAGGTAGAAGTTCGCGAACTGCTGAAGGACGGCCACGAGGGCAGAGGCGATCGCCGCTCCGCTGAGCGAACCGAGCCCGCCGATCACCGTGACGATGAACGCGAAGATCAGGAGGGATCCGCCGATCTGGGGCGAGACGTAGCCGTAGTAGCTCGCCGCGAGCACCCCGCCGATCCCGGCGGCCGCGCCACCGATCGCGAACACGACGGTGAACGCGCGGCGCACGTCGATTCCGAGCGCCGTGACCATCGACCGGTTCTCGACTCCGGCCCGGATCACGAGTCCGAACCTCGTGTACTTGAGGAACGCGACGATCCCGAGAAGCACGACGACGGCCGCGAGGATGAGGATGAACCGGTTGTTCGGGATCGACGCCCCGAGAATGTTCGTCGTTCCGCCGAGCCAGCTCGGCCCGGTGACGTAGATCGGGTCGGTTCCCCAGATCCCGTCGAACAGGGCGACCGAGGCGAGCGCGAGCCCGACCGTCACCAGCACCTGCTCGATGTGCCGCTCGTAGAGCTTGCGGATCAGGAAGAACTCGGTGGCGGCCGCGAAGGCGGCGCCCACCACCGCGCCGAGGGCGAGGGACGCCAGGAACGTTCCCCAGTTGTCCGCTCCGAGGCGGCGGGCGAGCTCCCAGCCGGCGAAGGCGCCGAGCGTGAGGAACGAGCCGTGGGCGAAGTTCAGAACGCCCATGAGGCCGTAGATGAGCGAGAGGCCGGAGGCAACGAGGAAGTACAGCGCGCCGAGGCCGAGGCCGGTCACCAGGAGCAGGATGACGGTGCTCATGCGCTCGCCCCCGTCTCCGCATGCACTCCGAGGAACCGGCGGGTCATATCCTCGTCCCCCAGCAGCTCCGCGGCGCTTCCGGTATGAACGACCCGCCCGCCGGCGATCACGATCACGTCGGCCGCGAGCTGCCGGACGACCCGCAGATTCTGCTCGACGAGCAGAACGGGGACGGTTCTGGCAGCCTCGGCGAGCGCCGCGGCGACCTCGGCGACGATGATCGGGGCGAGACCCTTCGTCGGCTCGTCGACGAGCAGAAGCTTGTTGCTGTTGAGCAGCGCCCGCGCGAGGGAGAGCATCTGCTGCTGGCCGCCGGAGAGCGTTCCGGCGAGCTGCCCTGAGCGGGTGACAAGGTCCGGGAACAGCTCGGCGACGAAGTCGCGGTGCGGGTTCGAGTCCCGTTCGGCCAGGCGCAGGTTCTCGGCGACAGTGAGCTTCGAGAACACCTCCCGGTCCTCAGGAACGTAGCCGATACCGCGCTGGACGATGCGGTGGGTGCGCTGCTTCTCGATCCGCATCCCGTCGAACGTCACCTCGCCGCGGCGCTCGATGAGTCCCAGAATTCCCTTGATCGTGCTCGTCTTGCCAACGCCGTTGCGGCCGAGAAGCGCGGTGACACCCGTTGCCGGGACCTCGAAGCTCACGTCCTCGACGACCTGCTGGCCGGCGATTCTCGCGCTGAGTCCGCGCACCGAGAGGATGGGCGCGGTCAGGATGGTCTCATTCACGCGGCATCCCCCAGGTACGCTCCCTGAACGGCCGGGTTCGCCATGACGGCCTCCGGGGTGTCGTGGGCGAGCAGCTGCCCGTGGTGCATGACCGCGACGTTGTCGACGAGTCCGAGCACGACGTCGATGTGGTGCTCGACCATGAGGACTGTCCTGCCGCTGCCCTTGTGCAGGCCGCGGATGACCTCGACGAGCCCGGGAACGTCGCCGGAGGCGACCCCCGCCATCGGCTCGTCGAGCAGGATGAGCTTGGGGTCGGTCGCAAGCAGCATCGCGATCTCCAATTTGCGCTTGTCGCCGTGGGACAGCACCCCGGCATCCGTGCCCGCGTGGTGCGCGAGGCCGACCTCCTCGAGGCGTTCCATCGCGATCGTCGATGCCCGGTCCCCGCGGTGCGGGAAACGTACGATCGAGAGACTGCCGCCCAGTTCGACCTGGGCGGCGAGCCTCACGTTCTCCAGTGCCGAGAGCCCGTTGAACAGGCTCGAGGTCTGAAAGGTCCTGCCGAGCCCAGCCCGTGCCCGGCGGTGGATCTGCTCCCTCGTGACGTCCCTCCCGGACAGGCGGATCGTCCCCGAGGTGGGGGCGATCACGCCGGACACGAGATTGAACAGGGTGGTCTTCCCTGCCCCGTTCGGGCCGATCACGCCGAGCATCTCACCCTCAGCGACCTGCAGCGTGACATCCTCGAGGATGCGGGCGCCGCCGATCTGGAGGCTGAGGTGCTCGATGTCGAGCACGGGCTGGTTGGCAGTCATCGTGTAACGGTATTGCTCTTCGCCGCTACTTGGCGACCGGTGGCGCGACGGTGTCGGCGTCCACGATCTTGATCAGTTCTGGCACGAACGTTGCGCCATCCGCCTTGAGCTTCGCCTGGAACATCGGCTGGATGAGCGCGTGGTCCTCCGCCCGAATGGTGAGCTTGCCCTTGACGGAGTCGAAGCTCCAGCCCTCGAGGGAGGAGATCATCTTCGCGACATCGTCACCGCCGCCCTTCTTGATCGCGTGGACGATCATCTGGGCTGCGACGAATCCGTCCGGGGTGAACAGGTCGGCCTTCTCGTTGTTCGCGTCGAGGAACGTGATCATCGTCTTCTCGATGTCGGTTCCCGCCGCGCCGCCGAAGTAGTGGTTGAGGAAGCTGATCTTCTCGCTGGCCTCACCGTACGCTCCGAAGCTCGCGATGTCGCCAAGTCCGGTGACGACAGGGAACTTGTCGAAGATGCCCTGCTGCGAGAGTGCCTGCCACATGGCGCCGGTCGTCGCACCGGCCCAGGCGACGAACACCATGTCGGGGTTCGCGTCGCTGACCTTCTGTGCGAACGGCGTGAACTCGGTCGCATCCTCCGGGACGAGCTCTCCGGTGACCGTTGCACCCTTCGCGCCGAGAACCGCGGTGACGCCCGCGACGTTGCCCTGGCCGAATGCGGTGTCCTGTGCGAACACGAGCACCTTCTTTCCGCTCAGGTCGCCGACGAATGTTCCGGCCGTCGCGACATCCTGCATCGTCTGGCGGCCGGAGCGGAAGGTGTAGTCGTTCACGCCGGTGATCGCGTCTGCAGCGGCGGGGCCGGAGATGTAGAGGATCTTGTTCTGGGCGGCCTGCTCGGCAACGGCGAGCGCGATGCCGGATGATGCGGTGCCCGCGATGATCTGGGTCCCGTTGCCGATCGCGTCCTTCGCAGCGGTGACGGCCTTGTCGGCGTCGCCTGCGTCATCGACGTAGCTGATGTCGAGCGCGCGTCCGGCGACCTTCCCCGTGCCGTCGGTTGCATAGTCGAGACCGGCCTTGAATCCCTGGGTGTACTCTGCACCGTACCCGGCGAGCGGACCGGTCGTCGAGGTGATGATGGCGACCTTCACGGGAGCGAGGTCGGCACCGGGGTTCTGGTCGACGGTCGGTGCGCATCCCGCGAGTGCCAGAGCTGCGACGGCCACGATGGCCGGCGCGAGATACTTCTTCGTTGCTCGCATTTTCTGCCTTTCCTGCTGTGTTGACGTGGGGAATCGACCAAACATGACAGACGATTCAGGTCTCAGTAAAGTAGCCTGTTCCGCGATAGAGTGTCAAGCAGACACGCCCCACCCACCTCTGCAACGGAGCACACCATGAATCAGCGCGACGTCGTCATCCTCGCCGGGGCACGAACCCCCCTCGGGAAGTTGAGCGGCACCATCTCCGGCCTCAGCGCCGTCGAGCTCGGAGCCGCGGCTCTTCGCGGCGCGATCGAGCGCTCGGGGGTCGACGTCGGCGACATCGACGCGGTCATCCTCGGCCAGGTGCTCCAGGCCGGAGCCGGTCAGGGCCCGGCCAGGCAGGTGTCCATCGCCGCGGGTATCGGCTGGTCCGTCCCCGCCACCACGATCAACAAGCTGTGCCTCTCGGGGCTGACCGCCGTGATCGACGGCGCCCG
>DATCXP010000109.1:0-2340 GCA_036565765.1 Terrimesophilobacter sp.
ATCAGGAGCGGTCGCAGCTGGTACCGGGTGGCGTGGGCCACCATCGGCTTCGAGCTGCTCGGCGTTCTCGTCGTCGGTTTCCTGAGCATCTTCGACACCGAGCTGTTCCCGAGCGACACCGTGTGGTCGGTTTTCGGTCGCGGCTACCTGTTCGTCCCCCTCGTGCTCCCCATCCTCGGGATGATCTGGCTCGGCACCGGTGCCCGTCGCCGGCAGATCGGGGCGAGCTGAGCATGCAGTTCTTCACCGCGCTCGATCAGGTTCCGGCCGGATTCGGCCCTTCTGCAGTGACGATCGGGAAGTTCGACGGGGTGCATCTCGGGCACCTCCGCATGATCGGGCAGCTGCTCTCCGATGCCGAAGCGCGCTCGCTCGTGCCGACGGTCCTCACCTTCGATCGCAACCCGCTGAGCCTGCTGTCCCCGGAGTCCTGCCCGCTCCCGCTCGTGAGCAACGAGCAGAAACGCGAGCTGCTCGAAAGGGTGGGAGTGGCCGCGACCGTCATGCTCGCGTTCGACCGTTCCCTCAGCGAGCAGGCTCCCGAGGAGTTCGTGCACCGCGCGCTCGTCGACACCCTCAACGCGAGGCTCGTCTTCGTCGGTCCGGATTTCCGGTTCGGTAAGGGGGGAGCGGGGAATCCGGCACTGCTCGAGCGGATGGGCGCTGAGTACGGGTTCGAGGTCAGGGCGCTCCCGATCGTCGCGAAGGACGATCGGCGGGTCTCCTCGACCTGGGTGCGTGAGCTGCTCGCGGACGGCGACGTCAGCCGGGCAGCCGAGCTGCTCGGCCGCCCGCCGATGGTGCGCGGAGTCGTCGTCCCTGGAGCGAAGCGCGGCCGGCAGCTCGGCTTCCCGACGGCGAATCTCGCGACGGAGTCCGAGGGCCTCATTCCCGCAGACGGGGTCTATGCCGCGTGGGCGACGGTCGATGGCGAGCGGATGCCCGCGGCGGTATCCGTCGGGAACAACCCGACATTCGACGGAGTCCCGGAGCGGCAGGTCGAGGCTCATCTGCTGGGCAACGACTTCGGAGAGCTCGACATCGACCTCTACGGCAAGACGATGGAGCTCGACTTCATCGACCGCATCCGCGGGATGGAGAAGTTCGAGAGCGTCGATGAACTCGTGACCAGGATCGGGCAGGATGTGGAGCGGGTGAGGGAGCTCCTGAGCGCAGAACCGGCCTGACGACCGTCACGAGCGCTGTGTTCAGTGGTGACGCCAGTGCTGGAACACCCGCTCGGAGAGGCCGGCGCGCTCGAGGGCGGCGGTCGCGCGCGCCGTTGCCTCGCTGAGCACTTCATGCTCCCTCTCGAACTCGACGAGCTCGCCGCCGCGGACCAGGATCCTTCCGTTCACGAGCACCGTGTCGACATCGGTGCCGTTGGCGGAGAACACGAGCGATGCGACGGGACGGTTGACCACGACCGTGTGGGCCTTGTGCAGGTCGAAGATCGCGATGTCGGCACGCTTCCCGACCTCGAGCGACCCGATCTGGTCTGCGAGCCCCAGTGCCGTCGCGCTGCCGATCGTGGCCATCTCGATGGCCCGCTCCGCGGTCATCAGGTTCGGGTCGTAGTGCGTGACGTTCTGGATGAGCACCGCGAACTTCATCTGCTGCACCATGTCCGGGGAGCAGTTCACGTAGGCGCCATCCGTGCCCAGCCCGACGGTCACCCCCGCGGCGAACATCTGTCGCAGCGGCGCGATCCCGTCGCAGCTGTAGGCGTTGCTCACCGGATTGGTGATGATGCCGGCCCCCGCCGCGGCGACGGCATCGATCTCTCGGTCGTGCAGGTGCAGGGCGTGCACGAGGATCCAGTTGTCGACCATCGCGCCGAGCCTGACCAGGTAGTCGACATCGCCGCCGCCGGTCTTCTCTTCGAACTCCTTGATGGAGAGCCATGGTGTGCCGGCAGAGCAATGATTGCTGATCTTGAGTCCACGACGCTGTGCGAGTTCGACTCCCTCGAGGATGAGCTCGTTCGAGGTGGAGTTCTGCAGCATCCAGCTCGCACCGGTCTCCATGGCCAGTCCCATGTGAACCAGCCCACCGGCCCCGTCCCAGCGGTCGACGAGCTGCTCGGCGTAGGCGAGCTCGTCCCGGCGGTCACGAAGGTGCGGCCGTGCCGGATAGTCCTCCGAGAAGGCGGGAACCGGGGTGTCGCGGAGCTCCTTGGCGACCAGCTGGCGGATGCCGACCTCCAGCACCGGCTCGATCGTGGCCGCCATGGTCTCGTCGTCGTTGATGTTGGTGAGGTGGTTGAGCGATGTCGTGGTTCCGGTGCGGAGCTGCTCGATCGCGCCGAGGTAGGCGGCGATCCTGCGGTCTTCCGCGGTC
>DATCXP010000073.1:0-14018 GCA_036565765.1 Terrimesophilobacter sp.
GAGCCTGCCGCTCGTCGCCTCGAACGACCTCCACTACACGCACGCGCACGACGCAGGAGCGCATGCGGCGCTGCTGTGCGTCCAGTCCGCCTCCACGCTGGACGACCCCAATCGCTTCAAGTTCGATTCGAACGAGTTCTACCTGAAATCAGCGGCCGAGATGCGCGCGGTGTTCTCCGATCACCCGGAGGCGATCGAGAACACGCTGCTGATCGCAGAACGCTGCGAGGTGTCCTTCGAGAAACGCGACCTCATGCCGAGGTTCCCGGTGCCCGATGGGCACACCGAGGCGAGCTGGTTCTCCGCTGAAGTCGAGCGGGGACTCGCCAGGCGGTTCCCCGGCGGTGTGCCGGAGAAGCATCGCGCCCAGGCCGACTACGAGGTCGGCGTCATCAACCAGATGGGATTCCCCGGCTACTTCCTCGTCGTTGCCGACTTCATCGGATGGGCCCGCGAGAACGGCATCCGGGTCGGCCCAGGCCGGGGTTCCGCCGCCGGCTCGGTGGTCGCCTGGGCGATGAACATCACCGGCCTCGACCCCCTCGCGCACGGGCTCATCTTCGAGCGCTTCCTGAACCCCGACCGCATCTCGATGCCGGACATCGACATCGACTTCGACGACCGCCGCCGCGGCGAGGTCATCCGCTACGTCACGGAGAAGTACGGCGACGACCGGGTCGCGCAGATCGTCACCTACGGCACGATCAAGGCGAAGCAGGCGCTCAAGGATTCCGCGAGAGTGCTCGGCATGCCCTACGCGGTCGGAGAGAAGCTCACGAAGGCGATGCCTCCTCCCATCATGGGCAAGGACATGGGGCTCTCGGATGTCACGAACAAGGACTCGCCCCGGTACAAGGAGGCGGGCGATCTCCGCGCACTCGTGGACACCGACCCGGAGGCGGCCAGGGTCTTCGAGACCGCGCTCGGCATCGAGAACCTCAAGCGGCAGTGGGGGGTGCACGCGGCCGGCGTGATCATGTCCGCCGAGCCGCTCATCGATGTCCTGCCGATCATGAAGCGCGAGGACGACGGCGCGATCATCACGCAGTTCGACCAGCCGCCATGCGAGAAGCTCGGCCTGCTCAAGATGGACTTCTTAGGGCTGCGCAACCTCACGGTGCTGCAGGATGCCCTCGCCTCGATCGAATCCAACCGGGGCGAGACCGTTGTCCTCGAAGATCTTGACCTCAACGCCGATACGGCCACCTACGACCTTCTCGCCCACGGCGACACGCTCGGCGTGTTCCAGCTCGACGGCGGCCCGCTCCGCTCACTGCTCAAACAGCTGAAGCCGGACAGCTTCAGCGACATCACGGCCGTCATCGCGCTGTACCGCCCCGGTCCGATGGGCATGAACTCGCACACCAAGTACGCGCTCCGCAAGAACGGCCTCGAGTCGGTCGACGCCATCCACCCCGAGCTCGCCGAGCCGCTCTCCGAGATCCTGGGCGAGACCTATGGCCTCGTGATCTACCAGGAGCAGGTCATGGCGGCCGCCCAGAAGGTCGCCGGGTTCACCCTGAGCCAGGCCGACACGCTGCGCAAGGCGATGGGCAAGAAGGACCTGCAGGTCCTCAACAAGGAGTTCAAGAACTTCGCCGACGGCATGCAGAAGAACGGCTACAGCAAGGAGGCGGCGAGCGCGCTGTGGGACATCATGGTCCCGTTCTCGGACTACGGCTTCAACAAGTCCCACGGAGCCGCCTACGCCGTCCTGAGCTACTGGACGGCCTACCTCAAGGCGAACTACCCGGCGGAGTACATGGCTGCCCTGCTGACGAGCGTCGGAGACTCGAAGGACAAGCTCGCCGTCTATCTCGCGGAGTGCCGTCGCATGGGCATCAAGGTGCTGCCGCCGGATGTCAACGCATCGGCCGGCGACTTCACCGCGGCAGGCAAGGACATCCGCTTCGGTCTCGGCGCGATCCGCAACGTCGGGTACAACGTCGTCGACGCGATCCGCGTCTCGCGGGCGGAGAAGGGGGCGTTCGAGAGCTTCCACGACTTCCTGCGGAAGGTGCCGATCCCGGTCGCGAACAAGCGCACGGTCGAGTCGCTCATCAAGGCCGGCGCGTTCGACTCGCTCGGGGCCACCCGGCGCGCGCTCATGGAGGTCCACGAGGATGCCGTCGAGGCGGCGGTCAGCGAGAAGCGTGCCGAGGCCAACGGCCAGGTCGGTTTCGACTTCGACAGCCTGTGGGAGGAGCCTCAGCCGGTCAACAAGGTGCCCGATCGCCCGGAGTGGTCGAAGCGCGACAAGCTCGCGTTCGAGCGCGAGATGCTCGGCCTGTACGTCTCGGACCACCCGCTCGCCGGCCTCGAGCTGCAGCTCGCGAAGCACGCGAGTATCGGCATCATGGAGCTGATCGGGGGTGACACCGTCTCCGACGGGGAGATCGTGACGGTCGCGGGTCTCGTCACGAGCGTGCAGCACAAGACGGCGCGCAACTCCGGGAATCCTTACGGTGTCATCCAGCTCGAGGACTTCGGCGGCGAGGTCACGATCATGTTCCTCGGCAAGACCTACCAGGAGTTCTCGCCCGCGCTCGTGAACGACTCGATCGTCGTCGTGCGGGGGAGGGTCAGCGCGCGCGACGACGGAACGAACCTGCACGCCGTGAGCATGTTCTCTCCCGACCTCGGACAGAGCCTCGGCTCCGGCCCGCTCGTGATCTCGGTGCCGGAGTTCCGGGCGACCACGGATGTCGTCACGGCCCTCAACGACGTGCTGATCAGGCATTCCGGTGACAACGAGGTGCGACTGAAGCTCGTCAAGGGCGAGAGCGCCCGCATGTTCGAGATTCCCTACCCGGTGAGTGTGAGCGCCGACCTGTACGGAGAACTGAAGTCGCTGCTCGGCCCGAACTGCCTGAACTGACCGGACTCGTCGAGCGACTCGGGCCGCCGGTACCGGCGCTCGTGGTGGAGCAGCGCGTCGTCGTCGGCGCCGGAACTAAGCTATGAGTCGCCATGATCCAGACTATTGACCTTCGCGGTTCCACCCTCGGCCGAGCGGAGCTCGCCCGGACGATGCCGCGGTCGCGCATCGATGTGACGGCGGCGACGGCGATCGCGAGCGAACTCATCGAGGATGTCCGCGAGCGCGGCGTCGCTGCTCTGCTCGACCAGGCTGAGCGATTGGATGGCGTGCGGCCGGCCGAGGTGAGGGTCGGCCGCGCCACGATCGACGCGGCCGTCGAGAGGCTGGACCCCGCCGTGCGGGAGGCGCTCGAGGAGGCCATCCGCCGCGTTCGCCGCGCGTCGCAGGCGCAACTGCCGACGCCTCGGACGACGACGATCGGGCCGGGAGCCCAGATCGTCCAGCGCTGGCAGCCGATGGGACGTGTCGGCTTCTACGTTCCCGGCGGTAAGGCCGTGTACCCCTCGAGCGTTCTGATGAACGTGGTCCCGGCGCAGGTCGCCGGCGTCGGCTCCCTCGCACTCGTCTCGCCACCGCAGAAGGCGTTCGGCGGCTCTGTGCACCCCACGATCCTCGCTGCGGCCGGGCTCCTCGGGATCGAAGAGGTCTACGCCATGGGCGGCGCCGGCGCGATCGGCGCGCTCGCCTATGGCGTGCCGGAACTCGGCCTCGACCCCGTCGAACTCGTGACCGGGCCCGGGAACGTCTACGTCGCCGCCGCGAAGCGGCTCGTGCGCGGGAGCGTTGGCATCGACGCGGAGGCCGGACCGACGGAGATCCTCGTGATCGCCGACGATTCGGCGAATCCGGAATTCGTAGCGGCGGACCTCGTGAGCCAGGCGGAACACGACGAGCTCGCCGCCGCGGTGCTCGTGACCGACTCCGCCGATTTCGCGGATCGAGTCCGCGCCGAACTCGGCCTTCTTGCCGAGAGTGCGCACCACGGCACTCGAGTGCGGACTGCGCTCGACGGGCCGCAGTCCGCGATCGTCATCGTCGACGACCTCGCGGCGGCGGCCGCCTTCAGCAACGCCTACGGGCCAGAACACCTCGAACTGCAGACGAGTGATCCGGATGGTGTGCTCGCCTCGATCGAGAGTGCAGGCGCGATCTTCGTGGGGGAGAGTTCGCCGGTCAGTCTCGGCGACTACCTGGCGGGTTCGAACCACGTTCTCCCGACCGGAGGTCAGGCACGGTTCACCGCGGGCCTCGGCGCGTACACATTCCTGCGCCCGCAGCAGGTCATCCGCTACGACCGGCATGGGCTGCGGGAAGTCCGTGGGCACATCGAGGCGCTCGCACGCGCCGAGGACCTCCCGGCCCACGCCGCTGCCGTGACCGCGCGGTTCGCCGCCGAGTCCGAGACCGTCAACGAGTCCGAAACCGACGCCGAGTGATGGGCGTTCGGACGAGTGGCCGTGCCGCGGCAGCATCACTCGTCCGAAAGACCACCACTCGATGGAGCGCAGCCGTTAGCGTACGCTTGACACACCATGTTCTGCCCGTTCTGCAGGTATCCGGACTCCCGCGTCGTCGACTCGCGTACGAGTGACGACGGCCTGTCGATCCGCCGACGCCGGCAGTGCCCGGAGTGCGGCCGCCGATTCAGCACGACGGAGACTGCGAGCCTGAACGTCGTGAAACGCAGCGGCGTCGTCCAGCCGTTCAGCCGGGAGAAGATCGTTGCCGGCGTGCGCAAGGCCTGCCAGGGCAGACCCGTGACCGACACCGACCTCGCGGCTCTCGCGCAGAGGGTCGAGGAATCGATTCGGGCGACCGGCGTCTCCCAGATCGAGGCGAACGAGATCGGCCTCGCGATCCTTCCACCGCTTCGCGAGCTCGACGAGGTCGCCTATCTGCGGTTCGCGAGCGTCTACCAGGGGTTCGACTCGCTCGAGGACTTCGAGACCGCGATCACACTTCTTCGGGTCGAACACGACACGGCGGCAGCGGCGGAGGAGTAGGCGGCCGCCTCGGCCATTAGGCTGGCAACCGCATGTATCGCCTACTGTTCCGACTCGTCCTCTCCCGGCTGGATCCCGAGACCGCGCACACTCTCGCCTTCCAGGTCATCCGATTGCTCGCCTGGACGGGGGTCGGGAGCCTTCTGGGCAGCATCATGCGGCCACCTGCCTCGCTGAGCGTCGAAACGCTCGGCATCCGCTTCGAGTCCCCGTTCGGCATCGCCGCAGGGTTCGACAAGGAGGCGAAGGCCGTGCACGGCCTGTGGCAACTGGGCTTCGGCCACGTCGAGGTCGGCACCCTGACGGCCATCGCCCAGCCCGGGAATGAGCGTCCGCGGCTGTTCCGGCTCCTGGCGGATCGCGCGGTCGTCAATCGCATGGGCTTCAACAACCACGGGGCAGCGGATGCCGTGTCGCGTCTTCAGCGGGAGCGGAGACGGCGCCGGCGCCCGATCATCGGCGTGAACATCGGGAAGTCCAGGATCGTGTCCGTCGACTCCGCTATCGATGACTACCTGGAGAGCACGCGGCTGCTGGCCCCCGTCGCGGACTACCTCGCCGTCAACGTGAGTTCCCCGAACACGCCGGGCCTCCGCGGACTGCAGGAGCTCGAGAGGCTGTCCCCGCTGCTCGTGGCCATCCGTGAGGCGGCGGGGGAGACCCCTGTGCTCGTGAAGATCGCACCAGACCTCGACGATGCCGAGGTGCGGAAGGTGAGCGAGCTCGCGGTCGCCCTCGGTCTCTCCGGGCTCATCGCCACGAACACGACGCTCTCGCGGGAGGGGCTACTGAGCGATCCCGCGATCGTGGAACAGGCGGGAGCCGGGGGCCTCTCCGGCCCACCGCTCGCCGCTCGCTCGCTCGAGATCCTCCGGATCGTCCGCTCGGTCGTCCCTGCCGATTTCTGCGTCGTCTCGGTCGGCGGGATCGAGACGGCTGCGGATGTCGCGGAGCGGCTCGAAGCCGGCGCGACCCTCGTGCAGGGCTACACCGCGTTCCTGTACCGTGGGCCGTTCTGGGCGCGAGAGATCACTAGGGGACTGCGCACTCGGTGACGCCTAGCTCGGGAACTGCCCGCGCTTGACCTGCGCGCAGGAGCTTGGAGCGAAGGCCATTTCTGGCCTTCGCGGCGACGCCAGCGCCGACGGGCCTCTGGCCCGTCGGAACTCGACGGATGCCTAGCTCGGGAACTGCCCGCGCTTGACCTGAGGCTTCGGCAGCCTCATCATGCGAAGCTGCATTCCCCGCATCGCGGCGTACCAGCGGTTCCCGCTCTGCACCTTGTCAGCGCCGTACTTCGCCGCGAGCTTCCTGTTGACCAGGAGCCCGAGGACGACCGCGTCGACCACGGCGACGAGGAAGAACGCCCAGAGGCCGAGAATTCCGATCAGCTGGGCCCACTCGTTGTTGACGAAGGTGAGAATGATCACGAGGAACATGACGGGGATGAGGATCTCCCCGACGCTGAACCGGGCGTCGACATAGTCCCTGATGAATCGGCGCTGCGGACCCTTGTCGCGCACCGGAAGGAACTTCTCCTCGCCGGCCGCCATGCCGATCCTGGCCTTCTCCCTCGCCTCGGCCATTTTCGCGCGCGATTCCTTGCTCGCGGCGCGGCGGTCGGTTCCCACGAGCGGGCGCAGATTCGCCGCCTCGCGTTCCTTACGGGTCGGCGTCGGGCGACCCTTGCCGCCCGAGACGCTGTCGGTGTTCAGCTCGTACTGCGTCTCTTCGGATTTGCCTGGCTTGGCCACATTCATTCCCTGGTCTCGGTGTCCGGTTAAGATTACCCGCATGACCTCATTGCCGGGCACCGCCCACGATTCTCTCGACCTCATCACAGAAGCAGTCGGCGCAGGACTTCCGACCGCCATCGCAGAACTGTCGGGCCTGGTGCGAATACCGTCCGTCTCGTGGGCGGCGTTCGACCCCGCCAACGTCCAGAAGAGCGCGGAAGCCGTCGTCGAACTCGTCGAGGGCCTCGGAGTGTTCGATTCGGTGACGATCTCGCGCGCGACGATCGGCGAAACGCAGACCCTGGGCCAGCCGGCCATCCTGGCGACGCGCGCGGCCAGGAACGGGAGGCCCACCATCCTCCTGTACGCCCACCACGACGTGCAACCGCCAGGGAAGGACGAGGACTGGGACTCGCCCCCGTTCGAGCCGACCGTGCGCGGCGACCGCCTCTACGGGCGTGGCGCCGCCGACGACAAGGCAGGCGTCATGGCCCATATCGCGGCGATCCGGGCGTTCGTCGAGACCGCGGGGCCGGACTTCGATCTCGGCCTCGCCCTGTTCTTCGAAGGGGAGGAGGAGTTCGGCTCCCGCTCGTTCAAGAACTTCCTGCTGCAGCACCGCGAGCAGCTGGCCGCCGACGTCATCGTCGTCGCGGACTCCGACAACTGGGACGTGAACACTCCCGCCCTGACGGTCGCCCTGCGGGGCAACGTGACGTTCCGGCTCACCGTGCGCACGCTCGACCACGCCTCCCACTCCGGCATGTTCGGTGGGGCGGCGCCGGACGCCATGCTCGCCATGATCCGTCTGCTCGCGACCCTGCACGACGAGAACGGCTCCGTCGCGGTCGCCGGTCTCACGAGCACGGATGGCGAGACTCCTGAGTATCCCGAATCCCAACTGCGTGAGGAGGCCGCCCTGCTCGAGGGGGTCTCCCCGATCGGAACCGGCAGCGTGCTGAGCCGGCTCTGGTACCAGCCCTCCATCACCGTGACCGGGATCGACGCGCCGACGGTCGCCAACGCGTCGAACACGCTCGTGCCATCCGTCGCGGTCCGGGTGAGCGCACGGATCGCACCGGGGCAGAGCGCCGCCGACGCGTTCACGGTGCTCGAGAAGCACCTGCGGGAGAACGCCCCGTTCGGCGCGGTGATCGAGATCGACGACGTGGACCGCGGGGATCCTTTCCTCGTGGATACCAGCGGCTGGGCCGTCGCCGAGGCGAAACAGGCCATGGAACTCGCCTGGGGCGTCGCCCCGGTGGAGACCGGGATCGGCGGCTCCATCCCGTTCATCTCGGACCTGGTTGAGCTGTTCCCGTCCGCCGAGATTCTCGTGACCGGTGTCGAGGACCCCGACTCCCGGGCCCACAGCCCCAATGAGTCGCTGCACCTCGGAGTGTTCAAGCGGGCGATCCTCACTGAAGCCGTCCTGCTGTCGAAGCTCAACCAGCGAGGCTGAATCGCTTACACTGGGAGGAGACCTGAAGCGAGGAGCAGACCATGACTGACACCACGATGGCACCGGCCGTTGCCCCGGCGCACGGCGTCTCGCTTTCCGAGAGCGCCGCGGCGAAGGTCCGTGCTTTGTGCGAGCAGGAGGGCCGGGACGACCTGCGCCTCCGGGTGGCGGTTCAGCCGGGCGGATGCTCCGGTCTCATCTACCAGCTGTACTTCGACGAGCGGCTGCTCGATGGCGACAGCACGGTCGACTTCGACGGTGTCGAGGTCGTCGTCGACAAGATGAGCGTGCCTTACCTCGATGGGGCGTCGATCGATTTCGAGGACACCATCCAGAAGCAGGGCTTCACGATCGACAACCCGAATGCCGGCGGCAGTTGCGCGTGCGGAGATTCCTTCCACTAGACCAGGTGGAGAAGAGGGGAGTCGCGTTCGCGGCTCCCCTTTTTCCCGTGAATGGGGCGATTTTCCGCCCGCTTCGCGCCGTTTCGGGCACGGAAGGTTGCCCGCTTCGGAGTAGGCTGGGAGCAGTTCAATAGACTTGGATTCCCAGTCTCCGCGTCATCCGAGAGGTTCTCCGTGCGATCTCACCGCCGTCTTCGATGGATTGCCATCCCTGTCGCCCTTGGGCTTGCCGCCGTACTTGCCGGGTGCACCCAGCAGCAATTGCGCGGCTATCTGCCAGGCGAAGCCGGGATCACCAACCACACCGACGATGTCACCGGCCTCTGGGTGACCTCCTGGATCATCCTGCTGGGTGTCGGAGTGCTCGTCTGGGGCCTCATCATCTGGACCGCGGTGGTCTACCGCAGGCGCAAGGGGCAGACCGGCCTGCCCGTGCAGCTGCGCTACAACCTGCCGATCGAGATCTTCTACACGATCGTCCCGCTCATCCTCGTCATGGGGTTCTTCGCCTTCACCGCCCGCGACCAGGCCAAGATCGAAGCGCCGACCGCGAACCCGGATGTCGAGATCCAGATCATCGGCAAGCGCTGGGCCTGGGACATGAACTACCTGAACGTCGGCCCGGACGGCAAGGGCGTCTACTCGGAGGGCATCCAGGCGCAGGAGACGGACAAGTCCCCGTTCATCGACTACGACAAGCTCGCCGTCATGTACCTGCCGGTCGGCAAGACCGTCGCACTCGACATCGAGAGCCGCGACGTCGCCCACTCGTTCTGGGTTCCCGACTTCCTGTACAAGAAGGACATGATCCCGGGAAAGACCAACCACATGTACTTCACCCCTCTCAAGGAGGGGACGTACATGGGCAAGTGCGCGGAGCTGTGCGGTGAATACCACTCGCTCATGCTTCTCAAGGTCAAGGTCGTCTCCCAATCGGAGTACGACGCCTACATCCAGAGCCTCGTGAACGCCGGACAGACCGGCATCCTGGGTCCTGAGTACAACACGAACACGAATCAACCGGGCAACGAAGCACCGACCGGTAACGAGTAGGGCGACGGACAATGAGCACAACGACAGCACCCCGCACGACTTCGACCCCGCAGTCGACCCCGCCGCGTCCCAGCAGAGGCCAGGACTTCGGAGCATCGAAGGTCGGCACGAAGGGCGACCTCATCGTCAGCTGGATCACGACGACGGACCACAAGAAGGTCGGGTACCTGTACCTGATCACCTCGTTCCTGTACTTCTGCCTCGGCGGGGTCATGGCGCTCGTCATCCGCGCCCAGCTGTTCGAGCCAGGCCTCGAGCTCCTGCAGACGAAGGAGCAGTACAACCAGCTGTTCACGATGCACGGGACGATCATGCTGCTGATGTTCGCGACGCCGCTGTTCGCCGGCTTCGTGAACGTGATCATGCCTCTGCAGATCGGCGCCGCCGACGTCGCATTCCCGCGTCTGAACGCGTTCGCCTACTGGCTGTACAGCTTCGGCAGCCTCATCGCGGTCGCCGGATTCCTGACCCCGCAGGGCGCAGCATCCTTCGGCTGGTTCGCCTACGCCCCGTTGTCGTCGACGACGTTCTCGCCGGGAGCGGGAGGAAACCTGTGGGTCTTCGGCCTCGCCATGAGCGGGTTCGGAACCATCCTCGGCGCGGTGAACTTCATCACGACCATCATCACGCTGCGCGCGCCGGGCATGACGATGTTCCGGATGCCGATCTTCACCTGGAACGCGATGGTCACCTCGATCCTCGTGCTCATGGCGTTCCCGCCGCTCGCCGCGGCGCTGTTCGGCCTCGGGATAGACCGCGTGTTCGGCGGACACATCTACAACGTCGATGCGGGAGGGGCGATCCTCTGGCAGCACCTGTTCTGGTTCTTCGGGCATCCCGAGGTCTACATCATCGCGCTGCCGTTCTTCGGCATCGTCTCCGAGGTGTTCCCGGTCTTCAGCCGGAAACCGGTCTTCGGGTACAAGACGCTCGTCGGGGCGACGGTGGCCATCGCCGCACTGTCGGTCACCGTGTGGGCGCATCATATGTACGTGACCGGGTCGGTGCTCCTGCCGTTCTTCTCGCTCATGACGATGCTCATCGCGGTTCCGACCGGCGTGAAGATCTTCAACTGGATCGGCACGATGTGGCGGGGCTCGATCACGTTCGAAGCCGCGATGCTGTGGGCGATCGGCTTCCTGGTCACGTTCACGTTCGGTGGGCTCACCGGTGTCATCCTCGCCTCCCCGCCGCTCGACTTCCACGTCTCAGACACCTACTTCGTCGTCGCGCACTTCCACTACGTCGTGTTCGGCACCGTCGTGTTCGCGATGTTCAGCGGGTTCTACTTCTGGTGGCCGAAGTGGACCGGCAAGATGCTCAACGAGCGTCTCGGCAAGGTCCACTTCTGGCTCCTGTTCATCGGATTCCACACGACATTCCTCGTGCAGCACTGGCTCGGCGTCAAGGGCATGCCCCGCCGCTATGCCACCTACCAGCCCGAGGATGGCTACACCTGGATGAACCAGCTGTCCACGGTGGGCGCCATGCTGCTCGGGATCTCGATGATCCCGTTCCTGTACAACGTGTACATCACGGCGCGCAAGGCGCCGAAGGTGACCGTGAACGACCCGTGGGGTTACGGCCGCTCGCTCGAGTGGGCGACGAGCTGCCCGCCGCCGCGTCACAACTTCACCTCGATTCCGCGCATCCGTTCCGAGTCTCCGGCGTTCGACCTCAACCATCCGGAAGCCGCCGAGCTCGTGCAGTACGGCATCGGCCCGGGCAAGGATGCCCCCGACACCCCGGTGTACGACCTGGGCGACGAGAAGGTGAAGTGATCCAGTGAAAACCAATACCCATCTGTTCTGGATCCTGACGGCTTTCTTCCTCGGTTCCTCGGCGCTGTACACGGTCTGGAGCCTCGTCGATTCCTTCCACGGCTACGTCGAGTGGGTCGGGACGCTCGCGCTCGCTCTCTGCGGCGCGCTCTTCGCTCTGATCGCGTTCTACCTCGGCCGCGTGCACAAGGCGCAGGGCGGCGAGCTGCCGGAGGACCTCCAGGACTCGAACATCGATGACGGGGACCCCGAGGTGGGCTTCTACAGCCCGTGGAGCTGGTGGCCGCTCATGGTCGGCACCGGCGTTGCCCTCGTCTTCCTCGGCCTCGCCATCGGACTGTGGGTCGCGCTGATCGGCGGCGCGTTCGCCATGCTGAGCATCGTCGGCTGGACCTACGAGTACTACCGCGGATACTTTGGCCGCTGACAGGGATCCCGCCGGCCCCAGTATCCGGTACGCACGGCTGGACGACGGCGATGCGGTCTTCGGGCTTCTCGCTCAACTGGGGGAGAGGTACACACCGGATCGGCCGGTATTCGATGAGGCCTTCGCCGAGGCGATCAAGCAGGCGGACGATCACATCCTGTACGTAGCGGAACACAATGGCGTGGTCGTCGGCTACGCCCTCGCCACGATCGCCCGCCTGTTCTACACGAACGGCGACTCGGCCCAGCTGCAGGAGCTCGTGGTCGAGGAGAATGCGCGAGGCGCCGGCATCGGCACCCAGCTCGTGACGGCCATCGAGACCGAATGCCAGGCACGCGGGGTGCGTCAGCTGACCGTGGCCGTCATCGGCGGCGCCGCGATCTACGAGCGCCTCGACTATCGGTCGACCGCGGACTTCCTCAAGAAGATCTTCGACGAGTAGTCACCGAGGGGGCGATAGTACCCTCTCGTCCTCCGAGAGCGACGACCGTCTTCGCCGAGGCGGACATCCGCCCCGGCAAAGACCGGCTTAGTGGTGCCCCTCGCCGGACTCCAGCTCCCCGCGCGTTGCGGGGGAGATGCGATCTTCGAAGAACCACCGGGACAGCACCGCCCTGACGCGCTGCATCGGGGAGATCCGGCCCCGGGCGTCCGGGCGGACCATGAGCGGCTTGTAGTCCAGGTAGTCGACAAGGCGCCAGCGCTCGTAGTCATCGAGCTGCGTGTGCACCTCGATGTACTGACCACCGGGCAGTCGCACGATCCGGCCAGACTCATAGCCGTGGAGCGCGATCTCCCGATCCTTCTTCTGAAGGGCGAGGCAGGAGCGCTTCGTCACGAAGTAGGCGACGATCGGCCCCAGGATCAACAGCGCCTGGAGGGAGTGGGTGACGCCCTCGATCGTGAGGTGGAAGTGGGTGGCGAAGAGGTCGGAACCGGCAGCGGCCCACAGGACTGCGTAGAAGGTGACACCGGCGGCACCGATCGCGGTGCGGGTCGGCGCGTTGCGCGGCCGTTCGGTGATGTGGTGTTCGCGCTTGTCACCGGTGATCCACGCCTCGAGGAAGGGGTAGACGGCGACGGCGACGATGAACAGGCCGATGACGGCGAGCGGGATGAGGATGTTCAGGGAGAATGTGTGGTCCCAGAGCACGAACTCCCAGCCCGGTGGTACGAGACGCAGGCCACCGTCGGCGAAGCCGATGTACCAGTCGGGTTGGGTTCCCGCGGAGACCGGTGACGGGTCGTAGGGCCCGTAATTCCAGATCGGGTTGATCGTGAAGAATGAAGAGATCAGCACGATGACGCCGAACACGACGAAGAAGAACCCGCCGGCCTTCGCAGCGAAGTTGGGCATGATCGGGACGCCGACGACGTTGTCGTTCGTGGCACCGGGGGCCGCGAACTGGGTGTGCTTGTTGATCACCATGAGCAGCAGGTGGAGCCCAAGTGCCGCGACAAGGATCGCGGGCAGCAGCAGGATATGCAGTGAGTACAGGCGCGGGACGATCACGGTTCCCGGGAACTCCCCGCCGAACAGCAGGTAGGAGATCCAGGTTCCGGCGATCGGAATGCCCTTGACCATTCCGTCGATGATCCGCAGCCCGTTGCCGGAGAGCAGGTCGTCGGGGAGGGAGTAGCCGGTGAAGCCCTCGGCCATCGCGAGGATGAACAGGACGAAACCGATGATCCAGTTGAGCTCGCGCGGCTTGCGGAAGGATCCGGTGAAGAAGACCCGGAGCATGTGGAGCCCGATCGCGGCGACGAAGAGCAGCGCGGCCCAGTGGTGCACCTGGCGCATGAGCAGGCCGCCGCGGATCTCGAACGAGATGTCGAGCGTCGAGGAGTAGGCCGCGGACATCTCAAGCCCCTTGAGCGGGACGTAGGAGCCGTTGTAGTGCACTTCGACCATCGACGGTTCGAAGAAGAAGGTCAGGAAGGTCCCGGAGAGCAGGATGGCGATGAAGCTGTAGATCGCGACCTCGCCGAGCATGAACGACCAGTGGTCCGGGAAGATCTTGCGACCGAGCTCCTTGGTGATGCCCGAGATGCTCGTGCGCTCATCGAGGTAGTTCGCCATGGCGCCCGTGAAACGGGAGCCTCTCGTCGGAGCCGTCGATGCCTGTTGCTGTGTTGTTGACGGCGCTGTGGTGGTCATGAACGCTCCCAGAAGCTCGGGCCGACAGGTTCGTGGAAGTCGCTGCGCGCGACCAGGTAGCCCTCGGCATCCACGGTGATGGGAAGCTGAGGGAGGGCCCGCTTGGCCGGGCC
>DATCXP010000122.1:0-9953 GCA_036565765.1 Terrimesophilobacter sp.
AATGCCTGTCGGTCCCTCGAGCGCCGGCTCACCGTCGAGGAGCAGGTCACGGAACACGTCGGCTCGCAACTGGGTGATCGTGCGTTTCTCATCGGGGAGTTTCAGGTCTTTCGCGAGCTGGCTGAGCCGGTTGAAGCCGGCTACGGCATCAACTGCTGGCAGGAGGGCAGAGAGCCAGGCCATTCCGTCGCGCTCCGCAGAGAGCTGCACCTCTCGGTTCAGGATGGCGCGCTCGTGACGCTCCGCCATCACTTCCGGGGCGGAGCGCTCGCGCAGAGCGCGCACCTTGCGCTCGAACTTGGCGGCCGTGAGTCTTTCCGCGTACGGCAGGGCAGCTCGCTCGATGCCGGCGCGCGCCTCAGGTTCGAGCAGCAGAGTGTTGTCGACCATGACCTGAGCGTGCCGGTAGCTGATCCGCCCGCCCAGCAGTGCCGTCAGGGTGTCGGGCAACTCGGTGATCAGGCTGCGGCTGGTGGCCATGAGGTTCTCCGCCGTGCGTTCCGGAATCCGCAGCGCGCAGGCCAACTCGGCCCGGAAGGAACGGAACTGCAGCTCTTTCGAGAGCCCCTCGGAGGCGGCCGACTCGTTCCACGCGGTCGCCTTCTCCACCACCTGTGCCCGCAGTGCTGTCAGCCCGGCTATCGTGCGGTCGATCCCGGCCGCCATGTCGATCAGCTCCGAAACCGCCTCCGCGGCCGCGGCCTGCACCGTCAACGGAGCCTGCTCCGTGAATCGGGGTGAGGTGGTTTCCATACTCGAAGCCAATACGGCACTACCGACATTCGGGGCACGAAAAACGCCCTATCCACAGGGGTGGCTAGGGCGTTTTCGTAACGATTGTGAAACTACAGCGCAGCGACCTGCTTCGCGATGGACGACTTGCGGTTCGCAGCCTGGTTCTTGTGGATGACACCCTTGCTCGCGGCCTTGTCGAGCTTGCGGGTGGCGACGGCGAGCGACGCAGCCGCGGCCACCTTGTCGCCGGCGGCAACGGCCTTGTGGGTCGCGCGGATCGCGGTCTTGACCTCGCTCTTGACGGCCTTGTTGCGCTCCGTCGCCTTGAGGTTGGTGCCAATTCGCTTGATCTGCGACTTGATGTTTGCCACGTGGTTAACCTTTTCGTTGTCGTTTCGGATGGTCCGTGTCATGGCCGACTGGCCAAGGGGAGTCGATGTCGTGGTTGTGATGAGCGGATGTCCCGGTCAGGACGGCCACCGCGCGCAAGCCAACAGGTAACTTTATCAGACCAGCCCGGCTTTCCGACAATCAGTCCGGAGACGACGTTGGAACCCCGCCCAGGGCGGAAGGTCCAGGGTGGAAGGC
Organism: Terrimesophilobacter sp.; assembly: GCA_036565765.1. GTDB lineage: Bacteria > Actinomycetota > Actinomycetes > Actinomycetales > Microbacteriaceae > Terrimesophilobacter. The sequence continues at coordinate 1,324 of DATCXP010000122.1, forward strand.
CCAGGGTGGAAGGCCCAGGGTGGAGAACGCCAAGCAGCGGGGCCGCAGCAATCGCTGCGAACCCCGCTGCCCAGTGGCGCAAGCTACTTGACTGCGGCAGCCTCTTCTTCAGCCGCGATCTTCTCCATCTCGGCAGCGCGCGTCGCGCCGGGGAGCCAGCCCGTGTTCACGACCCTGGTCTGGAAGATCGAGGCCGCAACCACGAGCACCACTCCGATGAGGACCGCGAGGATCACGCTGATGATGGTGTTTCCGGTCAGCAGGGAGGAGCCGATGAGGATCCCGAACCAGCCGAAGTCGGCGTCGCCGAACGTCGTGTTCTCCGCACCGAGGACCGCACCCATGACGAGCATGAGGATCGCCGGAAGGATCGTGATGATCACACCGTTGACGAAGCCACCGACCACCGCACCGATCCGGCCGCCGGTCGCGTTGCCGAAGACTCCGGCACCGCCCCCGGTGAAGAAGTGCGGAACCATTCCCGGGAGGATGAGCGCGAGCGCCCACACCGGGTTGAGCCAGATGGCGATCACGCCGAGCGCGACGATTCCACCCACGAATGAGGCGAGGAAGCCGAACAGCACGGCGTTCGGAGCGAACGGGAACACGACCGGGACATCCAGCGCCGGCTTGGCGCCGGGCACGACCTTGCTGGCGATCCCTTCGAATGCGGGGACGAGTTCACCGAGCATGGTGCGGACACCGTAGAGGATGACCGCGACGCCGACACCGAACTGCAGAGCCTGCATGACGCCGGCCATGATGAACGCGCCGCCGTCTGCGACTCCGAAGATCTCGAACGCCTGCTTCTGCGGGAGCACGATGAGGGCCCAGACCGTGAACACCAGGTAGATGAAGACCATGGATACCGCGGTGGCGACCATCGAGTCGCGGAGGAAGTTGAGCCCCTTCGGGAAGTTGATCTTCTCCGTCGAGTGGCTGTGACGGCCGACCGCCTGCCCAGTGGCGCCGGCGGCGATGTAGCCGGCCGTTCCGAAGTGACCCATCGCGATCGTGTCATCGCCGGTGATGCGCTTCATCCACGGGTGGGCGAAGGCGGGCATGACCACCATGATCACCCCGAGCAGCAGCGCGCCGATGATGACGACGAGCCACTGAAGGCCGTCTCCGAAGCCCACCGACAGCACGACGGCGAGCAGGATCGACATGAACACCATGTGATGCCCGGTGAGGAAGATGTACTTCAGCGGCGTGAATCTGGCCAGCAGGAGCATGACGATGAACCCGAGGACCAGGACGTAGGCGCTCGTCGCACCGAATTCCTTCGCCGCGATGGCCACGATCGCCTCGTTGGTGGGGATAACACCCTGCATCCCGGTGACATCCTGGACCAGATTGCCGAGTGGCGTCAGCGAGGCGATGACCACACCTGCGCCCGCGCCGAGGATCAGGAATCCGAGCGCCGCCTTGAGGCCTCCACCGATGATCTGTCCGACGGAGCGCCGAAGGGCGATGAGCCCGATTGCGGCGATGAGGCCGACCAGATAGGCGGGGACATTCAGAATCTGCTTCCCGATGAAATCGAGTATTACGACTAGCCAATCCACGATATTGCTCCTTACTGACAGATGGTGTTGATGTGGGTATTCGCTGTGGGCCGAGCCGGCCTAGAGCTCCCCCTCGAGTTTCCTGGTGATCTCGTCCAGGGAGAGGAAGTTGTCGATCACGATGACTTTCGACGACACGGTGCCGAGCTGCTCCACGAGGTCGGCGGAGATGAGAACGATCTTGGCGTCGCGGGCGGCGCCTCGTGCGGTCCCGATGTCTGCGGCCTCCACGTCGACGTCCTCGTCCTTCTTCAGGGCGCGGAGCACCTTCTCGGTGTTCATCTTGAGCAGGATCGAGGTTCCGATGCCCATTCCGCAAACGGTGAGGATCTTCATTCTGTGCCTTTCGTTGGGTCCAGGGGTGGTTCAGGCGCCGTCGGCGTACGAGGCGAGAAGTCCGCGCACCCGGGCCGGCGTGTCCGCTGCCGCGAGTTCTTTCATCCGGTCGTCATCGGCCAGCACACCGGCGAGCGCGGACATGACCTCGATGTGGCTCTCGTGGTCGGGCGCTGCGAGGCCGATCACGAGCGATACCGGGTCGTTGACGGCGTGTCCGAACTCGATGGGAGTCTGCAGGCTCACCCAGCTCAGGCCGGCACGCAGCACGGCCGGCGAGGGGCGGGAGTGTGCGAGGGCGAGTCCGGGGGCGATCACGATGTAGGGGCCGAGTTCTTCGACTGCGGCGATCATCTCCGCCGTGTACGCGGCGGTGGTCACGCCGGAGGCGACGAGGGCCTCTCCTGCGAAGGTGAGGGCGGATCGCCAGTCGGTGGCCGGGGCATTCGTGATGATGGCGGATTCGGAAAGCTCATCAGCCAAGTTGATCGCCATCAAATTTGCTCCTCGATCATGACATCCTCGACATGTCGTCCTCACTGCACCCGGTGCCTGTGAGCCTATACCGTTCGAAACACTTTTAGCTATTAGTACACCAAAGTGCGCCGATCGCTCTCACGACACTGCCGAAGTCGGTTCTTCGGGGGATCGGATGAGGCGGTTGATCCGCTCAGAAGCGAACAGAATGTCCTGGGCGATCTGGGAAGCGCCGAGCACGCCGGCCTTGTGGCCGAGCCGGGATGGGGCGACCACGAGCCCGGCGCGGGAGAACTTGCGGGCATCCTGGAGCAGGGAGTCGCGGATGGCGTCGAGGAATGCCTTGCCCGCGCCGGCGAGGTTTCCCCCGATGACCACCGCCGCGGGGTTGAGCAGTCCGACGACGTCGGCGAGCGCCGCACCGATCTCGGTTCCTGCGGCGACCAGCAACTCGATCGCCTCGCTATTGCCGGAGTTCGCCAGTGCGACGATGTCCGCGCTGGTGCGGATGGGGTAGCCGTGCGCCACGAGTTCGCGGCGGATGGCGTAACCGCTCGCCACGGCCTCGAGGCAGCCGACCCTGCCGCAGATGCACGGAGCGGTGCCGTGCCGGAACTGGTGGCCGAAATCGCCCGCGCCTCCTCGGGCGCCCCGGTAGACCCGGCCATCGAGCACGAGGCCGCAGCCGATCCCGAGGCCTGCCTTGATGACGATGAAGTCCCGGAACTCCGGCCAGCCCAATCGGGACTCGCCGATCGCCATGATGTTGACGTCGCGATCGACGGCGATGACAGCGCTGAGGTCCTTCGGAAGGTAGTCGGCCACCAGGACGTCCTGCCAGAGGGGATTGTGCTGCGGTGAGCTGAGTCGACCGGTTGTCGAGTCGACAGGACCTGGGACGCCGACACCGATGCCGCGCACCTCGGAACGACTTCTCCCCAGTCGTTTGAGCAGATAGTCGAGTACCTGGGTCGCCCAGCTGAACACCTCGTCGGGGCTCTCGGAGAAGCCGATGTCCGCCTCGTCTTCGAGGAGAACCGTCGACACCAGGTCGGTGACTCCCACGCGGGTGTGGGAGCCGCCGATGTCGATCGCCAGCAGGATGCCGGCATGTCGGTTGACGGCGAAGGTCTCGGCGGGACGGCCTCCGTGGGAGTTCCGCTGGCCGTCGACGACGATGATCGATGCGGCGAGCAGCTCGTCGAGTCGCCGGGCGAGCGTGATGCGCGACCAGCCGAGCTGCTCGATGAGCTCGGTGCGGGTGGTCGCGTCCCCGGAGCGGATGAGGTCCAGCACAACCCCGGGGCCGGTCGGCGGTAGTTGCATGTGGCCTCCTCCTCGATTGACTTAAGTCTATTTGTATACGAAAGTAGAAGATATGGCCACTGAAAATTCAACCACCGTGCACGACGACGGCATCCTTCAGGACCGGGCGGTCGCCGCCGCGACCGCGATTCCTGCCCACGTCGTCCAGGCGAAGGGTCACGGCCACGCCGGCACTGCGATGGCCCTTGCGCCGTTCTCCCATGTTCTGTTCTCCCGTGTGCTGCGTCACAGCCCGTCCCACCCGGATTGGGCGGCCCGCGACCGGTTCGTTCTGAGCGCCGGCCACGCGAGTCTGCTGCTGTATGTGCAATTGTTCCTCACCGGTTATGGTCTGAGCCTCGACGATATCGCGGCCAGCCGGAAATTGGGGTCGCTGACCCCTGGTCATCCCGAGCACGGCCACACCGTCGGCGTCGAGATGAGCACCGGCCCGCTCGGTCAGGGAGTCGCCTCCGCCGTCGGGATGGCGATCGCGGCACGCAAGGAAGCCGCGGAATTCACCCCGGGCTCCGACATCCTGGACCACACCATCTGGGTCGTCGGGGGCGATGGCTGCCTGCAGGAGGGGGTGTCCGGGGAGGCGTCCAGTCTCGCCGGAACGCTGGGGCTCGACAATCTCGTGCTCGTCTGGGACGACAACGGCATCACGATCGACGGGGAGACCTCCGAGGCCTTCCGCGAGGATGTCCGGGCCCGCTACCGGGCGTACGGGTGGCGCGTGCTCGACATCCGCGACCATACGGACCTGGGCGAGATCGAACGCGTTCTGCGTGAGGCGGCGGACCGCTCCACGGCGGACGGGCGGCCGACGCTCGTCGCGCTGACCAGCGAGATCGCGGCGCCATCCCGCAAGTTCGGCGGGAAGCCGGCCGCCCACTCCGGCGGATTCGGCGCCGAGGATCTGGCCGAGGTGAAGCTCTCACTCGGGTTCGCGCCCGAGGCGACCCTGGAGGAACTCGTCGCCCCCGAGGTGCTGGCGTTCACCCGTCGCGCCGTCGATCGGGGCCGGGAGCTCGAGGCCGGGTGGGCCATTCGCGAGGAACGGTGGGCGAGCGCGAATCCCGAGGATGCGCGGCGCTGGCGCGCGTTCCGCGGCGGAACGCTGCGGCCAGAGTGGCGCGAGGTCCTCGACACGCTTGCCGACGAGCTTCCCGCGCCTGGCTCGCTCGTAGCGACCCGCAAGACCAATGGCGCGGCCATGGCCGCACTGAAGCCGGTCAGCACCCTGTGGGGCGGCTCCGCCGACCTCTCCGGGTCCACGAATGTCTCGGTGCCCGGCAGGGCGGTCTCTGCGGACAGTCCCGGCGGCGACTTCATCCGCTTCGGCATCCGGGAGCATGCCATGGCGGCGATCCTGAACGGCATCGCACTCCACGGGCCCTGGCGCCCCTTCGGCTCCACCTACCTCGTGTTCAGCGACTACATGAGACCGAGCATCCGGTTGGCCGCGCTCATGGCGCTCCCGGTGGTCTACGTGTTCACCCATGACTCCGTCGCGGTCGGCGAGGACGGGCCGACGCATCAGCCGGTCGAGCAGCTCGCGAGCCTGCGCACCGTACCGGGCCTCACCGTCGTGCGGCCCGCGGATGCCGCGGAGGCCGTCGCGGTCTGGCACCGGATCATCCAGAGCCCGGCCGGCCCGACGGCGCTGATCCTCTCCCGGCAGGACATTCCCGTGCTCCCGGGGCGCGAGGAGTTGAACCGGAAGGTCGCCTCCGGCGGCTATGTGGCCTGGCAGGACGGCTCGGGATCGGACCTCGCGATCATCGCGACCGGGAGCGAAGTGCATCTCGCCGTGGCGGCTGCGCAGCAACTGGCGAACGATGGCGTGTCGGCCCGTGTGGTGTCGATGCCCTCCGTCGAATGGTTCGCCGCCTCCGGGCAGGAGCACATCGACGCGGTTCTTCCCCCCGAACTGACCGCCAGAGTCGCGATCGAGGCCGGGCGCGGTGACGCCTGGTGGCGCTGGGTGGGCACACGCGGCGAGGTCGTCAGTGTCGAAACGTTCGGGGAATCCGGCAGCGGCGCGGAGATCCTCGCGCTGCGCGGTATCACCGTCGACAACCTCCTCGCGGCGGCCAGGAGAGTCCTCGCCCGACGCTGAGCCGGAGGCGGTTGTCGGTGTGATCGAGGCTGCGTCTTCCCGAGAGCGCTTCGCGCGCTCGGCGCACGCTAGGCGTTGCGCATGGGAGAATCGTTCGACCGAAGTTTTCGCAGGCAGACCCAGACTTGATCAGGCAACACAGAGGAACGCGTGACCCCCAAAGCACTGAAGGCGCTCGAGCCGTCGGCGACTGACCCAGCGTTCATCCGCAACTTCTGCATCATCGCCCACATCGACCACGGCAAGTCGACCCTCGCCGACCGCATGCTGCAGATCACCGGCGTCGTGAGCGACCGGGACATGCGCGCGCAGTACCTCGACCGCAAGGACATCGAACGCGAGCGGGGCATCACGATCAAGAGCCAGGCCGTGCGGATGCCGTGGGCGGCGGGCACGGGCGCGAGCCAGCAGAGCTACGCCCTCAACATGATCGACACGCCAGGCCACGTCGACTTCACCTATGAGGTCTCCCGCAGCCTCGCGGCCTGCGAGGGCGCGATCCTGCTCGTCGACGCCGCGCAGGGCATCGAGGCCCAGACGCTCGCGAATCTGTACCTCGCTCTCGACAACGACCTCGAGATCATCCCGGTGCTCAACAAGATCGACCTCCCCGCCGCCGACCCGGAGAAGTATGCGCGAGAGCTCGCCGGCCTGATCGGCGGCGATCCGGATGACGTGCTGCGGGTGAGCGGCAAAACCGGCGCAGGCGTTGAGGAGCTCCTCGATCTCGTCGTCGAGCGCATTCCCGCACCGAAAGGCGACCCGACGGCGCCCGCCCGCGCCATGATCTTCGACTCGGTGTACGACAGCTACCGCGGCGTCGTCACCTACGTGCGCATGATCGACGGCAGCCTGAGCCCGCGCGAGCGCATCCAGATGATGTCGACGCGCGCCATCCACGAGCTGCTCGAGATCGGGGTGAGCTCCCCAGAACCCGTCCCCACGAAGGGCCTCGGCGTCGGCGAGGTCGGCTACCTGATCACTGGCGTGAAGGACGTTCGGCAGTCGAAGGTCGGCGACACCGTCACCACGGCGGCGAAGCCAGCAGGCACCGCGCTGCCGGGCTACACGGAGCCGAAGCCGATGGTCTTCTCCGGCCTGTACCCGATCGACGGCAGCGACTATCCGATCCTGCGCGACGCGCTCGACAAGCTCAAACTCTCCGATGCCGCGCTCGTCTACGAGCCGGAGACCTCCGTCGCGCTCGGCTTCGGGTTCCGCTGCGGATTCCTCGGCCTGCTGCACCTCGAGATCGTGACCGAGCGCCTGGAGCGCGAGTTCGGGCTCGACATGATCACGACCGCGCCATCCGTCATCTACACCGTCACGACGGACGACAAGAGAACCGTCGTCGTCACGAACCCGAGCGAGTTCCCGGACGGCAAGATCGCAAGCGTCACCGAGCCGGTCGTGAAGGCGTCCATCCTCGCGCCGAAGGACTATGTCGGCACGATCATGGAACTCTGCCAGGGGCGCCGCGGGACTATGCAGGGAATGGAGTACCTGGGCGAGGATCGCGTTGAGCTGCACTACACGATGCCGCTCGGAGAGATCGTGTTCGACTTCTTCGACCAGCTGAAGAGTAGGACGCAGGGCTACGCGAGCCTCGACTACGAGCCGCACGGCGAGCAGGAGGCCGACCTCGTGAAGGTCGACATCCTGCTGCAGGGCGAGCAGGTCGACGCGTTCAGCGCCATCGTGCACCGGGAGAAGGCCTATGCCTACGGGGTGCTCATGACCGGCCGGCTGCGTGAGCTCATCCCGCGCCAGCAATTCGAGGTGCCCATCCAGGCCGCGATCGGGGCGCGCATCATCGCCCGCGAGAGTATCAGGGCCATGCGCAAGGACGTTCTCGCGAAGTGCTACGGCGGTGACATCACCCGCAAGCGCAAGCTCCTCGAGAAGCAGAAGGAGGGCAAGAAGCGCATGAAGATGGTCGGCCGCGTCGAGGTGCCCCAGGAGGCGTTCATCGCCGCGCTCTCCGGCGACACGGAGAAGAAGGACAAGAAGTAGGTGTCCAGGTCCCCGCTCTGGGAGCGAGTGGTGAGCTACGGCGCCGTCGGCGCGACGAAAGCTCCCGACCTCATGAACTACCCGCCGGAGGGGTTCCGACCGTTCGAGGGACGCACGAGGATCGGTCACGGCGATGCGCGCTGGAATTACGCCTGGCAGGAGGCCATGACCTGGGGCATTCAGCGCAGGAGCGGCATCCGGGTGCGGCTTGCCGAATCTCCGCGAGAGATCGGCGAAGGCACCTACACCCCCGTGTCGTTCGACACGGGAGGCACCCCGATCGTCCCCGATCTCGGCGCTCACGGTGAGACGGTCTACGGCCCGGAGGGCCAGTCGTTCATCGCGCCGGGCGACAGCGCGATGCTGACGATCCCGTTCGGCCCGTTCCGGGTCCACGCGCCGTGCCGCGTGATCTACGTCATCGACGAGCCGAAACGCAAGGGCTTCGCCTACGGGACGATCTACGGGCATCCGGAGTCCGGCGAGGAGGCCTTCATCGTCGACCAGACGGATGACGGCTCGGTCTGGCTCACGATCCGGGCGTTCTCCAGGCCCGCGAGCTGGCAGTGGCGAGCGGTCTACCCGGCCTTGCGGCTCGCCCAGAAGATGTACACCAATCGCTACTTCCGCGCTCTGTCCGGGCCGCTGGGTTAGTCGCCCTGCCGGCCATCGGGCGGCCCGAGTACGCTGGCACCATGACCGATTACCGCCCACCCGTGGATGACCTCGCCTTCGTTCTCGAGCACATCGCCGGCTACAACGACATCGCCGCCCTGCCCGGATTCGAGCACGCCGACCTCGACACC
>DATCXP010000076.1:0-3917 GCA_036565765.1 Terrimesophilobacter sp.
GCGAAGAACCACTGACCGCTCATCTGCTGGCGGACCTGGAGCCTCACCTGATTGTCGTTCTCCGCACCGTAGCGGCCGACCTCCGCCGCCTGCTGGTTGAAGCTCTTGGCGAGCAGGATGCCGGAGACCGAGAGCGTCTCCTGCGTGATCGCGGTCAGCTCGCTGAGCGACTCCTGCGTCTTGGTCGCGATCTTCGCCCTCACCCGTCCGACCCGGCGCTGGGCGAACACCAGTATCGGCATCAGGATGAGCGCGACGACCGTGAGCTGCCAGGACAGCAGGATCATGGCGACGAACGCGGCCGCAACGGTGACCGTGTTGCCGAGCACGCTCGACACCGTGTTCGTGAGTACGCCGGCCACCCCTCCGACGTCGTTCTGCAGGCGCGACTGGATGATGCCGGTCTTCGTCCTGGTGAAGAATGCGAGTTCCATGCGCTGAAGGTGGCCGAACAGCTTCACCCGCAGAGCCCCCATGACCGTGTTGCCGACGGTCGCGGTCAGCCAGGTCTGCCAGACGCCGAGCGCCGCGGAGGCGAGGTAGATCACGACCATGAGCAAGACGATCTCGAGGAGCACCGGAAGATCCGGACCGCCCTTCGGGAACAGGCCACGGTCGAACGCCTGCTGGGTGAGCAGCGGAGGCAGGACGGAGAGGCCGGCGCCGATCACGACCAGGACTCCGGTGACCGCCAGCGCGGCGCGGTGCGGCACGAAGAGTTCCGCGATCCGCCGGAACAGGCCCTCCACGCGCGGGGCCGCAGCATTCACGGCGCGCTGGGCCTCGACATCCCCGCTGCTGACGCGGCTCCTGCCGCCTCCGCCCCCGCGCATTCCGCTCATAGCTTTCATTATTCAGGAGGTTGTGTGACCGGTGATGACGGTGGTGTGGATGCCGACCCAAATTTCCCCATCCATCACTTTCGTCACACAAACTCCTGAATGATGAAAGACCGGACCTGCCGAGAACGCACCCTAACCACGCACGGTTCAGACGGTTTCGGCAGGTCCGGCCAGCTTGTCAGCCCTTCGTCGAGCCGGCCAGGAGGCCGCGCACGAAGTAGCGCTGGAGGGCGAAGAACACGATCAGCGGAACCAGGATGGAGATGAAGGCTCCCGCCGTGAGCAGGTGCCACTCCTGGCCGTACTTGCCCGTGACCTCCGCGAGCAGTTTCGTGATCGGGGCGACCTGGCCGTCCGCGAACACGAGCGCGACGAGCAGGTCGTTCCACACCCAGAGGAACTGGAAGATCCCGAACGCCGCGATGGCCGGCATCGTGAGTGGCAGGACGATTCTGTAGAAGATCTGGCCATGACTCGCGCCGTCCACACGCGCCGCCTCGATCAGCTCGCGGGGAATCTCCGAGACGAAGTTGTGCAGCAGGAAGATCGCGAGCGGGAGGGCGAAGATCGTGTGGGCGATCCAGACCTGGGAATAGGAGGTTCCCGCGTCGAGACCGGCGAAGATCTCGACCCCGCCGATCGTGATTCCGCGGGAGAACAGGCTCAACAGCGGGACGAGAGCCATCTGCAGCGGAACGATCTGCAGCGCGAAGACGCCGATGAACAGCCAATCCTTGCCCTTGAAGTCGATCCAGGCGAACGCGTAGGCGGCGAGCGAGGCGATCACGAGCGGGATGACCGTGGCCGGGAGAGTGATGGCGATCGAGTTGAGGAACGCCTGGCCCATGTTCAGCTGCGTGTTGCCGGCATCCAGCACTTGCACGTAGTTGTCGAACGTGAATCCCCAGTTGGCGAGGATCGTCCACCAGCCGGTCGTCGCGACCTGCTCGGCAGGCCGGAAGGACGAGATGAACAGACCGAACGTCGGGGTCGTCCACAGAATCGCGATGAGGAGCGCGGCAATCGTCGCCGTGCGGCTGGTCAGGCGCTTCTTGGTGCGCCGAACCGTCGTCACGCCTTCCAGGACCTTCTCGCCACGCGCGAGCTGCCGGGCTGTCGCCTTGTCGAGCGGCAGGTCGATGGGGGCAACGGCGCTCATCGGATCTCCCTCTGTTTCTTGATCTGTCTCGCGTTGTAGACGATGATCGGCATGACGAGCAGGAACAACACGACGGCGAACGCCGCCGACCTGCCGGTCTCGAAGCCTTTCCACTGCGTGTACATCTCGTTCGCGATGACGCTCGTCTCGTTCGCGCCCGCCGTCATGGTCCGAACGATGTCGAACACCTTGAGGGAAGCGATCGAGATGGTCGTGAGCACGACGATCAGGGACGCGCGGATGCCGGGCACCGTGACATTGATGAAGCGCTGCCACCCGTTCGTCCCATCCAGTTCCGCCGCCTCGAGCTGCTCGGCCGGCACGCCCTTGATCGCGGCGGAGAGGATGACCATGGCGAATCCGGTCTGGATCCAGATGAGCACGATGATGAGGAACAGTGTGTTCCACGGCGAGTTCTGCAGCCAGTACACGGGCTGGCCGCCGAACCAGACGACGACCTGGTTCAGGAGGCCGATCTGGCCCTGCCCGACGGGCTTCGCGTCGTACACGAAACGCCAGATGATGCTCGCACCGACGAAGGAGATCGCCATGGGCATGAACACGAGAGCCTTGAACACCTTCTCCCCGCGCGACCGATCTATGAAAGCCGCGTACGCCAGGCCGAAGATCGTCGAGAGCGCGGGGACGACGAGTACCCAGACGATCGTGTTGAGTACGACCCGGATGCCGTACGGCTGGGTGAAGATCCAGACGAAGTTGTCGAAGCCGACGAAGTCGCGGCTGCGGTTGTCCTGGAACGCCTGGATCGTCGTGCCGATCGTCGGGTAGATGAGTCCGACACCCAGCAGGATGACCGCCGGGGCGAGGAAGCCGACGAGCTGGAACAGGTATCCGGCGCCCTGCTTCGCCCGGTAGTCGAGCAGGAAGAACAGGCCTCCCAGCACGGCGGCGATGAGCGCGGCCCAGAACACCGAGCCGAGCAGAAGCATCGCGACGAGCGGGAGGAGGACGCACACGCCGAGTCGGATGACGGTGTAGCGGGTGCCGCTCCTCGGGGCGATCTCGATGAAGAACAGGAGCAGTCCGATGACCGCGAGGAACGCGGCGATCACCAGGACGATCTGCAGGTACGCGGGCAGTGTTGCGATCCAGCCCAGGAACTGTGACATGGCAACCTTTCGAGTACGACGTCGGACTCAGGGGTGGTGCCGAGAGCGTAGCAGTGGCACCGCGTGCTGTGGGGGCCGGCGTTTCCGCCGACCCCCATCGCTCAGGGTGAGCTGTCTAGTCGCTGACTAGCTCGACGGCCACGAGCCGTCGATCGTGGTGAGAACCTCATCAACCGATTTTCCGTTGATCCAGTCGACCATGCCGGTCCAGAACGAGCCTGCACCGACAACACCCGGCATGAGGTCGGATGCGTCGAAGCGGAAGGTCGTCTTCGGGTCCTGCAGGATCTTGATGGCCTCCTGGAGGATCGGGCTCGACGCGTTCGCCGGGTCGAGCCCGTTGTTCGCGCTGATCACGCCACCGAGCTTGACGCGGCTGTTCGCCCACTCGGGGCTGGAGAGGTACTCCTGCACCTTGATGGTGTCCGCGTCGTTGGAGAAGGCCGCGACGATCTCGCCGCCACCGGTCACCGCGTTGCCGCCGGCCTCGACGGACGGGGTCATGAAGGCCCAGATGTCCGCGTCGGGTCCGACCGTGGTGTTGCCGTTCTTCGGGTCGGTGAGGAACCCGTCGAAGAATGACGCCTGGTGGGTGAGGGTGCAGGTGCCGTTGCCCATGGCGCGGGCGACGTCACCGAACGGTGTCGCATTGATGGTCTTGACGTCGCCGAATCCGGCGTTCACGTACTTCGGGTTCAGCAGGATCTCGCCGAGCGAGTCGAACGCGCCCTTGATCGCCGGGTCGGAGAACTTCATGTCGTGGCTGACCCACTTGTCGTACGCCTC
>DATCXP010000134.1:0-3408 GCA_036565765.1 Terrimesophilobacter sp.
GCCGTGCCGCCTGCTCCGCCGCGAACACGCCGTCGGCAACGCCGATCCGGCTGCTGCCCAGTCCCATCCCGTCGACCCGGTCGAGCAGCCACAGCGCCGCTTCCTCCTCGCCGCCGTAGTAACCGGCCGGCCCTCGCGCACGGATGGCGCATACTCCGGGATGCAGCGGCTGCACGCCGGGCATGACAGTCTCGATGGCCTGCAGGACCGGCTCGAACGCCCTGGCATCCTCCGCCGCGCGGTAGGGCTGGATCACCAGCCCCGGGCAGCGTGCCTGCGCTTCGCGCAGCCGGAGACCGCGGCGCACCCCCTCCGCGCGGGCAGTGGCGGAGCAGGCGAACACGCGACCGGATTCGATGAGAGCGGTCGGGGTGCGCGCCGGCAGCGTTCCTGCGCGGATGGCGGCGGTGACCGGCCAGTCCGGGCACCAGAGCAGCATGACGCGCTGCGGGCTCCGGTCGGCGCTCATCCGCTTGCCCAGGGCAGTACGAGCCGGGCGCTGCGCGGTCTCCCACCGGTGCGGCTCGTAACGGTCACGGTGGCCTGCCGCGTGATCAGGTGGCCATTGCCGTCGCCGAGGCCGGACCAGCTGCTTCCCGTGATGCTCAGCAGAGCCTCGCTCTGCGGCCAGGTTCCGAGCACGAGCAGCGTCGCCCCGCGCTTCCTGAGCCGGGCGGCCAGCCGGGCGATGCTGCCGTCGCTCGCCTGTCGCGGTGGGCGGACGGCGATCACGGTCATGACGTCCGCGATCGCGGCGGTGACGGCGAGCCACTGGTCACCCGGCTGGGGAACCAGCGCGAGCCGCTCGAGGCTGATCCCGAACCCCGCGGCCGCCTCGATCCCGAACTCGGGGATCCCGACCACCCCGCACCAGGATCCGGCCTCAGAGGGCCCCGCGAGCAGGAGCATGAGCAGGGTGATGGAGCGATCGATCGAGTAGCTCGCACCCTCTTTCAGTGCGCCGCCGGGAAGCAGCCGGGCGAGCGCCGGATGAGTCGGGAGACTCCTGGTGTCGAGCTTCGTCGACTGCAACTGCCGGATGCGCTCCTGCAACTCGCGAACCTGTTCATCAGGGGCGAGGGATGCGAGTGCGCTGTTCGACATCTCTTAAGTATCGAACTTATGTTCTAATCCGGCAACTGTGCGTTTCCTTCACGTGCGAGCCTGAACGTTGCCCGATTGCGAGCCATCTCATCCCGTGCTGGGCTGGAAATCCGACAGGAGGGAAGAGCGATGACAGTCAACCTGAACGACAGGGCATTCAAATACGCGAAGGATCTCATTGAAGACCGCAAGGTCGTCCACGATACACGGGACGACTGGAGCGAGCACGCCCCTTCGGCCGACGAGGAGAATGCGTTCCTCGAGAAACACGGCTGGGAGGAGTACTCGAAGTGGTTCCTCGGGATCAATGACGAGATGGACGAGGACACCAAGGGTCACTACGAGTTCCCGTACGGCGACTTCAGGAAAGTGCACCGTTGCGCCGTGATCTCCGGGGAGACCCGCGCCGGCCAGTACGACCACGACGCGATTCGCAACGCGCTCAAAACCCTGCTTCGGCGTGCCGACGAGAGCACCGCCTGAGCGCTGGTCAGCGCAGCGGATCGAAGTGCGTCAGCACCGGATCGGGTTCGCCGACGATGGAGCCTGCGAGCAGCTTGCCGGTGAGCGGTCCGAGGGCGATGCCCCACATCCCGTGCCCGCCGCCGACGTAGACCCGCGGTGACCGCGTCGGGCCGATGAGGGCATGGCCGTCAGTGGTGACCGGTCGGCCGCCGACCCACTCGTCCTGGCGGTCCTCCCAGTCGACACCCTGGAACATGGGGCGGGCGGCCTCGACGATCGTGCGGATGCGGCGCGAGTCGGGTGCAGCATCCACCGGCCGGAACTCCATCATCCCGCCGACGCGCAGCCGGTCCCCGAGAGGTGTGCAGGCGACGCGCTGGGTCGGGAAATAGATCGGATGCGTCGGCATGACCTCCGGCTTCACGCTGAAGCTGTAGCCGCGGCCGGCCTGCACGATCCTCTTCACTCCGAAGCGGCGTGCCAGGGTTCCGAGCCAGGCGCCGGTCGCGATGACGGCGGCGTCCGCCGCGATCGGGTCGCCGGATGACGGAACGACTTCGACGCCGGAGCCGGTGTCGCGCATGTCAACGGCGTCGAATCCGGTCCTGATCTCGCCGCCGCGTTCCCGCACAGACGCGGCGAGCGACTCGAGATACCTCGGCGGGTTGATGAAGTACTGGCCGCGCAGCAGCACGCCTGCCTCGACGCCGTCGGCGAGGGTCGGTTCGATCGCACGAAGCTCGTCGCCGGTCACGAGTTCGAAGTCGACGGTGCCGCCGCTCGCGGCGACGACCTCGAACTCGTGGAGGAGGCCGGCACGATCACCGGCCGTGCGGAACCCCGCGAGGAACGGGTCGGCGGGTGTGACCGGCTCGCCGACTCCGCCGGCGGTGAGTTCGTGGAACGCATTCATCGCCAGAGGGTTCACTTCGGCGAAGATCGCGATCGCCTTGCGCCACTGCCGGGGGAGCGCGTGCCAGGCGAAGCCGCTGAGAAACGGGATGAGCTTCGGGGAGAGCGGAACGTAGAGCGGCGAGGAGGGTTTGACGAGCTGCCACGGTCCGGAGAGGAGCAGCGAAGGCTCGCCGAGAGGGAGGGTGAGTGCCGGCGTGAGCCATCCGGCATTGCCCCAGCTCGAGCCCGCTGCGACGCCCTTCCGGTCGACGACCGTGACCGTCACACCGCGCTGCTGCAGGTACCAGGCGGTCGAGAGGCCGATCATTCCCGCTCCGACGATGACGACGTGATCTGTGCCCATAGCATCACCATATCGAGGGGCTGCCCTGCGGGATGACGTGGTGCTGCGCTGGAATGCCGATTCAGAATGGCGGAGGCGTCTCGTCGCTATTCCCGGTGCCCGGAGATGCTCTGAACCGCGGCCCCGGCGGAGAAGGGTTCGTGACGACATTGCCCAGCGGACTCGTCCACTCGAGCACACCCGGCGAGACCTGTTTGACCTTCCAGCGGCCGTGGTGCTTGATCGTGTGGTGGCCACGGCATAGCGCCGCAAGATTCCCCGGTACCGTCTTTCCGCCGTCCTGCCAGGGGATCGTGTGGTCGAGATCGGAGTACCGAGCGTCCTGATTGCAGCTCGGAAATTGGCAATGCCGATCCCGGGCTTCGAGGTAGCGCCGGAGGCTCGCCGACGGCCGGTAGCTGTCGGCCGTGATGATGAGATCGGAGACCGGATCCGTGAGAATCCGAAGCAACTCCGGTGCCTTAGATGCCAGCCTGCAGGCCGTGTCGAGGTCGATCGGACCGCGACCCGCAAGCGTCGCCGGTTCGTCGCCGAGGCCGAGAAGCGTGAGCGCGGGGATCACGATCGCGATCTCGGCACGG
>DATCXP010000139.1:0-7570 GCA_036565765.1 Terrimesophilobacter sp.
TTCGACACCCAGTACCTGAACGTCAACGGCGAATCCGGCTACTTCTCGCACTCGCTCAACGCCTACGGCCAGCAGGGTCTTCCCTGCCCGCGCTGCGGCCGGCCCATCGTTCGCGAACAGTTCATGAACCGCGGCAGCCACTTCTGCCCGCACTGCCAGCGCGTGCGCTGAAGGCTCTCTCTTCGGCTGAGTAGCCCCCGCCCTTGCCCGTCGGTTGAGTAGCCTGCGGCGGCACATCACCGAGTTTCTGCAATCACCGCTCCTGACCATGCGGAGTCTTGTGATCAATGCTGCAGTTGTGACCGGCGCAGTGATCACAAAACGCCGCATTGATGAGCGCGGACGCCGGACTCGGTCGGGGTGGGCCGGCCACTCCTCGTGGAGCGGTTGGCGCGGTTGGTCAACCGGCGGTGAGGATCTTCTTCCACCCGCCGTCGTAACCTACGGCCACGAACCCGACCGCCTCGTTGACGTCGAGCATGTGGCGGTTCTCCTCCGCGTTGAAGGTCGTCACCGAGGGATGCCCTGGATAAGTTTCGGCGAGGAACTTCAGGTTCGCGACCTTCACGAGCATGCCGAGGCGGTGGCCGCGATGCTCCTTGAGCACGAGAGTGTCCTGCTGCTCGACAGGGCGGTCGATCTCCGGTGGGACGGAGAGTTCGGTGAATCCGGCCAGCTTCCCAGTGGGGACGTGCTCGACCGCGACGATCAACATCGTGCGCGGGCTCGTCTCCCTGCGGTCGTCCAGGTCCCGGATGCGGGCCTCATCCCAGGCCTCCTCCGCGAAATCGAGGCCGGCGCTCGGGGCGTCGGTGCTCATGCGCTGGTGCAGGAGGGCCAGGTCCGCGAGCCAGCGCTCGGGGGTCCTGCCGATCCAGCGCACGACCCGGTAGTCCGGACCGCTCGCGTCTGCTGCCTCGGCGAGGTTGCTCTCGAGCTTCTCATCGGGGACCGGCAGGGCGAGCCTGCTCATCCGTTCCACCTGTTCCAGCTGGAAGTCGCGGTGGAGCAGGAAGCTCGTCTCCGGCGTGTGCAGGGGCACGGCGCCAAAGCCGGTGGGCGACGGGAGCATCTCCCCCTCGACCCGCTTGTGCATGACGTAGGACTGGATGACGCTGCGCCCATCGGCGGCGGCGAACTCGCACAGCGTGTCGTACAGCGCGGAGCCGATGCCCCTGCGGCGGAAGGCGGACAGCACCTCGATGGAGAACCACGCCTCCGTCGATCCCGCCGAGGTCGGCGCGTTGTAGACGGCCCGCGCGACGATGCGGCCATCGACGCGCGCAACGAGCAGGCGCTGGGGGTCGTAGGGATCCTGCCAGTGCGGCAGCAGTTCCGCGGGCTCATAGCTGAGGTCGCGGTTGCCGAGCGTTTCGGCTTCGATCTCGTTGCGGACGTGCGTCATCTCGATGAACGCGGCGGCATCCGGGGCATCGATCGACGCCGGGATCACGAGCTCGTCGATCGTGAAGGCGGTCATCGGTGGTCTCCTCGGGGGTTCTGCGGATGTGCAAAGCCGATCAGGATACATCCGCCAGCTTGCGTCCACGACCGAGAGAAACCAAACCGTTGTAATCGCGGGCGGCGCTCCAGCGTTCCGGTACTTTAGACAGGTGAGATCCATCGGCCCGAGGAAGGCGTCACGGTGTACCTGAAGAGCCTGACCCTCAAAGGGTTCAAGTCCTTCGCGCAGCCGACCACTTTCGCCTTCGAGACCGGCGTGACCTGCGTGGTCGGCCCGAACGGATCCGGCAAGTCCAACGTCGTCGACGCGCTCGCCTGGGTCATGGGCGAACAGGGTGCGAAGACCCTCCGCGGGGGGAAGATGGAGGACGTCATCTTCGCCGGCACGGCGACGAGGGGCCCGCTCGGGCGCGCCGAGGTCATCCTCACGATCGACAACGCGGATGGCGCACTGCCGATCGACTACACCGAGGTCACCATCAGCCGCACGCTGTTCCGCAACGGCGGCAGCGAGTACGCGATCAACGGCGAGAGCTGCCGGCTGCTCGACGTGCAGGAGCTGCTGAGCGATTCCGGCCTCGGCCGGGAGATGCACGTCATCGTCGGCCAGGGCCAGCTCGACGCCGTGCTGCACGCGAGCCCCGAGGAGCGCCGAGGCTTCATCGAGGAGGCGGCAGGCATCCTGAAGCATCGTCGTCGCAAGGAGAAGACGATCCGCAAGCTCGAGGCCATGCAGGCGAACCTCACGAGGCTGAGCGACCTGGCCGGGGAGATCCGGCGGCAGCTCAAACCGCTCGGCCACCAGGCCGAGATCGCGAAGGAGGCGCAGACGATCGCGGCAACCGTTCGCGATGCCAAGGCCCGCCTCCTGGCCGATGAGGTCGTCACGCTGCGCACGAGTCTCACCCTCCACGGCCGGAGCGAGACGGAGCGCAAGAGCGAGCGGATCGTGCTGCAGGAGCAGCTCGATCAGAACAAGCTGCGCGAGCAGCGGCTCGAGCAGGCCCAGATCGGTGATGCAGTCGACCTCGCGAGGCGCACGGCGTTCGGACTCGAATCGGTGCAGGAGCGGCTGCGCGGCCTCTATACGCTCGCAAATCAGCGCCTCGCGCTGCTGGGGAACCACTCCGACGCCCCCGATCTCGGCATGGCGGTGACGCCGCAGCAGCTCGCAGACGCCGCAGCCGAGGTCGAACGGCTCGGTGAGGCGATCGCGGAGGCGGAGGCGGTTCTCGGTACGGCCCAGCTCGCGAGCGGGCAGGCCAGAGCCAACCTCGACGCGATGGACGAGGAGATCGCGCTCCAGAGTTCGCTCGTGTCGCAGCATGAACTCGAGCTGTCGAAACTCACCGGCCACGCCGAGACCGCGGCATCCCGACTCGCCGCGGTGCGGGGGGAGGTGCTCCGCCAGCAGAACGCGCTCGATGCCGCGATCCAGCGCCGAGAGGCCGCACAGGCCCAGTTCGCGACCCTCGAGACGGACGCGGCACTCGAGGAGACGGCGGAGACCGGTCTGGACGCCGCCTACGAGGCGGCGCAGGCGGAGGTCGCGGCGGCGGAGGGCGAGATCGAACGGCTCAGGGAGGAGTTGCACGGTCACGAACGTGAGCGCGACGCGCTGGCCGCACGCACCGGGGCGCTCTCCCTCGCGCTCGATCAGAAGGACGGATCCAGCGCGCTCGTCGCCGCACGCCTGCACGGCATCCGAGGACTCGTTGCCGAGCACGTTCAGGTGCAGCCCGGGTACGAGGCCGCGATCGCGGCCGCGCTGGGATCACTCGCGGATGCGGTGCTCGCCGAGGATCGCACGGCGGCGATCGACGCGATCCATCACGCGAAGTCGCACGAGTTCGGGCGGGTCGGGCTGCTTCTCGCGGACGCCGGAGCCGTTCCTGAACCGGGCGGGCCGCTTCCGGATGGAGCGGTACCGGCACGCAGCGTCGTGACGGCGCCTGCCGGTGTGCTCGGCATCCTCTCGCACGTCGTCATCGCCGACGACCTCGACGTCGCACGCACGGTGTGGGCGAGCATTCCGGCGACGACACCGACGCCCATCACGGTCATCACGAAGGCGGGGGACGTGCTCAGCCAGTTCGTGCTGCGCGGAGGGTCCGGTGCGAAGCGGTCCCGACTCGAGCTCGTGGCCGATCGCGACGCCGCGAAGGCGCGTCACGCCGAGGTCACCGCTCTCATCGACCGAGCGCGGTTCGCGCTCGCCGAGCAGCGCGGCGTGCTCCAGGTCGCGAAGGAGCAATCCGGTCACGCCCTCGCCGCCCTGCGCGAGTTCGACGCCCGGCTGGCGTCCCGCACCGAGAAGCTGAACCGGGCGCGCGTGCAGGTCGAGGCGGCGCAAGCGGAATCCGAACGTCTGGAGCGCGGCCTCGCCCTCGCGACGGAGTCCGTGGCAGAGGCTGTTGCGGCGTCCGAGAAGGCGCAGGGGGAGCTCTCGGCCGCCCAGCAGCGCCCGCGGCCCATCCTGGACGTCGCTGCACGCGCAGGGCTCGTTCTGGAACTGGACGCGGCCCGCGAGAACGAGGTCGAGGCGCGTCTGCAATTGGAGACGGCGCGCGAGCGCGTTCGCGCCGAGCAACTGCGCGGCGAGCAGCTCGCACGTCAACTCCTCGAGGAGCGCGCCGCCGCCGAGGAAGCCGCGCGTCGTGCCGTGATCCGCCGTCATCAGCTCGAATCCGCTACGAGAGTCATCGAGGCGCTTCCCGCGGTGCTGGATGCCGTCGACCGCTCGGTGTCGGAGGCGCGTCTGCAGCTGGCGGCCCGCGAGGCGGAGCGCGCGCAGCAGAACGAGGAGCTCGCCGCGCTGCGCCGCTCGGAGAGTGCGCTGCGCGAGCGTCTCACGACGATCAGCGAGAGTGTTCACGGCCTCGAGATGCAGATCTACGAGAAGAAGCTGCAGCTCTCGAGTCTGCTGGAGCGGGCCGGCGAGGAGCTGGGCCTCGTCGAGGACGTGCTTATCGCGGAGTACGGGCCGGACGTGCCGGTTCCTGCAGACCTGCCGGTCGCGGCCCTCGCAGACTCGCCGGTCGCAGTCCCCGTGGACACGGCCCAAATGAAGGCAACTCCGGATGCCGAGGGCGAGGTTTTCGGGGATCCGGAGCCGCCGGGTGCTGAAATGCCTTCATTCGGGTTGGGGAATGGGCCCGACCTCGCAGGCTCGGTCGGCGCTGGGGTCGCGCAATCGCTGGCGCGATTGCCTGAGCTCCACCGCGCATTCGTGCGGGCTGAGCAGGAAGCGAGGCTGGCCAGGGCGGAGCGCAAGCTCGTCCAGCTCGGCCGGGTCAACCCGCTCGCACTGGAGGAGTTCGACGCGCTCGAGCAGCGCCACCGGTTCCTCACCGAGCAGCTCACCGACCTCACGAACACCCGCAAGGACCTGCTCACGATCATCGACGAGATCGACGAGAAGATGCGGGACATCTTCACAAGCGCATTCGACGACACCAAGGCCGCCTTCAACGAGGTGTTCCCCGTGCTGTTCCCCGGCGGGACCGGCAGCATCCACCTCACCGACCCCGAGAACATCCTCACGACGGGCATCGACGTGACCGTGAAGCCCGCAGGGAAGAAGATCGAGCGGCTCTCGCTCCTGAGCGGCGGTGAGCGCTCGCTCGCGGCGGTCGCCCTGCTGATCGCGATCTTCAAGGCCCGGCCGAGCCCGTTCTACATCATGGACGAAGTCGAGGCCGCTCTCGACGACGCGAATCTCGGCCGTCTGCTCACGATCTTCGAGGAACTGCGCGAGACCTCCCAGCTCATCGTCATCACCCACCAGAAGCGCACGATGGAGATCGCGGATGCCCTCTACGGCGTCTCGATGCGCGCCGATGGGATCAGCGCGGTCGTCGGCCAGCGCGTCGCCAGGGAGGAGAAGGCGAGCTGACGATCTTCGACCTTCGCGAAGGGTCAGTAACTGTCCCTCAGCGCGCCGGTGAAGGACAGTTACTGACCCCTCGCAAAGGTTCGCGCTTGCGTAGACTTGCGCAGTGATCGAGATCGACAGCATCCAGCGCCGGGTCGTCAGAGTGCTCGTGCTCGCCCAGATCCTCGGCGGGATCGGACTCGGCGCAACGGTGTCGGTCGGGGCGCTCCTGGCATCCGAGGTGAGCGGATCGCCGGCCTGGTCCGGTATGGCGGCGACCATGAGCACGCTGGGCGCCGCACTCATCGCGGTCCCGCTCGCGCGCGCAGCGCAGGCGCGCGGGAGGCGGATCGCCCTCTCGGTCGGTTCGATCGTCGCGGCGCTCGGGGCCGTCCTCGCGACGGTATCCGCAGCTCTCGGCTCCTTCCCGCTCCTGCTCGTCGGACTCGCCCTCACCGGAGCCGGGTCGGCCGCGAACCTGCAGGCCAGGTTCGCCGCGACCGACCTCGCCGTTCCCGCCCACCGAGGCCGCCAGCTCTCCGTCGTCGTGTGGTCGACGACGATCGGTGCCGTGCTCGGCCCGAACCTGATCGAGCCGGGTGAGGCGATCGGATCGGTGATCGGCCTGCCAACCCTGACCGGGCCGTTCCTGTTCACGGTCGCCGCCCAGGTCGCCGCGGTGCTCGTCTACCTGTTCGGCCTGCGCCCCGACCCGCTTCTCACCGCGCTGGAGCGCGCACCCGCACCATCCGGAATCCCGCCCCGTCACGGCTTTGCGACGCTGCGCGTGAACCCGCTGGCACGCTATGCCGTCGTCGCGGTCGCCCTGAGCCACGCGACGATGATCGCCATGATGTCGATGACCCCTGTGCACCTCTACGAGCACGGGGCGACACTGGTGATCGTCGGATTCGCGCTCAGCCTGCACATCGCCGGGATGTACGCGCTGTCGCCCGTGTTCGGCTGGATGGCGGACCGCTGGGGTCGCATCCCGGTGATCCTCGGCGGGCAGGGAGTGCTCGTCGCGTCCCTCCTGACCGCGTGGCTGGGGAGCCAGTCGCAGTTCTGGGTCGTCGTGAGCGTGATCCTGCTCGGGCTCGGCTGGTCGGCCTCCACGATCGCAGGCTCGACCCTCGTCGCAGAGTCGGCTCCCGTCGACGACCGGGCGGGTCTTCAGGGCGTCTCCGATCTGCTCATGAACAGCACGGCAGCCGTCGGCGGGGCGCTCGCCGGGCCGGTGCTCGCGGTCATGGGCTACTCGGGGCTCGGCGCCATCTGCCTGCTGCTCGTCGCGGTCGTCGTCGGCTGGTCGGTCCTGCGGGTGACGCCCCGACTGCGGCCCGCCAACTAGGATCGCTGCATGGCAGAGCGCGCACAACCCTGGTCGCTCGGCGGCGCGCTGCGCGGCATGTTCGCGAAGAAGACGATCGACGATGAGACCTGGGACGACCTCGAGGACGCGCTCATCTCCGCCGATTTCGGACCCGACGTCACCGACTCCCTCGTCGCAGAGCTGCGCGCGAGCGTCGAGCGGTTCAAGACCACCGATCCGACCGATCTCAAGCGGATGCTGCGCGAGACGCTCGAGGAACGTCTCGCCCGGCTCGACCCGACCCTCAGGCTCACCGCCCGACCCGCGGTCGTCCTCGTCGTCGGTGTCAACGGGGTCGGTAAGACGACGACGATCGGCAAGTTCGCGAGATTCCTGGCCGGTCACGGGCGCAGCGTCGTCGTCGGCGCGGCTGACACGTTCCGTGCTGCGGCCGTCGAACAGCTCGCGACCTGGGCCGAACGCGGCGGGGCGCAGATCGTCCGACCCCAGCAGCAGGGGCAGGATCCGGCATCCGTCGCGTTCCAGACCGTGGAGAAGGCGCAGCGCGAGGGCATCGACATCGTGCTCATCGACACCGCGGGGCGGCTGCAGACCAAGAGCGGACTCATGGACGAGCTCGGCAAGATCAAGCGCGTCATCGAGAAGCAGACCGAGATCTCCGAGGTGCTTCTCGTGCTCGACGCGACGACCGGGCAGAACGGGCTCGCCCAGGCGGAGGCGTTCATCGAGCATGCCGGCGTCACGGGGCTCGTACTCACGAAGCTCGACGGCTCGGCGAAGGGCGGCTTCGTGCTCGCGGTTCAGGAGCGCACCGGCATCCCGATCAAGCTCGTCGGCCAGGGAGAGGGCATCGGCGACCTGACCGGCTTCACGCCGCACGTGTTCGTCGCGAACCTCGT
>DATCXP010000141.1:0-2164 GCA_036565765.1 Terrimesophilobacter sp.
GGCTTCGAATCGTTCATCGCGACGGCGGGGAACATCGCCGCCGCGCTGCCCGAGCGCCTCGTCTACGCGGGTATCTCGTTCGGCGTCGTCTCGGCGCAATACCTCGCGCAGACCCGAGCGGGCGCGCTTGGTGCTGTCTTCCTGGAGTCGACGATTCCGCCTGCGGAGTTCGGATCGTGGCCGCCGGAACTGCCCGTGCAGATCCACGGCATGGATGCCGACCCGGAATTCGTCGGCGGGGGCGACATCGACGCGGCGCGTGAACTCGTGGCGATAGCCGAGCACGGCGAACTGTTCCTGTACCCGGGCGACAAGCATCTCTTCACCGACTCCAGTCTGGCGAGCTACGACGCAGCGGCGACCGCGCTCGTGCTCGAGCGCGTGCTCGGGTTCCTCGCACGCCTCTGAGTCGCCGTCCGATCGGAGGTGGCGAGTGCCGCACTCAGCCCTCAGCTGAGTCGGCGATCCGCGGGTGGGCGACCCGGCATCCGGTCGGCTCCCCTGTAACGTTCAGCGCGACCCTTTCGCATCTGTGAGGATTGAAGGGTGTTAGATTCCCTTCCCATCCTCGACATGTCCCACCTCGACCGCGGCACGGAGGGAGCGGAGCAGTTCCGCCGACAGCTGCGCCAGGCCACCCACGAGGTCGGCTTCTTCTACCTCGTCGGGCACGGCATCGAGCAGGCACTGATCGACGACATCCTGGATGTCTCCCGCCGCTTCTTCGACCTCCCCGAGGAGGAGAAGCTTGCGATCGAGAACATCCACAGCCCGCAGTTCCGCGGCTACACGCGGATCGGCCGCGAGCTCACCCATGGCGACGTCGACTGGCGGGAACAGATCGACATCGGCGAAGAGCGCGCCGTGGTCGAGCGCGGCGCGGGCGTTCCCGACTATTGGCGGCTCGAGGGCCCCAACCTGTGGCCGGCGAACTTCCCCGACCTTCAGCCCATCGTCACCCGCTGGACCACCGAACTCAACGCCCTCGCCCTGCGCCTCCTGCGCACCTGGGCGGTCGCGCTCGGCGCATCCGAGGACGTGTTCGACGCCGCCTTCGCCGACCACCCGTTCTCCCTGGTCAAGATCGTGCGCTACCCGGGGGAGTCGGCGGATGTCGCCAAACAGGGAGTCGGCGCCCACCGCGATGGCGGCGTGCTCACCCTGCTCCTCGTCGAACCGGACAAGGGCGGACTGCAGGTCGAGCACGGCGGGGACTGGATCGACGCGCCATCCATCCCGGGCGCCTTCATCGTCAACATCGGCGAGATGCTGGAGCTGGCCACCGACGGCTACCTGAAGGCCACGCTGCACCGGGTCGTCTCACCGCAGGTCGGCACCGATCGCATCTCCATCCCGTTCTTCTTCAACCCGGCGCTGGATGCCACGATGCCGAGGCTCGAACTCGACCCGGCCCTGCGCGACGGCGCTCGCGGCCTGTCCCTGGACCCGACCAACAGCCCCATCCTGGAGACCTACGGCGACAACGCGCTTCGGTACCGGCTGCGAGCCCACCCGAACGTTGCGGAAATCCACCACGCCGACCTGCTGAACCGTGCGCCCGAGGCGGAGGGCGCCTGACCTGCGCTCGGCTCGCCGGCTTCCCCGCACCGAAGTCCTCATACCCGACCGAGAGAATGAGCGAGCGGTGGTCAATCGGACGAGTGATGCTCTTGGGTTCAAGGGGTCGTTGCAACACTTGATTGATCGAGGTGTTGAGGTGGCTGGTGGTCCTGCAGGGTATCCGCGTGTTGTTCGGCGACGGTTTTGGGAGGAGCTTCGCGGGGGTGGCACGGTCACCGCCGCGGCCGCTCGTGCTGGTGTGAATCGTTCGACGGCAGCGAACTGGGTGAGTCAGGCTGGGGGGATGATCCCGCCGCCAGTGACCTCATCGAGCCGTCTGTCGTTCCTTGACCGGGAAGAGATCTGCTTTGCTCGGTCGCGGGGTGAGAGTATCCGATCGATAGCGGCCCGGCTGGGGCGAGCGCCCTCGACGATTAGTCGCGAGCTGCGAAGGGGAGCCACGCGCCTGGGGTATCGGCCGTCGTCGGCAGAGTATCTTTCGCGTCGGCGGGCGCGCAGGCCTCGCGGTGGGAAGCTGGCCAGCAACGATCGGTTGCGCCAGTACGTGCAGACTGGGTTGGGCGCCGAACACAGCCCGGAGCAG